>CAWLAJ010000055.1:0-18365 GCA_963854795.1 Deltaproteobacteria bacterium UBA4427 | reverse complement strand
ACCGCCCGCGGCTCATGTTGCGCTCGCCTTCAAGGGCGTGGTCGAGAAAGCCGAGGCCAGCGGTGACGGCGGATACGATGCGTTCATGAACGCGCTCAAGAAAGCGGCGAAGGCCCTTTCGATCACGGTACCCATTCTGGTGGATTATCGAGTCCGAATCCCTCCGGGCGGTAGAACGGGCGCGTTGGTCGAAACGACCGTGACCTGGAGAACGGAAGAGACGACGATCTCTGGCCGACGACAGGCCGGCGAGACCTTTTCGACGTTAGGTGTCGATCCCGACCAGCTCGGAGCGGCAATCATCGCGACCGAAAAGATGCTCAATGCGGTCGTCACTCGACGAAGCGGCGGTAAGAAGAAGCGTCTTGCTCGTGATCGTCGCAAGTCGACGGACGATTCGAAACGGTCGAGCGGTTGAACTCGCGCCGAAGTCCGTCCGTGGCAACTCGACGGAGATCCCGAAAGTCATTCAGAATTCTCTTGATCGTCAGCGCTTCGTCGCTCTCGATGGCTATTTCCACGATCGGCTGCACCACGTTCTCCAGCAAACAGATCGAAGCGCGCTACAGCCCCAGCGAAGGCATCCTCGAAACCGTCGCCGTTCTTCGACGACACGTTTCCGACGACACTTATCGCTTCCCACCGGCAAATGACTTCACTGGGCGAAACGTGTATCGAGCCGCACTGCTCCGACTAGAGAGTCTGGAGCGCGCTGAAGCCAGCGCGCTGCAAAGCGGATACATGGATGATGTGATCGCGTTCGCAAAAGCACGCTCACTCGAACGGCTACGCGCCTACGACCTCGCAGCGCAGCACTACCGCGAGAGCGCCAGACTCTCGAATGAATTGCGGGAGATCGCTCTTGCAAGTGCCGACGTCTGCGAGCGAATCGATCGGGCGATCTCCGTTGGTATCGATCTTCGCGACCCATTCGCCGCGGGTGGCGTCACCCCACTTCCCCTCGACGCCGAGGTCGTTCGCACGAACCTCGATGAACGCATCGCCCAGCTATCGAAATTGCTCGACGACGTTCACGAAGGTCACTATCGCTACATCGTCCAGGAGGAGATCGAGCGGGCCGACTGGATTCGTGCGGAACATTCCGTCGCGATTCGTTCGGTCGTAGAAGATGGAACCCTACTCGCAGTTGGGGAGTTGCAGCGAGTCGTCACTCGCCATGGTGCGAGCAAGAATCGTCTCCGCCATCTTCTCCGCCTGGCCAATTTCTACGCGACTCTCGGCCGCGAGTATCTGGCAGCCGTTCCCCCAGAAAGCCTGGCCTTCGACCCCGCCCGATTTCGCGAGCTCTTCGACGCCGCCATTGCGCTCTATGAACTCGTCGCCAGCCACGACGGCAGTCCCGAGAAACTGCAGGCCACGCGCAGCCTCGAAGCCTTCCTCGCCCTGACATTGAGTATCGATGCTGATCGCTTCGATCGTTAGGCGCAGCCGACCGCGGGCCTGCCCGCGTTTCACTTCGGGCGTGGCTCTCGCTCTTCTGCTGTGCAGCGTCATCGGCTGTCTCGCGCCTCCGACCGTGGTCGTCGAAGATCTGCTCGAGCCGCTCTCTCGTCCAGCACTATGGATCCCGAGAGATGAAGACCTAGCCGCGGCGAAACTCGCACGCGCCGCGCTCATCGCACATTCCGTCTCGAGGCCTGCGATCTCGGACGCGCCCGTGGTCGATCCGAGGTTCGCGAAATTTCTGGCCAGACTCGAAGCGATGGATCAATCCAAGGAGAACGAAAGCCTCGTCCCCCTGGCGATCGACCTCGGAAATGCAACGCTCGACGACCCGATCGCCTATCGAGCGAAATCTCGAGAATTGCGAAAGCGCGCCGGTCTCGACTTCAGAATCGAAGCCCGACTCGATCGAACGATCGATGACGATCCGATCCAGTTGGCGAAGCGCCGGCAATTCGATGGTTGGCACCGCCTCTGGGCGAGAACCTTCAACGCCATCTCCCAACCGCTCGGTAGCACCGTCATTACCGGCTTCGTACTGGCACCCTTCCAACTCGCCAACAGCGTGATCCACTATTTCGCCGACTTCTCGAATGAAGAGCCTCTCTCCATGACAGATCGACAGGCGCTGGTCCTGCGCCAGGACTTTCAGCGCAAGCATCCAGCAAGTGAAATTGCGGAGGAACTTGAGAGCAAGATCGACAGGGCGACGATACGCCTCGAAGAAACCCTCGCCCTCCGACGCGTTCGCGCATCGGAGGCTGCACTCGACGCGGGCGAACCCGCGCTCGCCCGGTATCAGGCCGAAGTTGCAACGCGGACCTTGGTGCCACATCCGCTGGAGAATCGACGCCTAAGGAAGCGAATCGAAGACATCCAGGCCAAAGCGGTGCGCTTGATCGAGGAAGAGAGCCGCCGCAGGTTGCGGTCGCTCGAGTCGAAGCCGACCACCACCTCGTCTCGGGATTCCGCACGCCAACTCGCTCGATCGTTGTTGGCTCGCTCTTCGACTCATCCTGAACTGGACCAACGTCTTTCCGACTATCGCCGGGCGATCGGGGACTCGAATCGTGGACTTACGCAATTCGTCCTTGCGCTGCGACAGCACGAGAGCGGGTATGACGTGGAGGCGCGCGAGCGGCTCGGCGAGATCGCTGCCCTGGGACCGGAGAAGACGCGAATGGCACGTCATGCGGAGACTCTGTTGGATGATAGTTGGCAGAACCCATATGGCGCCTTCGTACGCCTCGAGCGAAGTGCGAACCGCCAGGAACTCGCCTGGCGACTCGCTGGCGAGTGGGTCCGTCGAACCCGCTATCCGAACCTCCCGACTCCGCTCGCATACTTGATCGATACGCCGACGATCGCGATCACGATCGTTCTCGCGCCACTGCGCGCTCTGACTTCCCCATGGACGGGAACCCCCGACTGGAGGCGCGCCCCGGCGCTCGCGGGCTACCGCTACCTGCGTCGATTCCCAGACGGCGCCCATCAGCGCGAGGTCGTCGACTGGCTCTACGATTACGAGAGCGATGAAGAGCGCTGGGGGCGCGCGCTTCGCCTTGCGGACCTGATGACCAATTTCGACCCGGACGAACGTCTCGAATTGGTAGAGAAGACGACCGAAAAGCGACTCGAACGCGTCGATCGACTCGACCGCCGCGACAACCGGGCGTCGGTCCTCAAGGGTGTGGCGCGCGAATTTCCAGATTCGGACGGCGGCCGTGCGGCCGGCTTGCGTGCTCGGGCAGAAGTCGAGGACGCAAGTGCGCAACACATCCGTATTACGAAGAGTTTCATGCTGGAAAACCCCGGCGTCGCCGGCCCCAATGGACTCGGACTGAATCCCCGACTGCTGAACGACGACGACACCGACGGCGAATTGCATCCGGACGGCGTCCTTCTTCGCGGCGGTCGCCTGCTCGATATCTTGTTGATCGCAGAGGGTGCTGACGACGAGGACCCGCCGGAGCTGCGGTCGAGAAAGATTTCCAAGGAAAGGCTCAGCCGGGTTGCCGCCGCTCTCAATGAGGCCGTTGTGCGAAACGGGCTGATCGACGTCGACGCTCGACAACCCGCCGACGCCAGCAGGGATGTCTATGTCGAACGCGCCGGTCTCGGCCTGACGGACGAGATGGATCGCCGGCCGACCGCCGAATCGACTCACGTCTACGAGAGTCTTCGCGAACGTTACGGACTGGTTCGCGGACGCGACTCGATCCTGCCCTTCGATCTGGTCTTTCGTGGCAGCCTCGGCGACTTCTCGCTGGGTGCCTTCCCGCGGTGGCGTCCACCGCGCGAAACCCCCGACGCGTTCCTCTACCGCTAGGCGGCCTCGTCGGCGGCCTTCCCATCGGCTGTTGATCGCGCGCTAGCCGAGAGCGAATTCGAGGCGGCTAGTTTCGAGTGGCTTCCTCGATGAGTTCAATTGGATGAACCACGCGAATCGCGAGGCCTCGCGCGGCCAGGCCGGATGAAAGTTGCATCGCGCAACCTGGATTCGCAGTCGCGACGACTTCCGGTGCGGCCTCCGCCAACGCATCGATCTTGGGTTCGAGAATCTGCTGCGACATCTCTGGGTGGGTCAGGTTATAGACGCCGGCGGCGCCGCAACAGGCTTCGGGATTTCGATGCGACACGAGTTCGAGATCGGGAATTGCCTCGAGAAGTCTCCTCGGCGCCGCCGCAATTCCCTGCGCGTGAATCAGATGGCAGGCATCGTCGTAACAGACTCGTGTCGGCATCGATGTTGGTGACAGGTCCGCCCCCACTTCGTCGAGAAATTCGAGAACATCGCGAATTCCACGTCCGAAACTTCCGCCGGATTCGCCTATCCAGGTCTCGACTTCACGCATCGCCGCACTGCAACCTGCTGATGTAACAATGATGGCATCGAGCGTTCCGGGATCCTCTTCAAAGGCGACAACGTTCTTCCGTGCGAGTTCGCGAGCAAAGTCGAGATCACCACTGTGTGCCTGGAGCGCTCCACAACAGCCTTGACTCTTCGGGACGACGACCTCGTACCCGGCCCGCGCAAGCACCTGTCTCGCTGCGTCGTTGACCCGACCGAAGAATTCCGGCATGACGCAACCTTCGAAGAGCGCAACGCGGCCGCGATACCGACCTATGGCAGGCGTAAACGATGGCATCCGCTTTCGTTCCTGACCGGGTGGAATTTCTGGGAGCAGATCCATCATTTCAGCCATGCGTCTGGGCAACACGAGCGCGGCCAATCGATCGAGTCGAAGCTTCTGAACGAGCGAAAGGACTTGCACGAGTAGACGAAGTCGGCGGGGATGAGGAACGATTCCGCGAAGGGCCAGGCGCTCTATGAAGTGAGCGATGTTGAAATTCTTCTCCGATTTTCGAACCACCGCGCGCGCCTGTTCGAGCATTTCGCCATAGTGCACTCCGCTTGGGCAAGCGGTCTCGCAGGCACGACAACCGAGACAAGCGAAAGCCTCCTCAGCCAACAGACTCGAGTCGTCGAGGCGCCCCTCCGCCAACCCGCGCATCAAGTAGATCCGACCGCGCGGAGAGGCCGTCTCTCGACCGGTCACGCGATAGGTCGGACAGCTCGTCAGACAGAGTCCGCAATGAACGCAATCGAGACTCTGCTGATAGAGCACGTCACCGAGCGCCGATCGAAAGGCTTCCCGTTCGCCTCTTGAAATCACTCCATCGGAGGGCGAGCTAGGCATGCGCGGATGCTCTGTCTGTGAATCGACCTGGATTGAGAATCCCCAAGGGATCGAATCGCTCCTTCAGCGTTGCGAAGAGCGACGCGCCATCGCCTTGTTCATCGAAGACATCGATGTCTTCACGCCACGGATCCGGCAATTTCTCGAAGACGGCCAATCCACCCGCCCGACCGGCTCGCTCCCGGATCGAGAGAAGATCTGCGGGTTGTTCGAGAGAGCCACGCGCATGAATCGTACCGAGGCCGGGATCGACCGAAACGTCGAGGCCTTTCGCGACCAGCAGGCTCTTCATTTCCTCCGCGGCGGAACCCAGCACGCGAACTCGTAGGACGAGGGAGTCCGAAGCGACTTCCGCGCGGGCATCACGCAATGCGTCGACGTGCTCGACGGAAACCTTCTCGATGTCCCGCCCGATCGATTGGACGATCGATTCACGATCGTCGGCGACCGCTTCGGAACTTCCGCCCAACTCCATGGCAACCTGCGCGACTCGACTGCCGGAGACGTCCGACGGATCGGGGGCCTCGGACCAGACGAGCGCTCGCAATGATGTGCATCCGCGAAGCGAACGAAACGACTCGAAGCTCGAGACCGAAACCTCGACTCGCGCGACATAGGCCTCACGAACAGCCGGCATCGGGCGGAGCCGCAGCCATGCGCCACAGATCACTCCGAGTGATCCGAACGATCCGCAATAGAGCTTCGCCATGTCGTAGCCGGTCACGTTCTTGACGACTCGACTACCGCATCGGGTGAGCAGACCCTCCGCCAAAACGACCTCCAACCCCAGAATCACGTCGGCCACCCGGCCGAAAGACTGAGATCGGGGACCGACCGCCGCACTGGCAATCGTGCCGCCGACTGTCGACTTCGCTCCGGGTGGATCGAGGGCAAGCTCCCAGCCCTCGGCGTTCGCCACCGCCTGCAGCTCACGAATCGGAGTTCCCGCCAGCGCATGCAAGACGCCTTCTTCGGGTACGAACTCATCGACCCCTGATAGTCCAACGAGCGATAGGCCAGTCGAGATCTTGCGAGCCGGATTGGCCCAATTCAATCGCGTTCTTCCTCCTGCGATCAGAAGTCCCGTCTTATCACGAGCCGCCTCTTCGACGACTCGAACGACCTCATTCACGCTCGACGGTTCATGAAATCGATCGATCACCGCGCCGGGTATCGCGACACGTTCGCCTTTCGAGCTTTTCATTTCGCCGGCTTCATTCATTGGATCGGAACCGCATCGTATCCTCGAGCCTTGGGATTCGATTCGACGCAGAAGCGTGTCGTCGGAATGATCTTGCCGGGATTGCACGCGCCCTCTGGATTGAACGACTCCCGCAATCGATACATCGGATCCAGATCGGCTTCGCTGAAAACGAGATGCATGTAGTCTCGCTTTTCTACACCGATTCCGTGTTCCCCAGAAATCACTCCACCAACGGCGACACAGGCTTTGAGAATCTCCTCTCCGGCCAGAGTCACGCGGGCAAGTTCGTCGGGATCTCTTCGGTCGAAACAGATATTGGGATGGAGATTCCCGTCGCCGGCATGAAAAACGTTCGCGAGCTTGAGCCGATGGCGATCACAGATTTCGCCGACCTTTTCGAGAATTTCGGGCAGATGAACGCGTGGAACGACCGCGTCGTGGACATAGAGATCGGGCGCGAGCCGGCCCATCGCTCCGAACGCGCCTTTTCGAGCGCGCCAGAAACGGGTGCGTTCGGCTTCATCGCGTGCACGTTCGATGGCCTGGCAGCCCTCTGCATTGCACGACTCGCGAATCGACCGTACCTCGCCACCGAGAGCGACCGGGTTGCCATCGAGTTCGACGATCAGAACCGCACCCGCCGTAGTCGGCAGACCCGCCGCGTAGACGCTGGCCTCTACGGCTTCGATCGTTCGGCGATCGATGATTTCGAGAGCTGCGGCAACGATGCCGCTGCGGATGATTCGGCCGACGGCACGACACGCGGCAACGACATCATCGAAGATCGCGAGCAGCGTCTCTACCCCAGCGGGAATGGGCGTCAGTCGGACCGTCACTTCCGTGACGATTCCAAGCGTCCCTTCGCTACCCACGATCGCGCCGACGAAGTCGAGACCGGAAGACTCGCCCACAGCGTTCCCGAAGCGCGAAATTCGCCCATCGGGAAGAACCATTTCGAGAGCCAGAACGTGGTTGGTCGTCGTTCCGTATTTCAACGTATGCGGCCCGCCCGCATTCTCGGCGACATTCCCGCCGATCGTGCAAGCCTGTTGGCTCGAAGGATCGGGCGCATAGAAAAGACCGAGGTCGGCTATCGCCGTCGAAAGTTCCGCATTGACGACACCGGGTTGAACGACAGCGAATCGATCGTCGCCGTAGACCTTGAGAATCCGATTCATCCGTGAACATTCGATCAAGACCGAATTTTCGGTTGCATGGGCACCGCCCGACAAACCGGTTCCGGCCCCGCGCGGAACAAAAGCAATTTCGAATTCACGACAGACGCGAACGATTTCCGCGACCTCCTCCGTCGTCTGCGGTAGCAGCACAGCGATTGGTCGAACAGGCTCGAGGGTGAGCCCGTCACATTCGTAGGCGAAGAGTTCCCCCTCCCGAACGAGACAGTTCTCAGGGCCGACGATCGCCGTGAGCCGATCCACAAAGGGCTGAGGAGCGGAATGCGTCATTCGATTCCTACGTGCAGGCTCGACATAACATGGACTGGCGGTTCAAGCGAGGCCAAGACGCTCGAGATCATCTTCGTCGAGCCCGAGATAATGTCCGACTTCGTGTCGAAGCGTGATTTGGATCTGGTCGATCAGATCTTCCTCGTCCTGGCAGATCTTTTCGAGGTTCTTCTTGAAGAGCATGATCCGATCGAGATCGAGAGGCTGATCTGTCTCGAGTGCTTCGGTACGCGGCACTCCCATGAAGAGCCCGAGCGTCTGGGGAGAGATCCGCTCGCCGCGAATCAGGTCGAGCTTTGGAAAATCCTCGATTTGAAGACTGACACCCTCGATCCGCTCTCGAATCGAACGCGGCAGATTCGCGACCGCCGCATCGAGGGCGGCCGCAAAGGCACCGTCGTCGAGGTCGATGGGCAACGGAAATTGTTGGGGCTCGAGTGAATTCGCCCGGGAGAAGGCCTGTGCCGCGCTTTCGATTCCAACGGGAATGGATCCGGATTCGTCGCCTTCTTCCTCGAGTCGTTCGAGAACGAGCCCGAGATGGTAGAGCGTGTGTGCGGCGTCCGGATCGATCGCAATCCCACGCTCGAGTGCGCGCTTGGCTTCCGCGTAGGACCCGAGTTCGAAGAGCGCCTGACCCTCGAATGCACAATAGAGTCCGATTTCGCCACCCGCCTTGGCGGCGCGACGAACGAGAAAGAGCGCGCCTTCGAGATCGTCCTGATAGAAGAGGGCTTTACTCTTCAGATAGTAGACCTCGGCCTGCAGTGGGCGATCGGGCCGAGGAAGCTCGGGCTGCCCGGCGAGCAGTTCATCCGCCAGTCTCACGGCGGTGGAGAACTCGCCGAGCTCCTCGATCAAGAGTTCGATGCGATTCAGGTGGGCGGCCGTGAATTTGCCATCGGCCATGGTGGCGCGATCGAACTCGATCAGCGCCTCGTCGATGCGACCATCGTCCCAGAGAATCTCGCCACGACCATTGTGCGCTTCGGCGCCATCGGGATGCACGCGCAGCGCCTCGTCCAGCCAGGCCAGAGCCTCTTCGATCCGCCCGCCATGCGATGCCTCCATCGCTTGGTCGAGACAATCCCAGTAGCGATCATTGTCCTTTTGCATTAGTCCCTACTCATTGTCCCGGCGCTGTCCCGGCGCTGTCCCGGCGCTGTCGAACGCAAAACCTCGTTCTTCGCCCGAAGAGGCTCGGAATCGGCAGCGTAGCGTAGCCACCCTCACCAACTTGTCGTCCCACGTGCGACATATCGCGGTGGCCCTCGGGGAGTCCGCCCGGTCGCTCGGGGCAACGGCTACCTTGGGTCCAACCATGACTCGTGCTCTTCGAAAGACGGCTAGGCCGATCGGTGATAGAGGATGGGCGGCCGCGCTCCTTCTTTTCGCGGCGCTCTTCAGTGGCTGTACCGGAGCGGCATCCAGCGCGCTGCCATTCCAACCGCTCGATCCCCCGCCCGATCATCGAGCGCGCCTGGTTCTCTATCGTGCCGATAAACTCGCCTCCCTGGCGTCGACTCGTATCACCCTCGATGGCCGTGAACTGGGCCGATTCAGCAATCATGAATACGAGTCGATTCTGTTGACGCCGGGGACGCATGTCATCCGCGCTGGCCTTCGCGGCTTCGGATTCCTGGCCTGGGGTTGGAACTCTCATCGATTCCGTGTGGTCGAGGGCGAAACGACCTATCTCGAAATTTCCGTCCGACTCGCCGGACGAAACAACCCTGCCGGCCGAGAGCTCGAGATCGCCGGCCGCCCGAGCGGCGTTGCCAGTGAGAACGTGTTCATCGCCCTTCGATCAGCGAAGATCGCGCTGCCCAGACTCGAGATGACAACGCGGCTGTCGCGTACGGAAACCCACCCAGACTAAGGGGAACATCTGAGGGTAATAGGCAACTATCCTGTTAGTCAATGGGTTTCGTTGTGATTTCTGGTCGCTGTGATATTTTGTCAAGCGAGATCGCCAGCCGTAGTGGCGAACTCAATCTCCCTTGAGCATCCGTGCGGGAGCAGACAGAACGCACACTGGCTGATCCCAGAGCCCATTCCGAAAGGAATGGGCTCTTTTTTCGCTCACTGCGCTCGCTGTGGCGGAGGGCTCTTTTTTCGCTCACTGCGCTCGCTGTGGCGGAGGGCTCTTTTTTCGCTCACTGCGCTCGCTGTGGCGGAGGGCTCTTTTTTCGCTCACTGCGCTCGCTGTGGCGGAGGGCTCTTTTCACGGGGTCCCGCAGTCGGGGCGGAGGGAGTGGTGGGCCTGCCTGGACTTGAACCAGGGACCGTCCGGTTATGAGCCGGTTGCTCTAACCACTGAGCTACAGGCCCTCCGTTTCAATGCTAGCGCTCCTCGCGGTTCACCGGAGTGCGTTGTCTATCAGAGAGTGAACTGCGAGAATTTGCGCAATGACAGAGATAAAGATCGAGGCGGGCAGGCATTGCGTAGCGGTGATAGGCGGGGCAACAGCAGGAGCTGAAGTGGCCAACCGATTGGTCGATCGGGGCGTGTCGGTCGTTGTCTTCGAACAGAATGGACGACCCTACGGAAAGATCGAAGACGGGCTTCCCCGCTGGCATGAGGCGCTTCGGCACAAGGAATACGGAGTCATCGATCAGAAACTCTCGAAGCCGGGTGTCTCATTCGTTCCCGATACGAAGGTCGGATCCGACCTCGGCTTCGCTGAATTGGTGAACGACTGGGGATTTTCCGCGGTCGTGCTCGCCAATGGCGCGTGGCGTGATCGACCGCTGCCCATCGAGGACGCCGACGATTTCATCGACAAGGGTCTCGTCTACCAGAATTCGTTCGTGATCGCCTTCAATCATGCCGAGCGCGGCGACCTCGAAGATGCCTCGTACACGGTTCACGACGGAGCGATGATCGTAGGAGGTGGACTCGCGTCGATCGACGTCGCGAAGATTCATACCCTCGAACTCACGATCGATGCGCTCGCGAAGCGTGGGATCGAAACTGATTTGCTCGAACTCGAAGTGAAGGGAATTCCCAAGACACTCGCTAAACATGACCTGACATGGGAAGATCTCGGCGTTTCCGGCGCAACGATCTATTACCGGCGACGCGTCGAGGATATGCCGCTCATGAGCGCGCCCGAAGGCGCTGACGAAGCACGGATCGCAAAGGTGGAAGCGGGCAGGCGGCGAATGCTCGAGAAAGCCACCGACAAATATCGGTTCCGAATCGAAACCCTCTGCGCGCCCGACGGGCTCATCGTCGAGGATGATCAGCTCGTGGGTCTCCGATTTCGCCGGACGAAAATCGAGAACGGACGAGTCGTGATGCAGGACGAGACCTTCGAGGCTCGCGCGCCGGCGATCATCAGTTCGATTGGATCGATTCCCGAAGCGATCGAGGGAATCGACATGAAGGGCGAACTCTTCGACTTCAAGGACTGGGACATCGGCAAGCTAGACGGCTATCCCACCGTCTTCTCCGTCGGAAACGTCGTGACCGGCAAGGGCAATATCGTCGCTTCCCGAAAGCACGCCACCGAAGTCAGCAAGGAAGCGATCGAAGCCTATCTCGGTGTCGGCGATGGAGACCCCACGGTGGTCGCGGAGGCCCGTGCCGGAAGAGACGCGGCGGCCGAGACCGCTGATCAAATCGCCACGAGCCTCGACGAAGCGATTCTTCCGGGCCGCGAGGCGGCCGAAGCACTCGTCGCAAAAGTGACCGCACGACAGACCCAGGTCGGCTTCGAGGACTACAAGTCCTGGATGGATCGAGTCGGCGGCCCCTGTTAGGCCTCTAACCGGCGTCCGGGAGCGGTGGTGGCTGTGGGACGAAGAGACGCGATGTCGCGTCGACTTCCGAAGCAGCGGACCACTCGCTCATCCCGACCGTCCAGACCAAGGTATCTCCGTTGATTCGCCCCGACGCGACCGCCTGAGCCAACTGAGCCAGCGTAAACGGGCCGACGGATTGGCCGCCTTCGCCGATATGCCAGGCCGTCGTGGGTAGCGGCGGCGGACCGGCAGACGGCGGATTCGCTGGACCCGGACCCGCCGCCCCCGGACGGGGCCACGATTCCGCCCATGGAATTCGTCATCGCCAGCCCCATGCCAAGGCCAACACCGGCACCGTCCAGCCCGCCCGCTGGATTCGCGGCGGCTTCGGACATCAGGTTCGCTAGCTGATAGGCCTGGAACGCATTCATGTCGCCGATCGCGTTCATGCTCGACTGCGCGTCGAGGGCGCGCTCGACCTCGGCGGGAACCGAAACGTTCACAATATAGAGCTGGGGAATCTCGAGACCGAACTCGTCGTCGATTCGACTGACGACTTCCTTGCGCAGTGTCTCCGAGAGTTCAGCATAATTCTCCGCCAGATCGAGAACACTGATGCCGGAACTCGCGAGTACATCCGCGAAGGTCATCGAGATGATCGCACGTAGCAATGCTGAAACTTCTTAGGCTTCGTAGACGCCATCGGTTCCGACCAATTCAGACAACAGCCGACCAGGATCGATTGCACGAAGCGTATAGGTCCCGAACGCGCGAACTCGAACGGATCCGAAGTCCGCGTCTCGAAGCGGCACTGGATTCGAAGTGCCCCATTTCAGATTGGTCAGCTGTCGTGTGCTGACGAAGTAGACCTCGGACTTGAACGGACTATCGAAGCCATGCATCCATCCCATCAAAGTCGAGAGGATCGGCAGGTTCTTGGTTTCGAGCCGGTAGTGGCCGGGACCGAAAACGTACGCGATCTGACCCTGATGGACGAAAACGGCCGACTGGCCCGGGCGGACAATGAGCTGCGCGCTGTACTTGATCTGATTTCGATATCGTGGAAATCGCCAGACCAGTGTGTGTTGGCTGTCGTCGATCCATTCGACGATATCGACCAGTTTCTGCTCTCAATTTGTCAAAGAGTGCCATCGCTAACCCCTATCTTGGTTATCTGAGAATTCCGGCCAGGAGATCGACGATCGTCGAGGCCGCTGAAGATTTCTGAACGTGACCGAAACCGGCGTAGACCGACCGCGTATCGGATGAAGTGTCTTGAACTCTGAACGCGGCATCACGCGCCGCCTTACGCTCGCGCGAAGCGCTGATCCTGGCCTCCGTCTCTCTCGCTTCTTCGGCACGAACCGACAAGACAAAGCCGGCGATGCGCTCGAGTTCGTGTGCGTCGAGCCAGGTGCCGTGTTCATGACATTGATCGATGATGACGCCGGAACGCTTCTGGAAATTCCGACGGTTCATGAGTGCATCACAAGTGGGACAACGTCGATATTCGACAGCGTATTTGGCGGGGTTTCCGCCATCGACGCGAGGCAAGGCTGTATCACCGCTGTCGTTGCTCTCTCGGGCAGCCGCTGTGGCCCGATCGACGAGGGTGTCAAAGCGATCTTCGGGTGCCCAGAGGCCGAAGCATTTCGGACATTCGTAGATCTCGAGACCGCCGACCTCCCGCGCGGCCATCCAACACTCGCAGCAGGGACAGCGCAACTCCGGCATCACCGTGCCTACCGACTGCGGATCGAAGGCGATGCCACAGCCGAGGCAGAAGCGCGCGTCGTCGAGATTTCGCGCGTAGCACTCGGGACAGATCAGGCTTCCGCCATCGATCGTGGCCACGATGCCAGAGCCGCAATATGCGCAACTCTCGTCTTCGTTGCTGGCGATGGCGCCGCAGGCGGTGCATCGACGAATGGGTGCATCGGCGGTTTCGGGCGGAGTTGCCTGTAGCCGTGCACCGCAGCGACAATCGAAGGTGCTGTCCGGCACCATCTCGCTGACGTCGAATTGGGTGTGACAATCTGAACAGGCTATGAGCTTCAAGCGAACTTCTCGGGGCCCTATGGGGTGGCCCGTCAATCCGCTTGATGGAACGATGCAACTTGTTGGGGAGGCCGCTAGCGCGGGTACTGGAGAGAGCTTTAGCTCTCGAGAAAGCCCTTCAGGGAACGGCTTCGACTCGGATGACGCAACTTGCGCAGCGCCTTCGCCTCGATCTGACGGATTCGCTCGCGCGTCACATCGAAGTCCTGTCCGACTTCTTCGAGAGTGCGATTCGCGCGCTCGCCAATTCCGAAACGCATCCGAAGGACGCGAGCCTCGCGTGGAGCGAGGGTCGCGAGTAGTTCACAGGTATGCTTCGCAAGACTTGATTGAATGACTGCGTCAGCGGGATTTACCATATTCGGATCTTCGATGAAATCCGAAAGCGTGCCGTCGTCGTCTTCTCCGACCGGTGTTTCGAGGCTGATCGGATCATTGGCGATTCGCAGAACCATCCTCACCTTTTCGAGCGGTAGCTCGAGGGCCTCTGACAATTCTTCAGGCTGCGGTTCTCGGCCGAGCACCTGGACGAGTTGTCTGGTCGCTCGTACGAGCTTGTGAATCGTCTCGATCATGTGTACAGGAATCCGAATCGTGCGTGCCTGATCCGCAATGGCCCGTGTGATGGCCTGTCGAATCCACCAGGTCGCGTACGTCGAGAATTTATATCCGCGTCGCCACTCGAATTTATCGACCGCCTTCATCAGCCCGATGTTGCCCTCTTGAATCAGGTCGAGAAATTGCAGGCCGCGATTCGTATATCTCTTGGCAATCGAAACGACGAGGCGCAGATTCGCCTCGATCAATTCACTCTTGGCTTCCTGAGAGCGGAGCGCTGTCGCGTCCACTTCTTCGCGGATCTCTTCCAACTCAGCTCGCCCGAGACCAGACTCCTCTTCGAGGCGTTCTCGAAATACCTGAAGACTCGCAATCTGCTCGAGAGCTTCACACACGGGCTTCGGATCTCCGCCGAGCCTCTCGAGTGCATGCTTGCCACCGGCGCTGCGCTTCTGCGAATGTTCGGCGAGGAGAATGAAATCGTCCGTCTCGAGTTCGAAGCGTTGAGCAATTTCGGCGGCCCGCTCGTCTAGCAGGCAATGACTCTCGAGCAATTCATGCAGGCAGCGATCGAGTTCTTTGTAACGCTCGCGCGTTATTCGCTGCTGTCGAAGAACATTCGCCGCTTCTTCATGAAGTTCAGCGACTTCGACTTCGCATGCGTCTCGATCGTCACGACTCATGGCATCGAGCGTGAGAGCTTTTCGCCTCTCGATCAGACTACTTTCGATTTTCTCGAGTCGTGTCACCGCCGTCAGGAATTTTGTTTCGGTCTCTTCGACCGACAGGCCGTCCTCGTCTTCGAGCCCGTCGACGACCTTCTTCAGCTCGAGCTTTCCGACGCGAACGAACTCACCGACCTCGACCAAGCGCCTGAGGCAATAGGCATTGCTCGTCAGCGCGGCGAGCTGCGCATCGACGGCGACCTCGATTCGCTTCGCGATTTCCACCTCGCCCTCGCGGGTGAGCAATGAGACCTGGCCCATCTCTCGCAAGTACACACGAACGGGATCGAAACTACCGCCTTCATCTGCCGCGTAACGTCGAGTCGCCTTCGCGTCGAGGTCTTCACTTCTATTGTCGGTGTTGTCGGCCTCGGTGTTCTCGGCGGGCGGAGCGAGCGGAATGTCCTCCTCGCGCAGCAGCGCCAGGACACCTTCGAAATCTTGCTTTCCGAGATGATCGTCCTTGAAGGCCAGGCGGAGATCATGCCGGTTGACCGTCCGGCGCTCGTGGCCCACTTCGAGCAGCTTCTTGATCGAATCGAGCGCGAGTAGCTCATCGGGAGCGAGGGCGATCGCTGTCTTGGCTAGGCCGACTGGTTCGTCTGCACTGAAATTTGATTTCTTGGAGCGCTTCGCGGCTCGTCCGTTCGCCTTCTGGCTAGTCGGCTTGGCCGTTGCGCAAAGTTTCTTTTCGTTGGACGTCGTCTCCAACTTCGTTTCAGCTGACGACACTTCTTCACCGGTCTTGCGGTTGGTGGCAGTGGTACTTCTAGGGGACTCCTTCGATGAACTCGTCTTCGTTCGCCGCGCGCGCGCGCGCACTGGCTTGGCTTCCGCCAACTTCGCAACGATCTCATGTTCGTTCGTCGACTCGGCGGTCGACTCCCTCGTGGGCGCATTCGAGGCCATGGGGGGGGGTCCTCCTTCAACTCTATAATCGTACTGCCGAATTCCCTCTTCCGCCGCCTTCCCAGAACGACTCTTTAGTCTTTGCCCTTTTTTGCTTCTGCGTTGCCGCTCGAATCGACACCCATTCGGGCTCTACGTTCGAGCAACAGTTCGTCACGCTCTTCAAGAAGTGCCAAATGATCTTCATTCGGGTCACTCAATCTTCGTTTCAGCTTTTTCTCACGCGCAGTCAGATTCCGAAGATCAAACCAGCCAATCAGATCATCAAAGACTTGATCGGTTGTTCGCTCTCCATCGACGGCCATGTCATCGATTGCAATTTCCCGCAGGCGTAGCCTTGCCTCTTCATCTAACTGTGACTCAATTACGAGTGAGTCCACGCGACCGTCTGCCGCAGCTTCGATGATCTGCAGGATGATCGATTTCCAGGCACCCGCAGGAAGGACCTGATGAAGCCTGAGTGCCATCTCATCGCTCAAGAACTCTGGACGTTGCAGACACAGCCGCGCCAACATGCGCAACTGTCTCTCCTCGGGCAGATCCCGCCGCTCGCGAACGAGCCCCAGTAACGCGGAGTCAACGTCTGCAACCTGGCTTGTACCACGCGCTGAGTCGCGAACGATCGACGATACTGCCGGGATCGATGCGTCGACGGCGAGGGCGAGGCGGCGAACATACTCGTCTCTCGAAACGGGGTCGGCGACTTGAGCCACGAGCGGTGCGACGTGCGCGACGGCGTCCGACTTCTGGTCCGGAGTCGCGGTTCCTTGATGCACTGCGTTGCGAATTGACAATTCGAGGGCGTCCGGAGCCTCGTCGACCAGCTTGCGCAGCGCGTCCGCGCCCTCCTTGTTCAAATAGTCGTCCGGATCGCATCCCCCCGGAATCTGGGCCGCTCGTACACGCAAGCCGTGTGGAAGCAAAACGGCGAGCGCCTTCTCCGTCGCCTGTTGACCCGCCTTGTCTCCGTCGAAAACCAGCACGATCTCCCTGGCACGTCGTCGCAACTGGCCGCCGTGTTCCTCGGTCAGTGCTGTGCCACAAGTCGCGAGCGCTTCGCCCAGACCGGCGCGGGCGAAGGCGATGCGATCGAAATAGCCTTCGCAAAGAATCACGCGGCCCGCCCGTCTCATCGACTCAAGCGCATCGGGGTAGCCGTAAAATGAAGTGCGTTTCTGAAAGACCGGACTCTCGGGCGTGTTCAGATATTTCGGTTCTTGATCGGCTTCGAGTGCACGACCGCCGAACCCGATCAATCGCCCACGAACATCTTTGATTGGAAAGGTCAACCTTCCGCGCAGTCGGTCGTAGTGCCCCGACCCGGACTTTCGCTCCGCGAGCAGACCCGCCTTCACGCCGAGTGCACCGCTGACCCTTCGCTCTCGAAGTCGCTCGGCGACTGCGTCCCAACGCGCCGGCGCAAAACCCATCTCGAATTCTTCGGCCGATGCCGCATCGAAACCGCGGGAGCGTAGATAGTCTCGCGCGGACTTACCCTGCGATTCAAGGAGCGCTTCCCGGTAGAGTTCTTGCGCAATGGAATTCGCTTCGAAGATCCGCGCGCCAAGCCCGACTTCGGGAGCGCCGCGTTCTTCGGGAATTTCGATATTCAGATCTCCGGCCAGCGAGCGAGCCGCTTCCGGAAACGACAGACCATCGTGTTTCATCAAGAACGCGATGACGTCGCCGCCTTCCTGGCATCCGAAACAATGAAAAATTTGTCGATCGGGATTGACGTTGAAGGACGGTGTCTTTTCGTTGTGGAAGGGGCAGAGGCCCTTCCAGTTTCGACCCGCCTGCTTGAGTTCAACGTAGCGAGAGACCAGGCCGACGATGTCAGCTCGGTTTCGGATCTCATGGATCGCTGACTCGGGAATCCGGCTCAAACCCGCCTCTCGCTGATCGTCGCTTCGCTGCTAGTTCATCGAACGACGAATCTTCTTGAGCGCCCGCTTGCGTGCGGCCGCTTCTTTCTTCTTCTTGCGGATGCTCGGCTTGTCGTAGTGTTCGCGACGCCGCAGCTCCGTCAGAATTCCAGCTTTTTCGCAGGTCTTCTTGAAGCGCTTCATCGCGCCTTCGAAAGACTCGCTCTCTTTGATCTTGATCACCGGCATGTTTTCTCCCCTCGCCGTCGCGGAGATCCAATCAACACACGCGTTGCCCTTCGATGACCCGGATTGAATCGGGCGGGAAAGGTTGCTTGTGAGTGTCTTCTGGATCCTCTTTGTGGCGAGCAATTCGAATGATGCGACCGCGCGCCGCTCGATTGCCTCTTGGCTGCTCATCTGTTGTTCGTTTTCGCTCGATCCATCCTGAATCGAGTATGGGTTTAATCCACCACACTCTGCTTCGGCAACGCGCGAAAGGAGCCGAACCTAGCGCAGCGACTTGCCGGCCTCAAATCGTCCCTTGGGGAATCGAGCTGCCCGGGGGTTGCCTCACAACGATTCCCGCTGCAAGCAGATCCCGCTTCACTTCCCCGACGGTCGTTTCCCCGAAATGAAAAATCGACGCGGCGAGCGCGGCCTGACAG
>CAWLAJ010000054.1:0-18388 GCA_963854795.1 Deltaproteobacteria bacterium UBA4427 | reverse complement strand
TCCGCCAAGGGTGCTGGGCGTTGCCGTCAGCCCGAGATCCGCGGCAACGTTTTCGACCCAGACCGGGCCATTGGAAAAACGGCAGCCAACGTAGGGTGCGGCGGGGCAGAAGGCGGGCGCGGCCCCATCAGCTGCCCCGAATCGGAGAGTGAATCTCCAAATACATAGAGATCCGAGAAGGCCATCGAGTTCGTGGCGGGCAAGACCGCGAACGAACATGCCAGAACCAGGTTCATGGCATGCTTCCGTCCGACTCGATTCCATCCCCGGAAGACCTGCGACAACATCATTTCCACCGCTTCCACCCTTTTCTCCCGCAGCCGACTCCCGCGAGGCAAGACGAGACCCTCATCCGAGCGCTACGGCGCGTTCGTTGTAGTGGCGCGTGCGAACCAAATGTGGCGGGAAACCCGTTCGACCTTCGCGCGGGGTGGCGCGAGGGTTGCGCTATCCACTTCAGTGGAAGTCAGGTCCGTCCGAGCAAACCGGAATGAGACAGTCCTGGCGCCCGAGATCGCGGCCCGACCAGGAAGGAACCATGTCCGACATCACCGACGCCGACATCGTTGTCCAACCCCCAGCGGCGGGACCGCGCGCCCGAGAGTCTCCGGCTCTCGATCTGCCGACGCGCAGCGAGGCCGTCCAGATCTGGTGCAAGCATCTCACGAGCTTCGTGATTCCTGCCCTCACGCTGCTCTTCATCTGGACGGGACCCCATCTCTGGTATGTCGCGCCGCTGTTCATGCTGCCGCTGGGCACGGTCATGTTCATCGACCGACGAAACCGCGCCGAGCGCCGGCAACCGTCAAAGGCCATGCCCGCCTGGCCCTTCGATCTATTGCTCTATTCCCTGGCCGGTTTCCAATTCCTGATCGTCTATGCGCTTGCGCAACTATTCAGTCAGCAAGGCGTTTTCTCGATCGACATGGCGATGGTGATCGGCGTCGTCGGCGGGAACTCGGGTTTCTCGATCATTACCGCTCACGAACTCATCCACCGACGAAATCGCTGGGAGCAGAAGCTAGGCCGACTCCTGCTGTCGACCGTTCTCTACGAGCATTTCTACACGGAGCATCTGCGAGGCCACCATCGGCGCGTCGGCACTGAAGAGGACCCCGCGACCGCGCACTTCGGCGAGACCTTCCCCGAATTCTGGCGGCGAACGGTCCCGGCACAATTTCGAAGCGCCTGGGCGCTCGAAGCCCGGCGACTCGGCGACGAGCAGATGAGCCTCTTCGATCCACGCATGCTGAGAAACAACATCTTGCACGGCCTCGTCGTAGGCTGGGGGCTGGCGTTCGCGATTCTGTACAGCTTCGGCGTCGCCGCTTTCGTCGCGTTCCTGCTTCAGGCCTTTCTCGCGATCCGCTTGCTCGAGGTCGTGAACTACTTCGAACATTGGGGCCTGCAGCGAAAGAGCGCTCACGTCCGGGCCCAGGATTCCTGGGATACCCACTCGCGCTTCACCTATTACGGACTCACAGGGTTGTCGCGTCACGCGGATCATCACGCCTATCCCGCCCGCCCCTACCAACAACTGCGCGTATGCGATGAGGCGCCGATCCTGCCCGAGGGCTATGTCGGTCTGGTGGACATGGTGATGGTCAACAACGACGAGTTCATCAAGAGCGCAATCCAGGAATTGCGACGATGTCAACTCGGTCCCTATGCAGCCGACGCGACGCCAAAGGAGATCGAGCGACTCGAACGCTTCGAGCGAGCCGAACAGGACACAACCGACTCCTCCGCAGAGTCCGGGCCAGCATGGTCACGCGCTCTGCTTCGTGTCTTGCCCGCCAAGCTACGCCCGTGGCTCTTCTGGGGTGTCGTGGTTCTGGCGCTGACATTCGGTGCGCAACTCGAAACCGGAGGCATCTCGAGCGCTTCATACTTCCCGTTGCTCGTGCGAAACTTCGCGATTCTCGGGGTCTTCACGGGCGTCATACTCACCCAACGACAGATCGCCAAGAGCACCGAACGAGAAGGCCTCGCCTGGATCATCGCCTTCGCCGTCCTGGCCGTCGTTGGATCGTTTACCGAGGGGATGATCAGTTAGGAATTCGGATCACGCGCGCGCTCGAATCCTGGCGACGACCCGAACCAGTGCCTCGCGCAGCGGCGCGTCTCCAAAGGCCGCGGTTCCAGCAATGGTCGCGACCCCGTAGACGCTCCCGCCCAGGAGAAGCGAAGAGATCGGGCTCGCGTTTCCTGCTCCCAACCAATGGAGCCCGGCCGCCGAGGCCGTGACGGCAACGAGCGTGATTGCGCCGGTTCGAGCGAGGGTCTCCGCGAGCCTCATCAGGTCGGGGGTGCCAGTCCGCAAGCGCAGCCAGATCAAGGTGATAAGAGCATTCAAGCTGATGGCGCAGACCGAAGCCATCGCCAGACCTCGAATTCCAGCGCTCTGGCTACCCCAGAGATAAAGCGGAAAGACGCCGAGAGCGACCACCGTGCTGAGCATCATGGCGCGCCACATCTCACCGCGCGCATAAAAACCCCGCACGGCGACCTGCTGTACGACCCATCCCGGAACGGCGGCTGCGAGAATGACGAGCAATCCCGCCACCACACTCGAGTGGGTCGCGCTGAAGCGTCCATGTTCGTAGAGCAATTGAATGATCGGTAGCCCGAGGACCGCCAGCGCTCCACCCGCCAACATTCCCAGACCCAGGGTTGCGCGCAGGGTCGTCGTCAGGACTTCCCCGAAGCCCGCGTCGTCGTCGCGCTGAAAGAGCGTCGTCAGCGTTGGCAGCAGTGCAGCGCCGACCGCCTGGCCCACGACGCCCACTGGGGCCATCATGAGCTTGCGCGCATAGGTAATCGCCGCGATCGCCCCGACGGCGAGCTGCCCGCCGACCCACTTCTCGTACCACTCGTCGACCGTGGCCAACCCCAGGCCTAACATGAGTGGCAGGGCCAGCCAGACGTACTCGCGAAAATCCGCGGCCAGGGGATTCACGCGAATGCCGCCGACGGCACCCGGTAGCCGTCGCAGCGCGATCACGGGAATCGCCCACTGTCCGATCACGGCGCCGACCAGGGTTCCCCATGCGAAACCCTCCGCGCCGGCCAGCACCAGCCCACCGACGATCGGCATCGCGCTATAGACGACGGAGGCGGCCGCCTGGGGTCCGAAGCGTCCGTGCGCCATCAAGACTCCGCGCAGAACCCCGCCCGTCAGGAAGAAAACCTGGGCCGGCAAGACGATTCTCATCAGGCGAACGGTCTGCGCGAGCGTGGCTTCATCGAAGGCACTGAACTGAAGTCGCAGCAGAGGTTCTGCGAGAAACCAGAGGCCAACGGTCGCGGCGATCGCGAAGCACCCGACATTGCCAACGACATTGGAGGCGAAGCGCGCCGCAGACTCGGGCCCTTCCCGCTCGAGCCGGCGGAGATAGGGAGGTGTGACGGCGATGGCCGCTGCGCCGGCGGCCATGAAATAACCCAACATGTCGGGGATCATGAAGGCGGCGAAATAGGCGTCGCCGGCCGAACCGATCCCGACCTGGCTCGCGAACAGAGCGTCGCGAACGAAGCCGAGAATTCGCGCCACCAGGACGCTGCCCGCAAGCAGGCCGGCTGCGCCCAGGATTCCGCGACCCGACTCACTCACGCCGCGCGGTCTCCCGGATTTCCGCCCTCTGCGTCATCGAGGATTCGGTTCTCGCCAGATCGCACCATCCCAGGCTTCCACCACATAGTCGTCGCCGTCGCGCCCTTTCGCGAAGGGATGGTCCAGCGGCACCTTGCCGTGGGGGGTGTCGAGAACGTACTGGGGAATCGCAAAGCCGCTCGTTCGGCCGCGCATTTCCTTGAAGATGGCCAGGCCCTCCTCGATCGGAACGCGAAAATGCTCCGTGCCTTCGAGCAGTTGTGCCTGATAGACGTAGTAGGGGCGAACCCGCATGCGAACGAGCGTTTCGCAGAGTCTCTTCATGGTCTCGAATGAATCGTTCACGCCCCGAAGCAGCACACTCTGATTGCCCACCGGAATTCCCGCCCGCAGAAGGCGATCACAAGCCTCGGCGGCCTCCGCGGTCAGCTCGGCGGGATGGTTGAAATGCGTATTCAACCAGACGGGATGAAATTGCTCGAGCATCTGGCAGAGCGAATCCGTGATGCGAAAGGGCAGCGTCACGGGGAGTCGCGTCCCGAGTCGGATCAACTCGACGTGGGGAATCTCGCGCAACCTCGTGAGCAGCCATTCGAGTCGGCGGTCCGAGAAGATCAGCGGGTCGCCGCCCGTGAGAAGGACATCGCGAATTTCCGGTGTCCGAGCGATCCAATCGAGTCCGATCTCGAGTTCACGTTTCTGCATCGCCCAATCTTCATCGCCGACCATTCGCTTGCGCAGGCAATATCGACAATAGAGTGCGCATTCGTTGTTCACGCAAAAAGCGATGCGATCACGATAGACGCGAATCACGTTCTTGACCGGCGAGTGCGCGACTTCGTCGAGGGGATCGGCGAGGCCGGCCGGGTCGAGTCGCTCGGCCATTTTCGGAACGACCTGCCTGCGAATCGGACAGTTCGGATCGTTCGGATCCATCAGCGATGCGAAATAAGGTGTGATGACGAAACGGAATCGTTTTGCCAAAGCGCAAATGGCCGAGACCTCCTCGGGGGTCGGGTCGATCCACTCGCGTAGCGCTTCGACGGTCCGAATCCGATGACGCATCTGCCAACGCCAATCCCGCCAATCCGCCACGGCGATCCCGGCCGGTACGACCGTGGGCGGCAGCGGCCAACCCGGGTTCACATCGCGTCCGTCCACGCGCCCGTCCATGCGCCCGTCCATGAGAGTCCCCTCACTCACCGGAATCCCGTCCCTTCGAAGGCTCGAGCCCTCGACCGCGCTCCCGTTGGACTTCGATTGCCAGCCGATCGAGGCCGGCCTGCACACATCGACCCAACATCTCAGAAAGCGAACATCCCTCGAGTTCCGCGAGAATGGCGAAGCTGCCGTCCACCGCAAAGGTCGGCAGTGGATTGATCTCCAGAAAGATCGGATCGCCCGCGGCGTCGAGCCTGAAATCGACCCGAGCGAAGTCTCGGCAGTCGAGCGTCTCAAAGGCATGGATCGCTCGCTCGGCCAGACACGCTTCCAATTCGGCTGTCAGAATGCCCGGAGTCCCATGATCGAGTGCGTCCCCGCGCGATGTCCGACACTCCGCCCCGCCCGGACCCTCGAGCGCATGAAGTCCAATCCCCGTTTCGCGTTCGAGCGCACGTTGCAGCGCGGGAAGAGCCCGTGGCGGGTCGTTGCCGATCAGCGTCACGCTGTACTCGGCACCGGGGATGAAGGCTTCGACCAGCGCCGGTTGACGGTAGTCCGAAACGATCCGCTCGACCTCGCAAGCGAGCGCTGCCCTGGAGTCGACCCGGGACGAAGCACGAATTCCCTTGGCCGTTCCCTCCCAGCGTGGCTTCACGAAGAGAGGGAAAGGAGCGGGCAATTCGAGCTTTTGCACTTCGCTCGCCTGCGCCACCGAGGTCTGCGCAGCCACCGGAATGCCGGCCGCCGCCATCGTGCGGTTGGTCCAGGCCTTGTCGAGCGAAAGGGACAACGACAGGGCATCGGATCCGATCGTGGGGACGCCTGCCATTTCGAGGAGTACGGGCGCCCAGGCCTCCCGGTTCCGCCCCCCGAACCCTTCGGCGAGATTGAACGCGACATCCACGTCGAGGCCCAGGGATTTTGGGGGAGCTGCGCCCGGAGCCAGTCGCGCGACCAGATCGAGCGGCGAACCCAGGCAAACAGGCCGGTGCCCGAGCTGAAGGATCGCCTCTTCGAGGGCTTCGAGGGTCGATTCTGGCTCGAACTCGACGTGGGCGTCGATGGGGTCACCCGAGCGCCGCGGATAGGTCTCAAATGTTTCGTAGACCAGACCGATTCGAAGAGTGCGCATCCCGATAAGCTAGTGGCCCAAGCGGGCGAAAGGGAGAGCTACTCTACTGTGCCGGCAACCTTTCGAAGAGGCAAGATTTGACGCCCGATGAGTCCCCAGAATCCACCGAACCCGGGGTGCCCGATGCGAAATTTTCCAAGCATCGCGCCGCTCTCGCCTGGACGGGGGTGCTGTGTTGGGGCGCACTGATCTGGATCCTGGGTGGGGATTCGTTTTCGTTTTTCGAAACGAGCGACGCGATCTTTCCGTGGCTCGACTGGCTGACCGGCGATCTCGACTACCGGACCCGCTACCGGATCTTAGTGGCGATTCGCAACGCAGCCCATTTCATCGAGTACGCGATTCTCGCACTGCTCACGTTTCGTGCGGCCCTGCTTGCCGCTCGAAAGACCCAATTCGCCACCGCAGGCTGGATCGCGCTCTTCATCGTCACATCGCTGGCCAGCGCCGATGAGGCACGCCAGGCCTTCTCACCCGTGCGAACCGGCAGCCCCTACGACATCCTGCTCGATGTATCTGGCGGACTGATCGCCGTCATCGGCGTGCTGATCATCTCGCGCCGCCTGCGCGGGGACGATCAAATCGAAACGTCTGAATAGGCGGGCTCAAAGAAAAACGGGGTCGCGGTCTGGTACCGTGGCGTGGACAACTCGCCTGGGAGACCCCGAGTGAACGCCGCCCTGCTCGCTGCCATCGTCTTCGTCGCCTTCGCCGTCGGATATCATTTCTATTCGGGCTTTCTCTCGCGTCGGGTCTTCATGCTCCGCACCGATGAACCCGTCCCCGCTCGCGAACTCGAGGACGGCGTCGACTACGTGCCGACGCGACTCCATGTTCTATGGGGCCATCATTTCGCTTCGATCGCGGGCGCCGCGCCGATCGTGGGTCCCGCCATCGCGGTCATCTGGGGATGGGTACCCGCCCTTCTCTGGGTTTGCATCGGAACCGTCTTCATGGGGGCCGCCCACGATTTTTCTGCGCTCGTGATCAGTGCCCGCCATCGCGGCCGATCAATCGGCGACATCGCAGGAAGCGTCGTCGGTCCACGCGTCCGAACACTCTTCCTGATCATCATCTCGCTTCTGATCTGGGTGGTTCTCGCCGTCTTCGCCTACATCATCGCGACTCTTTTCAAGTCGACGCCGAGTTCCATCTTCCCGATCAACGTACAGATCCTGGTCGCGATGGCGCTCGGGTGGCTGGTCTATCGCCGCGGAATGCCGATGTTCGTTCCTTCCCTCGTTTGTTATGTCGGCCTGCTGATCGCGATCTACTATGGCGAGTCAGTGGCAGCGGCCTTTCCATTCATCACATCGCTCTCGATTACGACCTGGGTCTGTTTGCTTCTGGGCTACTCCTTCGTCGCCTCGGTCATGCCGGTGTGGCTTCTGCTTCAACCGCGCGACTACATCAACTCCCATCAACTCCTGACCGGACTCGCCGTCCTCTCCGCGGGTCTCCTCGTCCTGCAGCCCGAAGTCGTCGCCCCCGCCTTCAACCTCGAACCGGAAGGTGCGCCGTCGCTGATCCCATTTCTCTTCGTCACGATCGCCTGTGGCGCGATCTCGGGATTCCACGGCCTGGTCGCTTCGGGAACGACTTCGAAGCAACTCTCGAAGATGACCGATGCCCGCCCGATCGGGTACGGGGCCATGCTTGCCGAAGGATTTCTTGGATTGATGGCGGTGCTCGCCGCGACCGCCGGCTTCTCCGACTCGGCCGAATGGTGGAGCCACTATTCGAGTTGGGGCGCCGCCAACGGCCTGGCTTCGAAACTCGACGCCTTCGTGAGCGGCGGGGCGAGCTTCGTCGCTGCGCTGGGGATTCCCTTCGAAACCGCGCGGACCTTCATGGCCGTCATGGTGATCGCATTTGCCGCGACTTCTCTCGATACCGGCGCGCGAATCCAGCGCCTGGTGCTTGCCGAACTCTCCGATGCCTATGATATCAAGCCGCTGGCGAATCGATACCTGGCAGGCGCGCTCGGCGTCGGCGCCGCTTTGATTCTCGCCATCACTCAAGGCGGGGGTCAGGGCGGACTCGCACTCTGGCCTCTCTTCGGAACGACCAATCAACTCGTCGCGGGCGTGACCTTGCTGATCGTTTCGATCTGGTTGAAGCGAAACGGTCGACCCTATCTGTACACGCTGATTCCCATGATTGCGGTTTCGGCGGTGACGGCCTGGGCGATGGTCGGGAATCTCTTCGACTACTACGAGAATTTCGAAGAACTCTGGCTCCTCAGTCTGAGTGGAACCGTGATCCTGGCGCTCGACATCTGGATCCTGCTCGAAGGCTTCCGAACTCTCAGCAAGACCTCCAGTGTCGACGCCTGACGAAGCCGATTCGTGGATCGGGACTAGAGCGCGCCGTCTTCCGGTCGGCGGGTACGGTCGATGGGCCGTGCCGCCAGCTCTTCGGCGATCACTTCGACCTGCCCGGCGTTGCTCGGAACTGCCCCCGGTACGAGCGAACGAATGACACCCAGATGCGTCACGATGATCACGCGTTCGCCGGCACATCGCTTCGCGAGATCACTGACGAGTTCATGGGTGCGCTCTCGTATTTCCACTCTGGACTCGCCGCCGCCCGGGCGAATCAGGGGTTCCCCCAGTTCGAAGCGACGCAGGGTCTCGGGATCGCGACGCTCGATCTCATCCCGCGTCAGACCCGACCACGTGCCCACGTCGAGCTCTCGCAATCGTCGGTCGTATTCGATCTCGAGACCGAGGCGCTCGGCGAGGGGCGCTGCCGTTTCTCGCGCCCTCGCCAGATCGCTCGAAATCACTCGAGCCCAGCGGTGCTGTCGGTCCTGGTCGAGCGAGTGCGCGAGTCGACCTGCCTGGGCGAGGCCTTCTTCCGTCAGACCGGGATCACCATGTCCCTGCCAACGGCCGTCGGCGTTCCAGGGCGTTTGTCCGTGTCGAATCAACAAGAGTCGTGTCTGTGTCTCGGTCATCGCTGCTCACCGTAGGGTTCCGACCAAGGACTGTCGAGATCAGCCGCGAAGTCGGCGCAGAAGAACGGCCAACGGATAGACACCCAGCAGGGCCGGCGTGTTTCTCTCACTCTGGGATGGCTACGACGCCGGCGTGCTGCGCTTCCAGGTCAATCGTCTCATGTCTGGTGAGAAGCAGAGCATCGTCCGTGGCTCACGACGAGCTCCCACACATACTCCGGTCCGTATCCTGGTCCCGAGGCGCGAAAAGGAAGGCTCGCTCTACAGCATTTCAGACGGCGGTTGTTTCATCGAGTCGTCGCGCGCGAGCATGGAAGGCGCTCGCCTCCGGATGATCTGCGTTCTCGATCATCGCAGCTTCGACCTCGAGGGCATCGTCGTCTTCTCGAACGTACCCGGAAACCTGCAGCGCTCCAATCTCCCGCTCGGCATGGGTGTTCAATTCGAGAACGTGGCGGAGCCGACTCGCCAATCGCTGCACGAGTTCATTGCCAATCGCATGGACTCACTCGAGGTCTAGCGCCGCGCCCAGCGCATCCGCCGAACCTTTCATTCCCGCCAACCCGCCAACAACTCTTCGATCGCCGGCTCGAGTGCCCGAAAGGCGCGGCCGCGATGGGAGAGGCCGTCCTTCTCGACGTCCGCCAGCTCTGCCATGACGCGGACCTGCCCCTCCGGCAAGAAGATCGGGTCATATCCGAATCCACTGTCCCCCTTCGCCTGCATCAGGATCTGCCCTTCACAGACCCCTTCCGCAACCTGGCATCGACCATCCGGCAGGGCGACGGCGGCCGCGCAGAAAAACCGGGCTTCGCGCGGCGTCGGGAAGGACTGCAGCGCAGTCAAGAGCGCTTCGAGTCGGCCGCGATCGTCGAGACCCGCGCCACCATAGCGAGCCGAATAGGCTCCGGGCGCGCCGCCGAGGGCAGCGACTTCGAGACCCGAGTCATCGGCGACACAGGCCGTCCCGATCGCTCGAGCCGCGACGATCGCCTTGACACGAGCATTGTCGAAGTAGTCACCGCCCTCCGCCGGGAATTCGACGGGCGGATGATTGACAAGCGAACTCATCTCGAATCGCCCGAGGATCCGAGCAATCTCGCGGGTCTTGTGCGCGTTGCCAGTCGCCACGACCAGTTTTCTCGCTGCAATCGTCATGATTCGGCTGCCCGCTTTTCAGTTCGCCAGTTGGACGGTTGGAGAACGGCGACACCCATTCGCGACAAGCCGACGGCGCCTACAGCTTCGGGTCGATCAGCCGCGCCATCGAATAGCCTGCCTCTTCGACCGCGCTCTTCTGGCGCTCGACGATCGTCTGAATTCCACCGAGCGCCAGATCGAGCAATTGGTCGAGCTCCTTGCGGTCGAAGGTCCCGTCTTCACCCGTGCCCTGAACTTCCACGAAACGCCCGGCCCCCGTTGCCACCACATTCATGTCGACTTCGGCTCGCGAATCTTCTTCGTAGGGTAGATCGAGCATCGGTTGGCCGCCGATCACACCGACCGAAATCGCCGCCAGTTGATCACGCAGCGGCGGGCCTTCCAGCACACCGCGTCGGTCGAGTCGCGCGAGTGCCACCGCGAGCGACACGAAGGCCCCGCTGATCGACGCCGTGCGGGTTCCGCCGTCGGCCTGCAAGACATCGCAATCGACCCACAGTGTGCGCTCCCCCAGGCTTTCGAGCTGCACGACCGCGCGTAGACTCCGCCCGATCAAGCGCTGGATTTCCATGGTCCGACCGGAGAGCTTTCCGCGGCTGGCCTCGCGATCGGTTCGGCGGTCGGTTGCCGCGGGCAACATCGAATACTCTGCGGTCAACCAACCCTTGCCGCTGCCGCGCAGCCACCTCGGCACGGAGAGTTCTTCGGAGACCGTGCAGAGCACCTTCGTCAGACCCATCGTGCAGAGCACGGATCCGAGCGGCTGCTGCGTAAAGTCGATTTGGAATTCGAGTGGCCGAAGCTCGTCGGCCCGTCGTCCATCGCTGCGCATGATTCTCCCCGTCGTCGATCACCGGATCGCTTGCTGGCGGCTCGCCACGATCCGACGGATGTCGTTCTATTTCGTTCTCGAAGTAGCGCGCTCGACGGTCGCGCGCACGCCGCGGCGTGCATCGTACCGCTTGGCAAAGACCATCACCGCATCCGCCAGCGCCTCAGCGAGGTCTTCGCGCTGCTGTTTTCGGCGAAGACCCTTCTCATCGTCGGGATTGGTCAGAAATCCGATCTCGACCAGAGAGGCCGGCATCTGCACGCCCATCAACACGACAAAGGGCGCTTGCTTGACACCCCGAGACGGCGCCCGACCGACCTTCGAGAGTTGCAACTGAGCGATCTTCGCGAACTCGCTCGACTCCTGAAGATGTTGACTCTCGATCAGGTCACCGAGGATCGCCGCCAGCGGATCGGCACGACCGAAGTCCGGTGCGGCCGCACCAAAAGCGCTGTTTTCCCGTTCGGCCGTCGCTCGAGCGTCTTCATCCGTCGCGTCAAGTGAAGCGAAATAGGTCTCGATTCCCTGTGGCTTGCGACTCGAGGACGCATTCGCGTGAATCGAGAGAAAGAGGTCGGCATCGGCGTCATTGGCGACGGCCGTCCGCTGCTCGAGTGAGATAAATTCATCCGAGGCGCGGGTCATCACGACCTGCACGCCACGCTGGCGCAGTCTTCCGGCCAGCAACTTCGCCACGTCGAGGACGAGATCCTTCTCCTGCAGTCCGGACGGGCCCGTCGCACCTTCGTCATGACCGCCGTGCCCGGCGTCGAGCACGACGCGATCAAAGCGATCCGGCGAGGCATTCGCGGTCGAAGACTGTGAGGATCGATCCGCCAGAGCCGGCGGCGAGCAAAGCAGAATCAGAAAGATCGTGAGCGTTCCAACGGATCGAAGCGGACCAATCAAGACTCATCCCCCAATTTCGAGGCGGACGATACCACGGACTCCGAGAGTCAGGCGAGCCGCCGCACGCGTCGGATCATGGACTCGACCGACGCGCGCGACTCGACTGCTCAGCGAGACTATTGACCGAGCGGAACCAGGTTTGCCAGCAATTCATTCGCGACCGAAACCGTTCGCGTATTCGCCTGGAAGGCGCGCTGGACAACGATCAGGGCGACGAATTGTGCGGCGAGGTCGACGTTCGACTTTTCGAGCGAGCTGGCACGAATGCTTCCCAGGTTGCCGCTGTTCGCTCCGGCGATGACGGGGGCGCCCGATTGGACGGATTCGATCAGGCGACTTCCACCGATCTCGGTCAATCCCTCGACATTGCCGAAGTTGGCCAGCGCAACTTGCGCAAGCGAGGTCGTTATCCCGTTCGAAAATACACCGTTGAGAAACCCGTTGGTGTCGATCTCGAGTCACTCAGGGTGCCGGGCGAGAAACCGTCCTGATCCACGAAGTCGGCGGCCGCCATGCTGGCTGTTGGAGGCGGAGGCGGAACCTGCGAACTCGCGAAGAAGAAAGCTCCACCCGCTCCCAATCCCAACGAGATGAGGGCAGCCACGATGATCATGACCAGTCCGCCCTTACCGCCGCCCTCGCTCTTGGATTCCTCTTCTTGTTCCTTGCCCTTCGCCATCGTTGTTCTCCATTTGCCTCGCTATGCCGAGGCCGAAATCATGCAGTCGATTCCACCAGTTCGATCCGGTCCGACTTTGGTTTACGGGCGATTGCCACCGGGACTATCGCTGCATCGTTGGCGCGATCGCGACTCGCCGCGATCCATCCATCTCGATTCCGAATTCTTTGAGACGTCGCCAGAGCGTGGTCGTAGAAATCTGCAAGAGCGCCGCCGCGCGCTTACGATTCCAGTTCACTTGTTCCAGCGTATTCAGGATATGCGTCCGCTCCATTACTTGGAGGCTCTGAATGGCCTCGCCTTCACGAACCAGGAACTCCTCTCGAACACGCACAGGCAGATCCTCGACTGAAATTTCCGTGCCCTGACAAAGCGCGACGCCTCTCTCGATAGAATTCTCGAGCTGGCGCACATTGCCCGGCCATGCATAATTCGAGAGTAGGTCCATCGCGTGCGCCGTAATGCCCTGGACGTTCTTTCCCGCGCGATCGGAGAACTTCAACAGAAAGTGCTCGGCGAGGGAGCGGACATCTTCCGGACGATCGCGAAGGGCCGGAACGTGAATCGGAATGACCGCAAGGCGGTAGTAGAGATCCTCACGAAACGCTCCGCTTTCGACTTCCTGTTCAAGAATCTTGTTCGTTGCCGCAACGAGTCGTACATCCACATATCGGGAGGACTCTTCGCCCACCGATCGAACCTCGCCGGTCTGTAGGAATCGAAGCAGCTTGACTTGCATCGAGAGCGGCATTTCTGCCACCTCGTCGAGAAAGACAGTCCCCTCATGCGCGAACTCGAAAAGCCCCTTCTTGTTTTCGGTGGCGCCGGTAAATGCGCCACGTCGATGTCCAAACAGTTCACTTTCGAGTAGCGCCTCAGGGAAGGCCGCCGAGTTGACTGCGCAAAACACGCGACTGGACCTTCGAGAAAGTCGATGAATCGCACGGCCGACGAGTTCCTTGCCAACTCCGGTCTCGCCAGTAATCAGCACTGAGCTATCTGTGGCTGCGACCTTCTCAACCAACCGGTGAAGGTCGTCCATCACTCGCGAACCTCCGACAATCCCAGTCAACAGACTCAGGTCATCGGCTTCCGTCGTAGTCTCGACGATCGGCGCACGGACTCCGACTTTCGACAACCCCTCTTCGACCACCCCGACCAACTCACTCATCTCAATGGGTTTCCGGAGGTAGTTGAGCGCACCGCGCTGGATCGCCTCGACCGCGCTTTCGATGCTTCCAAGACTCGTCGTCAAGATGACGACGGAAGCCCGTCCTCTCGCTTGTATTCGATCGAGTAACTCGAATCCACCGCCGCCTTCGAGTCGAAGGTCGGCCAACACAAGCTGCGGTGTCGACGCTTCGATGGAGCGAATTGCTTCTTCGAAATTCTTGCAACTAACGACCTCGTGACCCCGAAGATGCAGCGTCGCCGCCGCATTCCGCACAAAGGACTCTTCCCCATCCGCGATCAAAATCCTAGCCACGTGAGACCCGCCTCCCTATCTCTTTTCTCTTGCCATCGACCCCATGGGTCGAGGCGGTTAAATCTCGACTCTGCGCGCCGAGCGTGAAACTCCCAGTGAATCTGTGCGCATCTCGCCTTCGAGATGTTCGATGGCGCGTGCGACGCGCTCTGACTCGGACGACACGCGATCGACCCACTCTGTCTGCATCCCAACGCGCTTCGCTTCGCCTCGAAATCGGTCAATGGCATGAGTCAGCGCACCCACTGGCGTGCGCAATTCCTCGGAAACGTGTTGTGCCAATCGACGGGCCGCCCCGGCACGGGCCTCAGCCAGTCGGATTCTGCGAAACACCATCTGCAATCCCGACTGCAGCTCCCCGACCATCGAAACGAGCGGTACGATTCGTCTCCGATCCGCCGAGATCAAGCAGGTTCTGGTTCGACGACCGCCATCTCGAATCGTCAGTCCGAAACAACTCGAACGGTTCACCTCGCCACGAGTTCGGCTCGAACCATCATCCAATCGTGTTACGCGCAACGATTGTCTCGCCTTCGACAAAAGACGCAGTGTCTCGGAGGACAGACCAGCCAGTGACACGTCGCCTTCAACGGGCCAGTCCTCGGCGATTCGCATTCCACACTCTCGTTCTTCATCGACCTAGGGCCATTCGCTCACTCGAAATGGAATCGCCAACTCGGTATGGAGCAGTTCGAAGACTTCAGCTTCGAATTCACAAGAATTCAATCCGGCCAGTAACCCACGCAGGAGAATTTCATGCTCTCGCTCGGGCAACTGTGGTTCGGACTCCAGCCCTCGTTCGTATGGAATTGCATGGCCTGCGGCGACTGCGCTATTCCAGCCTTCATACTCGACATTGCCGCCCAGGACTTCGCGAACGGTCTTGCGAAGGGAGGTCGGGCTCCATGGCTTACTGACTAGAAAGGAAAGTCCGGCGCGCTGGATCGCGCCGCGAATGAAAGCGACGCCTTCGCTCGCGGTCACCAGCGCGCGGTCTGTCGAAGGATATCGACCTCGTACTTCGACCAGAAATTCGATGCCATCGCCTTCGGTCAGTTTCTGATCCACGATGATCAGCGACACGTCGCCTCGATCGAGATGGGAGAGCGCTTCTTCGACTGTTGATGCAGCCTTGACGACGTACCCGGGATGCGCGACTGCCTGTGCAAGAGAGAACCGCGAGCCCAAAACGGGGTCAACGATTAGAATGCACGCGGACGGATCCACTTTCGCGCCGCGCTTGTCCTGGCGCGGGGCAGACCGGTCGCGGAAACTTTTGCCGGGGTCATCGTTCAACAATGCGGCCTCCCTTCCGCAATGAAATTCGCAGCGATGCGAACATTTCACCGATCGGTCTCTAAGTTGCCTACTTGAGCGTTATTCGTGCAACTTTGCAATGCGATGGGAGGAGATGATTCAGGATGCGATCATTGGCGTGAATCGTCTCGGGTCAAACCCTGGGCGAGGTCATTCAGATTGGACTGAGGACTTCGTTATGAAACACGGACTAGCCGTGTGAGTCGTTCACTTCGACATCCGACGGATATCTAACGAATCTTGGTACGCGCCTCTCACTTGCGCGCCTGGCGCTGGGCTCTCGTGGCTCGATCAGCAATCGGGTCTCGCTTGTACACGAATTCGACGCGGCGATTGACCGCGCGACTCTCCAGAGAGTCATTTGGCACCAGCGGCCTCGTTGAACCGTATCCACCCGCGGAGATCCGACTCGGATCGACGTCACCCGCGTCAATCATATACTGCAGGACCGCGATGGATCGAGCCGCTGAGAGATGCCAATTGGTCGGAAATCGAGGTGTATTGATCGGGCCGTCATCGGTATGGCCTTCGATAGAGAGCTCATAGGGAAATTCCTCGGTGATCCGTATGACTTCATCGAGGAAGACGAAGGAGATCGGAAGAAGCGAATCCGATTCAGCCTTGAAGAGCGCGCCACCTTTGACTCGCACGATCACGCCACGTTCGGAAGATTCTGCCTCGACGATTCGCGAGAGATTGTTCTCGGCGATCACCGGCTCGACCCGACCTATTACGGAGCGAACGCTCAGGATGTTGCTTGCGTCTAGAACTAGGGTGTCTGAGCGTAGGACTCGGAGCGATTGCGCACGGTGTACTCGAGGCTCTCGGAGAAAACCTTGATCGGAGTCCACTCGGGCAGGTCGGACATCCGTGGCATGCCCAATGTCATGGCGCCGGTCGGGTCGATGACCCATGGATCTTCGGGGTCCTCGAACCAGAGTGTCACCATATGGTGTTGTCCATCAGAGGGGCGAACGACAATCGCCCGATAGACTTCACTGGCTGAGAATCCAAGATCTCGAAGCGCATGGAAGGCCAGCAGCTCCAACCCGTCGCAGTCGTCTCCGCCGCGCGCCAGGGTTTCTTCGAGGGTGGCCCAATGATCGATGGGTCCATCCTCGCGGTAGTGCTGTTTGGCTTCTGATTGGATCCAAGATGCAACGTCCGCGGCCAAAGCCCGCCGACGTTCGGCTCGGAAGTCGAAGTACTTTGCGCGGAGACCGTTCTCGGCAGCTTGATCGTTGGGAAGCTGTTGGTTCGCGGCGCTGTAGCCGGCGGAGTGAACGGCGGGCCCACTCTCGAGCGGCGCGAGCAATGCGGCATCGAAGCGCTCTCGACGCTGCCAGCCCTCGATCTTCGGGCTCCAGACGTCGGCAGAGTGGGGTCTCTGGAAGTAGTCGAGCCCCTGCCCGGCCGAGCCATTGTGCAGAATCGTTGCGCATCCCATACCACCGAAGAGGAGCATGCCAGCCGCGATGAGTTGAATCAGAGCCGTCCGCCGCGGCTGGAGCGCCGGACGGCTGGCTGGGCGATTCCACTGTGAACGGAGGGGCATTGCGGGGGTATCGGCGCGGCTGTTGCGAAAGTTGAGCGGGGCGGGGCGTTCCTGGCGGCGTTTCGTGATGGGCCGCCGCCCTTCAGGCGAGTGTTCGAATCAGCCGTGAAGCATGATGTTCTGTGCATCGCACGAGCCGACGACCGTGAAGAGCACGACAAAGAAGAGGATCATCAGCGGAATTCCTCCGACCACGTAGAACCAGGAACCGGCACTGCTATTGATTCCGGGACCATCCTCGTTGAAGTCGTCGTTGCCCTCTTCGTGACCTTCCTCGGACATGGTCTCCCCCCTTCCAAAATTTCGATCTAGCTTTCTATATCGATCTATATCTATCGGTCGACCGATCAGGATATCCGTCGTGATTGTGGACCCGTTTCATGACCCTCAATTCGAACACGACTGGAACCCGAACCAAGGGCCGGCCCCTCAGGGAACCCGGCGGCGCCCATACTAGCCGCTGCCCGTCCACCCGCCATGCAACATTCAATCTAGTTGCTGGGTCTCGGTGCGGACGCGACCGCCGCGCTGCGCCAATTCTCGGGCACCCCGGCGAGGTCTGCTTCGATGCGAAGTTCCCGCATCGCCTTTTCTGCCGATTCGATGGAATCACGATCCCCGCGCAATTGTTGACGCAGGCGGAAGGAGAGCGGAGAGGTCGACGTGTTCGACGGGCCGGCCGTTCCGGGGGGCGCCACCGACCACTGACTCGAGCCGCCCTGACCCGCCACGCCGTCCAATTCCCGTTTCGTCTCCTCGAGAGCGGTACGGGCTTCAGACAGGACGGTGGTCGCCGTCTTGAAGCGCCGTCGCCATTCGTTCTGACTGGCTCCGGCAACTGAGCGTGGAGCCGTCGTAACGAACCCACGCGGCAGCTGCAGAAGAGACTCGATCCCGGTCGGTGTCCCTCGGGGTAAGGGTCGTGGATAGAGAGAACCGGTCGCCGCGCTGGTCGAGCCAGGAATCGCCAGGCCGCCGCGATCGGGGGTGCCCTCGCCCACAACGACGTCGGTGGGCTCCTCATCTGCTCGAACTGCTGGCGCGAGGAAGCTGGCAAGCGAAGCCAAAAGCACGATCCGGCATACCAGCCCCCGTCGGATTCGGCTCTTGGAGCGGCGATTTCGAAGGCCGGCTGCCGATCCCTGTCGCAAGTCGATCTCCATCCAGCCTCACTCTCTACGCGGTCTTGTCGAATTTCATCCAGCGGCGGCCCAGCCCGGTCGGCGGTCCCCCGCTGCGACTGGACGCCGACCGACGACCGGCCTCGCCCAGCTTCCAGCGAGCACGACTTCCAATTCTAGCGGATGGTGCGCATTCGGAAGCAAGTGGCCCGTGCATTGCCCGGAATCGGGGTCAAGGACCACCGTCAAACGCCGATAAATTCAACGGCTGTCGTTCTTGCGACAAGAGTCCGCAGCCCATTTTGTACACAGGGAGCGGCGATGGAACGGGATAAGCTCTACCGGCTTCTCCGAATCGGTCTCGAAAAAGGTGCGAGCGACATCCACTTCCAGGTCGGATATCTGCCGCAATATCGATTTCACGGTGAACTCGTCGAGCTTCGTTACAAGGTCCTGACGC
>CAWLAJ010000053.1:0-18411 GCA_963854795.1 Deltaproteobacteria bacterium UBA4427 | reverse complement strand
CCGATCATCTGTGCCATTCTCGTAGAGATGTCCAAGCCCAAACCTGTACCTTCGTATCTTTCGTTCTTAGCGGTACGGATTTGCGTGAACGGCCGAAAGATTCTCTCTACTTGATCGATGGGGATTCCGATCCCCGTATCTTCAACATCAACGCTAAGTGTGATTTCGTCGGTTCCCGGGTTCGGCGTCGATGTCGCGCGGATCCAGACTCCGCCCTTGTCCGTGAACTTGACGGCATTACTCACGAGGTTCACCAGAATCTGACGAAGTCGCACGGCATCCGTCTCGATCTTTTCCGGTACTTCTCCGACAATTTCTACGTCGAGACTCAGGAGCTTTTCCGTCGCCTGTGGGCGCATCAAGAGTGCGACATCTGTCAAGATCTCGACCAGGGAGTGCGGTTCCATTCGAACCCGCATCTTGCCGGCCTCGATCTTCGACAAATCGAGAACGTCATTCAGTAGAGACAGCAAGTGCGACGAACTTCGACGCAGATGTCTCGTCCATAGCTCGCTATCGCTTTGCTCCTTTGCGGGACGTGAGAGGAGCTCTGCATATCCGACGATGGAGTTCAGCGGTGTACGAATCTCGTGACTCATATTCGCCAGGAACTCGCTCTTCGCGAGACTCGCCTGCTCGGCATCATGACGTGCCTGTTCGAGCGCCATCGCCTGAGAGTTGAGACGGCTCGTCAACTGTCTCATGCCGTCATCGTGGGCCACGTTGTCGAGACACAGACCGGCAAGCGGGACGGCGTAGGCAAACGCCTTGAGAACGTGCGCAACGTTGAAAGCGGCGTCATGAAGTCCCGACGAGCCAAATGCCATATAGAGCTGCGTGGCCGTCTCGGGAATGATCGACAGCACGAGCATCATCGCAAAGAAGCTCGGGCGACGTCGCAGGTAAGCGGGGTAGATGAAAATCGCGGCGATCGCGTAAAGCAGGATCGGGAAGAGGTCATACGGCCGCTTGACGAGTGCATCTGGAAACGTGGTCTGCGGGAGCGAACTCAAGTTGGCGCAATACACCACGATGGCGTACGCGGCGACGACGAACAGCCCGCTCGCAGCGAGCAGCGAACCTTTGCCTACGTCCCTTCCACCCCGTCTAAGCGACAACAAGACGATCGAAACGCCGATCAGTTGAATCGCCGCATTGAACATCCGGCAGATGGCCCACGTGAACGGGATCAGATCTTGGTTGTCGGCCACGCTGTCGATCAAACGAGTGGCCCCGAGAACGTGAAACGCATCCATTGCGCCGCCACAGATGAGGGCGAGGCCGATCACGGCCGGCGACGCATCCTGGGTATGTCGCGACCGGATGAACGCCAATACGAATAGAAACAACGCAAACGTTGTCGCGGTCCATTCGAACAGCATATGCGTGTAGCTGCCACGAAGCGCAGCGTGGCTGGCCTCGCGAAGATCAGCTTGCGAGAGCCCCTCGGCCAAGAGCGAGGTGAGCGGAACGCTCGTCGTCGAGAAGTCGACTCCGGCCGCCATCAAGAAGAGTGGAGCGATGCATGCGAGGACGATCGCAGCTCCCCAGCGCCAGAGATCCAGACCCAACGGCTCGGTCTCGCTCGTCAATGCGAATTCCACCTTGCCCGTTTTCACATCGAACACCCCATGCCGTCGTTCGTAACGTCTGTGGACATCATCGGCATGGCGTGTGGGGCGGTGAAGTCAGAGAGCACTACGAGGCTTCAAGTCACCGACGAAGCTCTGCTCGCTCGGCACCGCCTCAAGCTTTTGCCTTAGGCGAGCCGCTGAATCGGCGGAGTCAATACCGGCCGAACTATCGAATTTTGCCGCCTGGAGCGACTCCCGCCATTCCCGCGGGTCTACCTGTCCGGCTCACAACACGATCCCACGTGAGCAAAGTGTGAGCAAAGTTCTGTTTCGAAGGGGCGGGTACGTGCGAGCTGGTCACCGTCGCGCGTCTGATACTCGAACTTCACGGCTCGATTGAAAATGTCGCGAGTAGCAACATCAGCATCCTGCTTCGGGGTTAAGACAGGATCGGGCAAGAACTGGTTGCCACACCGATTGACGATACGGGGAGCGAACCGACAGGGCCGACGGAGGTAGGTGTTTTCTCGACGAGGTCGCCGAACCTGGCACGTCGCTTCAGGCGGGCCTGCTTCGAGTCCTCCGAGAATGGACGTTCAGTCGAATGGGCGATGGATAGTCACAAAAGCTGCGTTTTCGTCACCTGTGATAAATAGACTTCTGACAACGAGCGTCCTACAGAGCGTCTATTTTCCGCGCAACGTCACCGACCCTGCAACGAATATCGACGCCATCGTACTTAAAGGCAACCCCCGATGGTTCAATCGTGCCGACCGCCAACAGGCCCAACTGATCTCCCTCTTGCAGCTTGATCGGCGCCCGACCCGAAATTCCGACCAACGCCAATCGGCGCTCGGCGCGAGGATGCCAGACGGTTTGAGTCACTCGAATTTCGGGGTAGCGCTGTAGAACGATCTCGGGGGTCGGCATCGGTTTCGACGTCGCGACCTCATGCTGCACGATCTCGGTTGTGCGGACTGCCTGCTCAAAGTCCATCGGCGTATTGAATTCGGCTTCGTTATCCGAAGGAGTCGCCGCCTCCGTTTCAACGTCCGTCACCTGAACTTCTGGCTGCCTTGCACGCACGATGTGCACAGCCGCAGGGGGACGTTCTATTACGCCAACGTAAGAACGCAGGGTCTCACGCGAGTCTTGGTTGGTATCGTGGGTCTCTACAAGCGCCGGCGCGACCGCCCCGGACGGAAGCTTCACCCTCAACTCTTTCACGCCCAATGACTGGTAAGGCGTCGAGTGACCCGCCGTCCACTTCCGCTCCATTTGCAGATTCCACTGCGAAGGTGCCTCCGCGCTTGGGTCTAATTCGCCAGCCGCCGCAGCATCACGCGCGGAACCCAAGAGGAGAACCATCGCGCAGATAAGCACCCCCGGACAGGAGCGAAGCGCATACCGACCTAGCCCGTTTTCCACTCTTCGCCCTCCGGGCGTATCGCGAACTGATCCCGGATCGACGTCAATGCCCTGGCCTTGCCTCGATCTTCGTCGCAGCTCTAGCTGGTCGAGAATCCCAGGCAAATCGGTTTTCCTCTGGCCGGCCTCATTAGGCACGTCTTCGAGGTGATTTCCTCGCCTCATTCGGAGTAGAGCTCCCGAGCCGACACTTCATCCTCCGCCATCATCTTCTGCTCCGAGGTCGCGTGGTGTCATCCGCCGTGCCACCCCCGCGCGATTGGGCCTTTGATCAAGTCTACGGGGTCCGGCCGCGGCGGCTGTGTTGATTCACTTCGATACTCGGCCGGTCCTAACAATGTGCAGATGTTCAGAATTAGAGGCGCCAGTAGTCTAACTACTGACGCCTCTGGTTCGAGAATATGTCTCAATCAAACTCGCCTATTGAGCTGGAGACATACCGGGCTCCCCGAACATGTAACTGGAGAAGATTGCCAAGTCTCCGAAGTTTGTGACGCCATCGCCATTAAAGTCGAGATCCGGTTCAGTACCCAGCCATCCCGCCTGGAATCGGACAAGGTCTCCGAAGTTGATGACGCCATCGTTGTTGAGATCGGGATCACAGATGTTGCCGAAGCCATCGCCATCCGTATCCAGTTGACTGTTCCCGCCTGCGTCCGTAAGAGCGGGACCATTCGGCACGAACCGACAGTTGTCGCAAGTGTCACCCACGCCATCGAAGTCGCTGTCCGCCTGGCCTGCGTTCGAGGTCAATGGGCAGTTATCCACGGCCCCACAGACCCCGTCTGCATCGACATCGTTAGACGCGTCGAACGGGCAGACATCGGTGGCATCAGACACCCCGTCGGCATCGGAATCAACAACCGCCGCCATCGCGCTGGCCAGACCTGCCTCGGCGGCCAAGGTTGCATCCAGATCTCCGACGATCATCGCACTTGCCAGTACGTTGGCCGCCTGCAGAGCTGCGGCACCTATCACCTGGGCCACACCCTGGGCATCGTTGAGTCTCGAGTTGCCGTCGAGTTGGATCGTTTGGACAGGAACTCCGTCCAAAGTCACCGTAACCTGCGTGAGTCCCACCACCAGCGGCAGCACGTCATCACGCCGGATCGACCAAAGGAGATCGACGAATACCTGGTCGACTATCCCGGTGGCCGGATCCGTATTGGCCACGATCTCGGGCAAGAACACTCCGACCACCTGGGCCAGCGGGTTCGTAAACATGAGCGCGATGCGATCCACCAGGATCTCATCCCCTGCCGTGACTGGATTCCCGAACCCGTTGTTCACAAACTGAGCCAGCTCCATGTCCAACAGCCTGAAGTCGAGGCGCGGCAACAGCGGCTTAGACCCGTTCATGAAGTTGATTTCGCGATTGACGTCGAGCACGTTGCCAGTGAAATTGGCGTGTGGCACGGCCGCCAGCTGGAGGTCAGCGGCTGGCCCTCCGGGCAGGTTTTGACTCAAAGCCGCCAGGTTCGCCTCCAGCAGAGCATCCGTGGCATCGGCGATCGCAGCTGCGTCACCACCAGCGTACGCATCCATGAACTGCGTTGCGGCGATGTACTGCGCCACCGTCGTCATCGCAAGCACGGCTTCAGGGGCGCGGAGCGAGTCACCAAACATGAGGCCGCGCTCATGTTCATATGCCACTCCATATCCGCCCACTTCGACAATCGCGGACGTGAGTCCATTGATCAGATTCTCCGCTTCACTCCCGCCGATCGTGAACACGACATCGACGGCACCTTGGCGCACGCTTCCGTCAGGATTCACTATGGCCACGAGGCGAGGTCGGGAGAGCCCGGTCGTGTACGTAACGTTCGCGGGCGGGACTGGCACAGCTTGCTCGAACCTGAGCGTGAGGCCACTCCCCACATAAACCGATTCGCTTATTGTGATCGCGTCCCCGAAGCCGGTGTTGGCAAAGGCAACCACATCAACCTCCGGAATGGTGAACTCAAACACCGGGGCTCCAACCGAGAGGTTCAAGAAGGTGAACGGTTCAACGAGGGCCATTGCAGTTCCCACGAAGGAGGCCGTGGACACCGCCACGCCGTTAGCGATTGCCGGAGACTGATTCACCAGTACGACCGCTACGCCTGTCGCGTCTGCGACGGACGAGTCACCGAAGAAGGTCGCGTTGGCCACCTCGGTACCGTTGACGGTCAAAGAAGCGATCGAGAACGGCGAGCCGACGAGTCCGGCCACATCGGCACCCCGGATCGAGAACAGGACATCGACGAAGTTCTGGTCTACGAGACCGGTGAGCAGATCCGTAATGGCCACGATCTCAGCCTGGAACACCCCCGTGACATTCCCATCGGAGTCCGTGAAGGTGAGCAGGAAGCCACCCGTCAGGACCTCGTCACCGCCCAGGATTTCAGCTCCGAATCCGGTATTGGCGAAGAGACTCAGCGGCACATTCGCAATGCTGACATCGAATCGCGGGCCACCAGCTCTGGATGCGTTCTCATACACGGGATTGATCAGCGTGTCCTGAGCGCCAAGGGCGTCGAGAACGTCGCCTGGGGTGCCTAGGTAGCTGGCCGGAATGAGGCCCAACAGCTCCCCGGGCACAAAGCAGGGCAACAAGGGATCGCAGTCGACGGTAACCGGTGCCGAATGGACGATCTCGAACGCACCGCCGTCGTCCAAGAAGATGGCCTCGACTCGGACCAGCCGTCCGAGTTCATCTACGGTGACTTCCAATGTCGAGCCGTGGGGAGTGTATGCGTCGCCATTTGCGTTGACGCCACCGAGTCGCTGGATGTTTGTAAACAAGCCGCTTCCAGGCTCCCCCTCAGCCTGCCAGTAGTAGTCGACAAAACCGGTGATGGCACCGGTGGGATTGTCAACGAAATCCGGATCGCCAATATGGATGTTGTCCGCGTCCGTGACGCCGTAAAGCGCAGCAGTCAGGACCTGGCCCAAGATAGCCGGGTCGGGCGTAACCGTCGCGTCACCCATTGCAACACTGTTATTGGAGGCTGCGGCACCCGCGGCGCCCGCCGCCAGTACGACGGTGATATCGTCGAACACCAGTCTTTCGACGTTCCTCACCAGATCTCGTCCGTCATTGCCGGGCCTCTCCGCTCCGAGGTTGAGCGGCAGCTCACGGTTGTCGATGATCTCGATGTAGCCGTCGAGCGCCGGATTCACGCTTCCCGCGGCGACGAGGATGTCACCGGTCACCGCATCGACAACTTCTTGCGCGTTTCTCGAGTGGACATCGCCGATGTGGGCGCCCGGGTTTAGCGGGTCGACCACGGGGTCATCCATGTTGCCGGGAATTCCGTCCGGACCGGCGAGCCCCTCGATGGTGTAGTCCGCGAAGTTGCCCTGGTAGCGCACGCTGTCGGTATCACCGTCAACAGCTTCGGCATGTACGGCGATGATACGGGAAATGTTGAGTTCACCGGGATTGATCACACCGGCGAAGACCGCTTCAAAGACGTCCTGCATGCTGGGAACGAGGATTCGGGCATCGACATCGGCCGGTCGAGCCGCTTGTGCGTTGGCAAACGCCACGAGCGCCTGCTCGTACGCCAGGTCTGCCAGATCGAGATTCCCAGCCGCCGCCGCCATGTTGAGATGCATTTGTTCGGCATTCCCCTCGGCGTTGGCGATCGAAAAGGCAGTGTCTCCAGCCGCCTGCACAGCCAGCGCCAAGACCACCTGCGCCGAAGCCTGGGCCACCAACGCTTCCGTCACTGCCGCCTGCGCAGCAGCCGTAGCCACCGTCCCAGCGTTCGCAGCCGCATTCGCGATGCTCGACTCCAACTTCGCATTATTCAGCGCGACTACCGCGTTAGCGATCAGATCACTATCGGCGATCGCAGCGGCTACCGCCGCATTCAAGGTGGTCTGCGAACTTGCCAAGAAGCCAGCGGCTAAAGCCTGCGCCTGCGCTGTAATCGCTTCCACATTATTGGCAGTCTCCACGTCGACGCCAGCGTCTACGGTGGCCGCTATTGCCAGGTCAAACGCTGTATCCTCGTCCGCGCACTCCGGATCCGAAGCGCCGCCGCAATTGATGAGTGCGAGCAGTGCGGTCACCGCGGCCTGCGATGCCGAAGTCTCCGCTGCCTCTTTAGCCGCGACGTCAGCCTGCGCATCGGCCAAAGCCATATCCGCAGCCTGCAGCGAGCTTATCGACACCCCCAGCGCACCCTGCGCAGCAACGACTGCCTGATTGTTCGTCGTTACATCAGCAATCCGCGCTGCCACTTCAACCTCGGCGGCAGTCACTGCCGCAGCTACGCTGTCCGCAAACGTCTGAAGTGCCGCTGCCTGCACGATCGTCAGCGTCGCCGCTTCCTGCAGCGCAATTGCTTCGGCCTGCACGGACGCCAACGTAAGCTCGGCCGACTCCACAGCCAAGATATCAGCGAACTGCTGGTCGGTCAGCGCGAGCAACAGATCCGACAAAGCATCCGTCGAAAGCTGCGCCAGGGCGTCCGACAGCACGAAGTCAATCAGTGCATCCCCGCGCGCTGCAGCGGCGGCCTCAAGGGCTGCATTCGCCACGACAGACGCAATATTGTCGGGATCGAGTCTTGTTACGGGGTTCGGCGTTTCGATATTCACCTCCAGCGAGGCATCGCCGTCGAGGATGTCGTCGCCACCCTCGCCGCTAATGAGGTCGCTCCCGCCGCCGCCGAGGATGATTTCGCCACCGGCCCAGCCAAATTGTGTGTCGCCGGTCACCGGATCATTTGCCTGATCTTTCCGCTCGACTTCGGGCACGATCCCGAATGAGGTCGCGGTCGAGTTCAGGCCAGCAATCAGGGCGAAGCCATTGGTCGTCTCGACGCCCGCGGCATTCGTGCTGATCGAGAGCTCATTGCCCACCTCCGCGCCGGCGCTGTTGGCTGTGCCCTTCAGGATATCGGGCAGCGGCGAACCACTGAAGCCCTCGATCCGGTCGTAGCGGTTGTTGACCGTGGCGTTCGAGGGCGGAAGTATCGGCCTGAGGAAGATGGTCAGATCAATATCGACGTCGACGCCCTCCGTGTCGTTCTGGAAGCTCACCCAGTCGAAGCCGAGCTGTCCTTCGACGCGATCGGTGCCGGGTCCGTTGACGACAATGTCGTCGCCGTTTTCCATGTCCGCATCGTTGTTGCCGCCGCGGCTGACCAAGACGTCGTCGCCCTTGTGGCTGGGCTCACCCGCTTCGGGCGCTGCGCCCATGTCGGCCTGGAACAGGTCCTCGCCGCCGCCGAGATTCTCCATCCAGTCGTCGTCCTGACCGCCCCGGATGTGGCCAAGGAAATACCCGTCAAAGATGAAGTCGTTGCCCGGGCCGCCGAAGATTTCGCCGAACTCGCTCTGGTTGACGATGAAGTCGCTGCCTGCGTCGCCGAAGATTATGTCTTCTTCGTTACCGCTCGAGATGGCGTCGTTGCCAGGGCCGCCTTCGATCACGTCGGGGCCGGAAAGGTCCGTAATGATGTCGTCGCCGGCACCGCCTTCGATGTGGTCGGCGCCGTCGCCGCCCTCGATTCGGTCGTTGCCATCGCGCCCGTAAAGCGAATCGTCGCCGATCCCGCCGATGATCGTATCGGCACCGGACGTACCGCCGATCGCGACGTGATCGCCTCCCGTGTACTGGAGGAAGCGGGTCGCATCGGGGACCCTGATGTTAGTCGTCGAATTATTGGGATCGCGGATCACGAGCTGGACCAGGGCCGCCTCGCCCGTGGGATCGGCCGTTGTCCCGTCGCCCGGCTCGGTCCCTTGGCCAAACTGCTGGCTCTGGTCGATCTCCAAGAGATGGTTCGGGACCGAGAAGATGGCGAGCGGCAGGACGCCTGCGCCAAATTCGCCCAGATCCGTGTTGCGCATGACCATGGAGGTGAACGTGTTCGACTCTAGAGCGCCGAAAAACGGGATGGTGCCCGTTCGGGCCACGTAGTACATACGATCGCCGTTCTGCAGGAACTCCATCTGGTTCTCGAAGACGAAGTTATGTGTCGAGCCGAGATGTCCCGTGAACGGGCGCACCTCCTCCGCCAGTCCGCCGTTCCAGAAGTCGATTTGTTCCAAGCCCGTGATCGGCAAGCCGTCCAGACCTGCGGCCCAGTCGCCATGGCTCCGCATGAAGTCCGCGGCGTCTATCGGGGCCGCCGGAATAGCAACGGCATTAAAACCAGAATCGCCGCAATAGTCAGCAACCAGGGCGATCGCACTGACGAGCGCGCAGGCCGCTGCGCGTCGGTCTACGACCGCAATGGGTTCGCCAGCGCTGCCATTGCCCGCGATCTTGTCTGCGCCAGCAACGAGCGGGTGTGTTCCATAACCTGCAATGAAGTTCACGAGCGACGCTTCGTGTCTGATATTGTCCGCGTAATCCATCCAACTGTTATACGGCGTGAGCGCCGCATCCTGGGTTGCGAGATGGAACGCCCGCCGTGCCGGGTTCAACCGGGGCGAACCCACATCGCGACCTCGCGCGATGTTGATGGCGCCGATATCGAGGGGCAGACCCACGAGGTTGTTCTGCATCCCCCCGGTGACCATTTCGTCGATCTGGTTGGCGACCGCTCGCGTGAGTCCGCGAATGACCGCGCCCGTGCCCTCTTCCGGCGTGAGCGTATTCAGGCCCGTTGCGTCGTCATAGTTGTACAAGGCGGTTGGCTGGAGGAAGGCCTCGAACAGGCCGAGCTGGTCGCTCGCCGTTGTCGGGTCGAGTGCCCCGGCATCCGTGATCGTTTCGAAGTTCACATCAAAGCGGTCGACCGTCTGAGTCAGCATCGAGTGTCCGAAGCGATAGACGCTCTGTGAAAATTCGGAAGTGATCGCGGGGTCGATGTTGGTGTGAAACCCCTCGAAGGGGTCCTTCAGCCCGGAGAGCGTGGGGACGAACTCGTCGAACACGATCCGGTTGTACTGCATCTCCGTGGCGAACCGGGCAATCTGGAACACGCGCTCGCCGTTCCACTCGAGGCCCAGCGCGTCAATCGCAGCAATCACTGCTTTCTGGTTCCCCTGTGAGGCATCGGAGATCAGGAAGGGGAGTTCCGGCCATGCGTCGAGATCTGCCTGAGTCGCGGGAGAGGCTGGATCGAGCCATTCGTTCAGAAACGCGAGGTCGCGCTCATCCAGTACGCCCCGCTGTGCGACCCCGACGAGTCGGTTGTGCTCGGCGTGGAAGAGCGAATGAACGGTGGTGAGCGCGATGTTCTCATTGCAGCGCCCGTCGCCACAGATGAAGTGTACGCCGAGCAGCTCGTCGTCGTAGGTTGGCTGGCCCGAAGCGAGGGGCACGCCCGCCGCGCGGACGCCGCGCGTCGGCTGGCCACTGAGCATGTCGGTGCGAGGATTGATAAAGGTGTTCGCGTCAGGGGCCTTGTCCGGCTCCACCCCTACGCCCTTGAATGCGCCCGGATTCGCCGTATGGGCCACGTCGAGAAAAAAGCTGTGACCAGCCCGAACTGCGCCGCTGGCGTCCACTGGAGTTTCCAGATTGCCTTCAAGCAGCATGGGTGAGCCGTCTGGATTTTCGCCGATCACGAGTTGAGGCAAGCCGGAGGCCGGCCCGGGGATGAATTTTCCGTAGACGTCGGCCAAGATCTTGGGGATGCTGGCGCCGTCGAAGTCGTCGAGCAGGAGACCCAATTTAGACGCCGCCTGTAGCTGGGCGGTATCCCAGGTCGCCATTCCACCATCGTCGGGCGTGTCGAGGAGCTTGTCATTGCCGAAGCCATTGAGCAGACGCCCGCTGGCCTGTACACAGCCGGCGGCGGGGGGAGTCAGCGGGCCGTCAGCGGGGCAAGGCCCGAACTCGTACGCACGGAGCAAAATCTGGGCCGAGGCATGGCTCCCGTAGGTCTGTTGCTGGTCGACGTGGGGGGTCGTGGCGTTGAGGATTCCTGCAACATCGTCATCGGTTCCAATCAATCCGTCAGGCCCCGCATCCCGCGTGGCTCGAGTCATTACAAAAAAGTTGCCTTGGCCGTCATCGGGAGTCCCGGCAATTCCATCAGGACCCTTGTCATACAGCGGGTCGTCCTGCGCGAGCGGAATGAAGACGAGACCATTGCCACCCTTGTTGATCAGGTCGAGACCATGGTCGAAGAACTGGCCGAAGAAAGTCATGAAGGCGTTGAACGGTGCCGAGAGCCCTTCGTCTGGTGCCCTGTTGGGGATCAAGAACTGGGGGACGCCCGTGATGTCCGGCCCGAGGGTAGTGCCGTCTTCGTCCGCCGCGGCCTTGACCGCCGCCGGGTTCGATTCTGATTGATTGGTGATCAGGCGGCTGAGCAGCCGCGCGGTGGAGTCCTGCACGGTTTTCCCATTGCCTGTCACGTAGGAGGTGTTGGCCCCGACCGCGTCATTCGAAGCAAAAGGTTGTGTCAGGATCTGGGCACCATCGAACACCGGCTCTACGAGTGCGCGAAATTCCAGGTCGGACGCACCGAAGCCTCCCTGACCCGGAAGCAAGTTATTGCAACTGCCGTCCACCGTCCGCAGGCCCCAGGGCACAGACCCGTTCGGTAGGAGGGCCAGCAGCGCGGCGCAGTCCTGCTCGCCAACGCCGTTTGCGCTGTTCGTGACGTGATCTTCAGCGAACTTGATTTGTCTGAGTATGAAATCCAAGTCTTGCCGCTGGAAGGCGAGATCGCCATTCGGGGAGCCTGGGTGTCCGGGAATATGGTTGGCGCTCGCGCTCCCGCACAAAACGGATACCGACAGGAGAACGACTGCAAACGACGTTAGGAAACGAACGGTATTACAAGGCCTACACAACATTATTTTCTCCTCGAATTCTTTCTTTCCTACAACGCTTCGCGACAAAACTTCCAACCAGAAGTCATTACGCATCCGATGAAGGCATAATCAAAGCAGATCTGACCATAGAACTCGGCAGTTAAGCCCTTCTGAAGACCCGTCAAAAGCGAATCGCGAGGGCTGCCTAGAGGGCTCCGTTGGCCGGCCTCGCGATAATGGGTCCAGTCTCTGAGTTAGCCTTTTTGGCTGATCGGAGACGAGATGAAGAGGAAGCGATTCACGGAAGAGCAGATCATCGGGGTTTTGAATGAGGCGGAGCAGACGGGGAATATTCGAGAGATCTGCCGCCTGAATAACATTTCGGAACAGACATTCTATCGCTGGCGAACGAAGTTTGGCGGGATGGACGTTTCAGAGGCCAAGCGTTTGAAGGATCTCGAGCGTGAGAACTCAGAGCTGAAGAAAATCGTGGCGGATCTGACGCTGGACAACCGGATGCTGAAGGATCTGAACTCAAAAAAATGGAGAGCCTGGCGGAACGACGGCGCGGAGCAGAACACCTTGAGGCAGAGCATGGCGTGAGTGAACGCCGTGCCTGCCAGGTGATCGGAATCTGGCTTAGCTCGAAGCGTCGTCCGTCAGGCCGGATCGAAGAAGCCAAGCTCGTTCGTCGTGTTCACGAGCTGACCAATCGGTATCCGAGGTTCGGTTATCGGAAGATTCACGCTGTCCTGCGTTCTGAAGGAACCGCGATCGGCAGAGATCGATTGCGACTGATTCGAAAGCGAGAAGGCCTTCAGGTGCCGAAGAAGCAACGTAAACGGCGTCGGACGGGCAAGAGCACGACCGACGAAGATCGAGCGCTCTACCCGAACCACGTCTGGAGCTACGACTTCGTCTCTGATCAAACGGTCGATGGTCGAAAGCTTCGTTTCCTCACGGTCATCGACGAGTTCACTCGCGAAGCGATCTGGATCGAGTGCGCTCGACTATTGAACTCGCACGATGTCATCCGAGTTCTCAACCAGCTGGTCGAGATCCGAGGTCATCCTCGAATCATCAAGAGCGACAATGGCCCGGAGTTCGTAGCGGAGAAGATCCAGGACTGGATCAAGACTCGACCCACCGACACGTACTTCATCGAGCCAGGAAGCCCTTGGCAGAACGGGCATAACGAATCATTCAACGGCGTGCTGCGCGACGGCTGCTTAAATTGCTGGGCGTTCCTGTCGGTTCGAGAAGCTCGACGGATCGTCGAGAACTGGCGCCAGGAATACAACGAGGAGCGGCCACACGGCGCGCTCAATCAAATCACACCCGCTGCGTACGCAGCGGGTGTGAAGCAGGACAACAGGGAAGCGGCATGATGTTCATGTCGCAATACAACCGTGGGACTGGATGCGGTCCGTAAGGCTTGCCACTATCGCTCGGCTGGGATTTCGAATTCGCGCGCCGCCCTCACGCGTGCCTCTTGGTAGGCATCCCGTTCCGCCCGGCCCGAGACTCTTATTCCGACCTGAGCGTCGTAGTGCCCGTCTTCGATCGCCTTCTGAACGACCGCGTTCTGATCCTCTGTAAGCCCTTCACGCCTCCAATTGTGGGCCACCTGGACGGCCGGTGCCGCCCTATCTGCGCGCGTTGCGTCCTCAGCCTCAACCATTTCCTGCTCTATTGCGGAGCCCAACTGCACGCTCGAATCTTGCTGACCACAGCCCGCACACAGAAAGAAGCCCGTCAGCCCAATTGCCCAAACTCGCGTCCTCATGACATTTACTCCCAAAGCCCGCGTGGGGATCCGCCGAGTATCTCTCGCCGGTTCAGCACCCGAATTACCATTAAAAGAAGCAGCGCACAGCCTATCAGGCGCCCGTACGCGTCTAGAGTGGGAACGGCGACCGCCGGTCCGACGTTGACTGTCGCGCCGCTGTAAACAACGACCATGGGAGTTCCGCTCGACGCGGAGTAGAACGGCCCGGGATTGATTCCGCTCGCGCTTGTGGAGACCGTGGCAGATCCGCTCGCGATCGGCCGGAACAGCAACGTCCCAATCGCATGGATTCCCGTCACCCCGAAGGGCGGATTCACCACCAACCAACCCGCGCCGATTTCGAGGGGTTGATTCGGATCGTCGGCAGCAGGTCCCGTTAGGCCGAAATCCGGGTCTCCGGAAAACGTGAAAGAGACGAACTCGAGTCGGGTCGCGTCATAAGTAATCTCCACTCCGCCCCCGACGGTCGCATCGGTAAAATCAATTTCGAGGTTCAGGGCGACATCGAGACCGACCACAATGGTCTCGCTCTGCGTCGGGCTGAGATCAACGAAATTCTGTGCAGCCGCGGCCGACACGTAGGACATGCCGACTAGCACGATCAGAAAGAGCATCCTCATCGCGAATCGCTTTGGCTCCGGCCACAATGACTTCACAAACACCTTCGCAACTCCTGTTTTCTCACATCCAGCGTCGGCGGGCGCTTTGCAGGGATCCGATATCCGATCCTTCAACGCGCGCTTTCTACCGGAAGCTGAAAAAGGCGATTCAGAAATGCGGAAGCTTCGTGTTCCATTCCCTCCTCACTCAGGGTCTTTATCTCTTCAACGGGATGATGCAGCCACTTTCCGGCCACCCCGTGTAGCACCTCTTCAATGACCTCTAGCTGTTCGCGATTGAGGCGATTGCGATGTTTAGCCAACTCACTTTCTGCAATACTACGAAGGTGAGTTCTCAGATTTTTGATCACTGGAACTACTTTACGAATCTGGTACCAACTTGCGTACTCAGAAACTCCTTTCGCAATGATGGCCTCGACCGCATGAGAGGCTCGCAGTCTTTTCCTCCGGTTGTCCCGAACCAGCCCTTCGAGATCGTCCAGACAGAACGAGTAGACTCCGGAAATTTCGTTCACCCTGGGATCGATATCACGCGGGGCCGCGATATCCACGAAAACCACTGGACGCCGATTGCGTCTACGCTGCGCCACTTCAACCATATCTGCAGTCACGACATAGTCAGGGCTGCTAGTTGCCGATATTACGATGTCTGAGTTTTCAAGAACCCCCTCCAATTGCTGCAGCGAAAAGCTGGGGGCCTGGTACTTCCGTGCTAGAACGGCGGCGTTCTCGACTGTACGGCTGGCAAATTCAAACCGATTCACGCCCGCCTGCTTCAAGTGCTTGGCTGACAACCCCCCCATCTCGCCTGCCCCGAGTACCGCAGCGGTATGACCACCAAGGTCTGGAAAGACCCTTTTGCACAACTCCACTGCGGCATAGGCGATACTCACTCCTCCCTGATTGATTTCAGTTTCGGAGCGGACGCTCTTCCCCAGTGCAAGGGCCGATTGAAATAGGTGGTTCAGATAGAGATGAACGAATTCCTTCGCTTGAGCTCGAAGAAAGGCCTCTTTGACTTGCCCGAGGATCTGTCCCTCTCCGACTACCAAACTGTCCAGGGACGACACCACGCGATAGAGATGCCTAACTGCCTCCGAGTTCGCGTGAAAGTAGGTGAAGCGCTGAACTTCAGAGAGTGAATTGCCGGTAAATTCACACCACTCTCGTAGTAGCCTGGCGCGAACTTCGACGGGTTCGACCGAAACGACAGCGTAGATTTCAGTGCGGTTGCACGTCGATAACACAACGATCTCGCTGCACCAGGAGAACTCTAGAATTCGGCGCGAGAAGTCGTCGCCCTTTTGTTTCTGCAGGGTAAGCGCATCTCTCACATCCGAAGTTGCAGTCGAATGGCTCACGCCCAGGACTACATTATTCATCAAGTTCAATTAGCTCACCGATCTTCCACATCATCGAAGCGGGTCGTCGTGCCGCAACCATGGTTCGCATCGAGATCCTCATTCATTGCGCGCATCGTTGGCGACAGTAGCCGGCACGATCTCGGGAGAAAGCGCGCTTACCCGACACCTTGGTAGTTCGCTCAATTTCCGCAGGCCGATCGCCTACGGGGCATGAATCAAACTAGCGGAACAGGCTGAAGACAATTTGAAGGTTCGGGGCGTGGCTTTGGCCGCGGTCCATGCCATCTGATGACGGGTGGTGGACCCGCGGAGAGGGGTCGATCCGCGCAGGGTACCTCAAGCGCGGTCCCGCTGACCAAATAGAGCCTACGCGATGTGAGATCTCACACTACACGGGTGACGTGGTGTTCGGCACGATGCGAAGCACCGCGGTCGGATCGAGGAATTCGGGCGACCGTTCCGCCAGTTCTGCCCCTCGGAATTCCGCTCAATCGGCGAGGCCTAGCGCGGAGGAAATCACCAGCCCGGTGGGTCGCGCGGCGACGGCAATCGTCGTGCCTACAAGAGTGTCGGTTTCGGTATCGATCACTGAAACCAAATCGGCTTCGGGGATCGCGACGTAGAGGTAGCGCCTATCCGGAGTGATCGACATTCCTCCCGAGGGGGGACTCTGGACGGTAATCCAACCGCTGAGCACGTTGGAGACGAGGTCGACGACCGCAATATGATTGTCCGGGACGAAAGCCATTCCATAGTTGGTATTGGCGAACGTCTGCACGATCGCAACGTAAGCGCGCAAGCCATCCGGAGTGATGGCAATCGAATCCGGCACAAGACTGGGAAGTAAAATCGAGTTCAGCACCACATTGGTCACGGTGTCTATCACGACGACCTGACCACTGAACATCAGCGAACCGGCGCCAAACGAACTCGTCACGAAGGCGCGGGTGCCGTCCGGCGAGATGACCACGCGACTCGGGGAGGCGCCGACGTCGATCGAGCCGAGAATCTCAAGAGTGGCAGTATCGATCACGTGGAGCGCCCCCGAAAAGACGACGTAGGCACGCGACCCATCCAGCTGGATGGCAATCGACGCCCCAAATTGGTTGAAGCCCGGCACGCCGAACGAGATCGAAGCAATCGTCGAGGCGCTGTCGGTCCCGATAAGCGCCGTATCAATCACCTCGAGCACACCGCCGGTCTCCAGCACGTAGACTTCGGCTCCGTTCGGTGTAACGGCCACTGCAGTCGGACTATTGATGGTTGGAATCGTCGCCACCACTGTGTTCGTAACCGCGTCAATGACTGAAATGCTATTCCCCCCTGTATTCGCGACGTACACACGCGCGCCATCCCGCGCAACGGCCACCCGCGTGGGGGAAGGGCCTACCGGGATCGTTGCCGCTACCTCATCGGTGAGCGTGTTGATCACAGTGACCACGTCGGCGGCCGTGTTTGTCACGTATGCGTTCGGATCGAGCAGGACCATATCCACCATCGACGGCAACGATTCGACCCCGCTTGCCTCGGCCCAAATCTCGGCGGATCCCACGCCTCTGGCCGTCACCCGGCCGGACTCATCAACGTCGAGCTGGTCGGGATGACTGCTGTGCCAGGTGAAGTTCGTGCTGAGCTCCCCGCCTCCAACGCCAAGGGCCCGAGCGCTCATTGTGATCGTTTCGCCAAGCTCCGTCAGTATCGCGCTGGACGGCATGAGCTCGATGTCTTCCACGTTCGCGACAGGAACAACGCAGCCACCCGCGAAGTTGTGAAGCCAGAAGTTGTGAAGCCAAATGATGTAATCGGATCCAAGGACGAACCCGTCGCCATCATAGTCTCCCTCGCCGAACCCAGTGGGTGCAGACGCCCCGAAGTTGTCAGCCCAGATCGTGTAATCCGCGCCGTTGACGCAGCCGTCTGCATTCCCGTCCCCCATTACGGCGGGCACCGACCCTAGAGAAGTGGGAAGCGTGCTGTTCTCGGGCTCCAGAACGTGAGCTTGCGCGACTTGGGTATTCCCGGCCGTTCTGGCCGCGTCAGGACTGCCACTGCCGTGGCTATCGTCCGAAGCCGTGCCACACGAGAGTGAGAACACCAGAGGAACGTACAAAAGAGTATGCAGGATCGTTCGTGTCATGTGTCGTCCTCCTGTCAGGCTTCATCGCGCCACGACCTTCGCATGAGTTGGGTGTCCTTCCGCGTCGATGCTCCGGCCTGAATCAGATAGATTACATTATTGGGAAAATTTTCCCATCAATTCTTGAAGGATCTTCATCTTCGCTTGTGTAGACGCCAAGGGCGTTTTCGTGAGTTGAATCACGTTCTAGGAAAGCTCCGTCCCCACCCGCGAACACGCACGCGTCGCAGGGTTCAGGTTGTATGCAGTCATTGTCCATGTGCAAAATGAAGTGAATATGAACGAGAGCGCTCAGCGGAGTGCTGTGACTGTGCCCCGGGGCTGAGAGCATCGCGGGCAAGATTCTGAGACGAGAGAGTGTCTACCGCCGCTACCGGCTCCGTTAAATCGGGGCCGTTCCTACTACTACTACTACTACTACTACTACTACGATCGGCTTCAGCTAGCGCGTTGGAGCATCGCGGAAAGCGCGGATGCGCGCGGCGTTGGCTCCGCGACGTCGAGGGTCAGCGCTGTGTCGTTCACGGCGACGCGGTCGCCCGTCAGAGCCACGCCCAACGCGAGGACCCGATGACAACGGCTCCGAGCTTCACATCGATGTCCACGATCCCGCCGATGTAGACGATGGGCACAGCTCGAACCGCGGGGGCGTCAGCAGGAGACAGACGAACGAAAGCGCCGTCAGCTCCAACAACCGTGAGCGCAGAATTCTCCTCAGCGATCTGATCGTCAACACCGCACTCGACCTCCCAGAGAGGAGATTTTCTACTCTTGTTGAGTCTGCTCG
>CAWLAJ010000052.1:0-18786 GCA_963854795.1 Deltaproteobacteria bacterium UBA4427 | reverse complement strand
CGGGAAGCATCGGCGACCTGGTGGCTTGCGTATGCGCGTGAAATGGTTTCGCGGGCCGGGACCTTCTTCGATCAGGAGGCGGTCGAAGCCTATTCGTCGAAGGCCGGGCAGGGCGGGGGTCGATGGAAGGCCATCTCCGATCCGAGTGTGAAACTGAGTGACGACGATCTCGTCGCCATGCTGACCGACGAGTCCAGCCCCTTCGCGCCGCGTCGCGGGGAGTTCGATGCGGACACCCGGCTCCGCGAACTCGATGACGATGGGATCGTGGGCGAGGTGATCTTTCCGCAGATGGCGCCCTTCGGCGCCGGCTTGATGCAATACCGCTCTCCGATTTCCCCCGAACAGAATCTAGAGGGAATTCGGGCGTACAATCGCTGGCTGGCAGATTTTTGTCAGACGAGTCCGGAACGACAGGCCGGGGTCGCGCTGATCAATGTCGACGATATGGATGTCACGGTTCAGACCGTTCGTGACGCGAAGGAAGCCGGTCTCTGGGGCGGCGTTCTCCTCCCGACCAGTACGGGCGATCAGCCCTTCTACCATCATCCGCGATACGAACCGCTCTGGGCCGTTTGTGACGAGGTCGAGATGCCAATCCAGTCCCATAGCGGCTGGTCTCCCGACTATGGTGACAGCGTCGCCGCAGTGGCCATGTATATCAGTGAAGTCGACATGTGGGCCCATCGGCCCTTCACGGCATTGCTCTGGTCGGGCGTCTTCGAGCGCTATCCGAATCTGAAATACGTGCTGACCGAGACCGGCTGCTCTTGGATTCTCGAAACGCTGCGCGTACTCGAATTCAAGGCCGACCTCCAGATGTTTCAGCATTTCACCAAGGACCTCTCGCTTCGTCCGACCGAGTATTTCCAGCGCCAGTGCTATCTCGGCGCCTCGTTCCTGCCCGCTCACGAAGGCAAGGACCGCTACGAGATCGGGGTCAACAAATACATGTGGGGTTCGGATTATCCCCATCTCGAGGGAACGTGGCCTAACACCATGGAGTTCCTGCACAATACTTTTGCCACCTATCCGGAAGCCGAGATTCGGGCGATGCTCGGCGGTAACGCCATCGACGTATACGGTTTCGACGCAGAAAAGCTCGGCAAACTCGCCGAGCAGGTCGGGCCGAGCATCGCAAGCATCCGTGGCGAGGTCTGAGCGGATCATGGCCGAGCCGAGTCGCCGCGAGCGTCGCCGTCTGGAAATTCGACAGAGGATCGTCGAAACGGCGTTGTCTCTTTTCGAGACCGACGGCTATGAGGCCACCACGGTCACCAAGATCGCCGAGCGCGCGGATATCGCCTACGGCACCTTCTTCAATCATTTTCCGGCGAAGCTCGACGTGCTCCGCGAGGTGGCGGAACACGCGCTCGCCGATCTCTTTCGCGATGTCGAAGAGATCAGCAAACGCGCCGGTTCGTTCACCGACCATCTCGTCACGCTCTTCGAATTGACCGCTAAACAGACAGAAGAACTCGGGCCGCAGGCCCGCGAGCTTCTCGATGCGATGATGGCGCTGAATTTTTCGGAAGCCGCTGTCAGCAACGATGCGCGAATTCGCCAGGCCTTCCGCCGCTTTCTGGACGAGGGGCGAAACGTCGGTGATTTCAGGCAGGACGTGGATCTCGATACCTTGACGGAAGTCGTCGTGGGGACCTGGTACTCGATGTTTCTGAGTTGGGTTCATTTCGACGACTACCCGCTTCGGTCTCGTGCGACCTCGACGGGTCGTTTCCTGGCCGAGACTTTTGCTGCGACCGCCGCGGTCCCGTCCCCGGCCAGCTACACGGCTGCCGCAAGGCAAGAGGACTAATCGTGGAACACTCATCGGAACGCTATCTGGTCATCTCGTCCGACGGTCACGCCGGACCGCGACCCGAGATCTATCGCGACTATCTCGACCCTGAGTTTCGCGAGGAATTCGATGTTCAGCACAAGATCCGGCTGCAAGCGCTCGCGCAGGCGGGTGAGCGTTTGGAAATGGCGGCCGAGAGTGCGAAGTGGGCCGAGGAGAAGTCAGAGGGGCTCGCCGGCGCCTGGGATTCGGAGCGACGACTCGAGGTTCTGGACGGGGATGGCATCGCGGCCGAGATCCTCTTCGTCGACGGGCTGACCGAACAGAATTCTCCGCCCTTCGGTGGTGACCTCGGGCTGATGCCCACCGGGGTCGTGCCCGAACTGCAATGGGCGGGAGCGCGCGCACACAACCGATGGCTGGCGGAGTTTGTCGCGATGGCGCCCGAACGCCGACTCGGCCTGGCGCTCGTACCGCCATTCTGGGGCGTCGATGTGGCCATCAAAGAGGTCGAGTGGGCGCGTCAACACGGACTCGGCGGAATCCTGTTGCCGCATATGTGGACGGGACAGGATGCCTATCACCATCCGAAATACGAAGCGCTCTGGGCGGCCTGCGAAGACAATGAGATGGTGATCCATTTTCATTCGGGTGCGGCGCCGATGCTGGACTATTTCGGCGCTGCGATATTCGATCCGCAAGCCAACACCGACGACGTCCAGGAAATGCCGGGCGCGCTCGGGATCTACGTCACGGAGGTGGCGTGGTGGCTGACGCGACCCCTGGTCTTCATGATCTGGGCGGGCGTCTTCGAGCGCTATCCGAAGTTGAAAACGGTGGTGACGGAGGGCAGCACGATCTGGGTGCCCGAACTCCTCCATCTGATGGACCATCGCTACGGCGAGCACCATTTTACGGCCAAGCTCGGAACCGGCTACCGCAAACATCTCAAGATGAAGCCGAGCGAATATTTTAGACGCAACATTCGTGTCGGAAGTTCCGCGATGTCGCGGCGCGAGGCTGAAATGCGTCATGAAATCGGCCTCGAGACGATCATGTGGGGCACCGATTATCCGCATCCCGAAGGTACCTGGCCCATCACTCGCAAGATCATGGTCGATACCTTCCGCGGACTACCCGAGGATGAAATCGCGGCCATGCTCGGAGGAAACGCCGCGGAGTTCTATGGTTTTGATGTCGAGAAGCTCGCGCCGCTCGTCGAGCGGATCGGCCCCAAGCGAAGTTGGTTTCAAGAAGACGCAACCTCAACCTGACCGGCTAACCCAGCCAAGAGAGGACCTGACATGGCATTCGATACGAATCTACTCAAGATCAATCCCGGCGATATCCTGGGTTGGCCGATCCTCAAGATCGACTATCCCACCGACCCGAAAGCAATCGCAGACCTGTTGCCTCCCGGGATCGAGGCGGGCGACGAACCGAACGTTCATCTTGCTCTCTATTGCTATCCGGTCCCGGACGAACCGGAGTTCGGAATCCTGATCAGTGTCGACGCGAACTACGGCGGAACAAAGGGCCTTTACACGCTCGGGTACGGGATCGATCAGGAGTCGGCGATCTTCATCAGTCGAGACATGAACGGTCAGCCAAAATTTCCGTGTGAGATCGAGTACTACCGATTGGGCGAAACCGTCCGCGCTCGGTGTGTCCATCAGGGCTACACGTTCCTCGAATTTTCGGGCAGCACGAAGGGCCCAGCGGACCTTCCGGAGACCCAGATCGAAACCGAATGGTGGATCAAGGTTTCGCGCGCCGTCGGCGGCGCCGAGAAGGCCTACGATTTCCCGCCCCACGTCGTGAAGGTCCATTCGACCTATCAGCCGGTCTATCGCGAGAAGGTCGAAGGCGAGTTGAGACTGCTGGAGAGTCCCTGGGATCCGATCGCGAAACTTCTGCCCATCAGGGGTGAGGCTTCGGCGTATTTGTCGACGGCGATGCCCACGGGCCGAGACATCACGCTCGAAGGTCGCCTGGACCCCGAAGCCTTCTGGCCCTTCGTGGACACGATCGGTGGATCGCGATGGCCGGGCGCGAACGGGGGACCGCGACGGTCCTGATCGGGACTCGTTAAGGGCAGGGGACTTCGTTTCTCGAACTCGGCCGTCGTTCGAGGTCATTGGATGTCCAGCGATCCTCAGCTGGGCAGCACACCCGGTCGCGCCGTGTCGCTGTAGTCGATCAGCGCGCCGATCATTCGTTCGCGTAGCGCCTCGCAGCGGACGGGGTCGCGCTCGCGTGCGGCCAGGTTGACGAGTTCCTCCGGGTCGTCGTGCAAATCGAAGACTTCCGTTTCGCTCAGCGCGGCCCGCGGACTCGAAGACGCCGACTTCGACATGATCGAAAGCGCTCTAGATGTCATGCTCGAGACCGTGAAGCGCATGCACGAGCGCGGCGTGCGTCTGCATAGCGGTACGGACACGTTGATCGCCTTCATCGTCCCGGGCGCCGCCCTACACCGGGAGCTTCGGCTCTTCACGCGCGCAGGGCTGAGTTCCGAAGAGGCTTTGACGATCTCCATGGTCACATCGGCGCAAGCGGTGGGCGGAGTCGACTACGGACGAATCGAGCCGGGTGCGCCCGCGGAGCTGGTGATCTTTCGCGAGGATCCCACGCGGTCGCTCGATGCCCTCGATACGATCCTCGGCGTCGTGCGCGATGGCCGACTCTATACCCGAGAGATGCTCGACGACCAGCTCGATCGTTACCGCAATCACTTCGAGAACAGTCTCTACGAGGCTCTTCTCACTCCCCTCGTCCGTAGCGTCGTGGCGTCTACGGCCCCGGACTAAGGCCGGCGGGGATCGCTCGAAATCTCGTCTCCTCTCGTCACGCCGCTCGCGCCAGTGGATGTATGATGAATCCACTTGACGAGGCGGAGATCCGCGATGCGCCGAAGTCACGTTTTTCGACGGTTGCACGGAGTCGTCCAACTCGGCGGCCCGAGTAGAGTAGACTGAAGTCTGGCTATCGATTCGAGCGAACGGGGGACGAGCGCGCAGTGGCGAAACGAGACGACTTCGACGTTTGTGTGATCGGTACGGGCGCCGGTGGCGGCGTGATGATCGACAAGCTCACGGCAGCCGGCATGCGCGTCGTCGCGCTAGAACGCGGCCCGCGACTGAGCCTCGCGGAATTCGACGACGACGAACTGCGCAATGTCGTTCGGGACGAAGTTTTTTCGCCCAATCAGCTGGAAACCTACCGGACAGACACGAAGAGCCCGACCCAGACCGGGCGGATCAGCACGCTGGCCCACTGCGTCGGCGGCACCATCACCCATTGGGCCGCCTGGTCCTGGCGATTTCAGCGGGACGATTTCGAAGTGTTGTCCAAGGAAGGCGCGGTCGAAGGAGCGAGCCTGGCCGACTGGCCGATTTCCTACGAGGAACTCGAGCCCTTCTACGGCGAGGCCGAACGCGACTTCGGCGTGGCGGGACTCTCGAATGGCAATCCCTTCGAGCCGAAACGCTCGACCCCGTATCCCAACCCCGTTCACCCCGAACGTGTTTCGGGTCGTCGTTTCAGCGAGGGTGCTACGAAGCTCGGCTATCACCCCTTCCCGGTTCCCAAGGCGATCAACTCCCAGCCCTACGGCGGGCGGCCAAAATGTATGTACGGAGGCGCTTGCCGCGCCTACGGCTGTCCGATCATGGCCAAGGGAACGACCCATTCCGTTTCCCTTCCGCGCGCGGAACGCAGCGGCCATCTCGATCTGCGTCCCGAAGCGATGGTCTTCGAATTGCCCGTCGATCAACAGGGCCGCGTCACGGGAGCACGTTATGTCGACGCGAAAGGGGCGGAGCACGAAGTGCGCGCGCGCCATGTTGTCCTCGCTGCCGGATCGGTTGGAACGCCGCAATTGCTCCTGCTTTCGAAATCGGGTTCCCACGCGCAGGGACTTGCGAACGGCTCAGGTGAAGTCGGTCTAAATTTCATGTTCCACCACCATCCGACCGCGCTCGGACTCTTCGAAGAAGATCTTCGTGCGTATACCGGATTCGAATCCCATGCGGGGCTCGATGATCTTCATGCGAGCGACCCGAAGCGCGGATTCATCCGAGGGGGCGTGATCGGCGAGCTCAATACGATGACTCATCAGCCGATTGCCTTCGCCACGGTCATGGGCGATAGCCTGGGAATCGGCTCACATTGGGGGGCCGGTCTCAAGGAACGCATCCGAGCCTTCCCGCATACGCTCGTCCTGGCATTGATCGGCGAGGAGTTGCCGAGGTCCGAGAGTCGGATCGATCTCGATCCCGAGGTCATCGACCGGTTCGGACTGGCCGTTCCGCGAATCACCAAGAAGCAGCATCCGAACGACCTCGCCATGTACAACTGGTTCGAGATGAAGCTGCTCGAACTCGCCGAGGCGAGCGGTGCGTCGAAGGTCACGCCAAGTCGCGCGGACGGCCTCCACATCGACGAGACGCATTCACAAAATACCAACGCCCACAATCTCGGGACGTGTCGGATGGGGAACGATCCGTCCAGGTCCGTCATCGATAAATGGTGCCGCAGCCATGAAGTTCCGAACCTATGGGTGGTCGACGGATCGTTCATGCCGACCGGCGGCGGGTACAACCCGACGCTCACGATACTCGCGAATGCTTATCGTGTTGCCGACCATTTCATTCGTGAAGCCAGAGCGGGGTCGCTATGAACAACGAACTCACGCGTCGCAATTTCGTCAAGGGCAGCGCGCTCTACGGTGCCGGTCTTGCGATCGCTTTGCAGATACCGAGGCCGAACACGGCGCGCGCGGCGTCCAAGTCGTCGGCGCCAATTACGCTCACGGAGTTGGAGTGGACCACGCTCGAAGCGATCACGGGTCGCATCATCCCGAAGGACGATCAGCCCGGCGCGATCGAAGCCCATTGCGTGAACTTCATCGACAAAGCCCTCGCTCACGAAGACGCGGCCGCGCGACCTCTCTATGTGGCCGGACTCGCGACCGTCGAGGCAATCGCGCAATCCCGCTTCGAAAAGTCGTTTGCGAAACTCGAAGCAGACCAGCAAGACGGCGTCCTTCGCGACCTCGAACGAGGCAACGCCAACGAGTGGCAGATCCCTGGAATTCCCTCGCAGCTCTTTTTCGAAACCGCCCGTGCCCACACACTGATCGGCTTCCTGGCGGATCCGAAATATGGGGGCAATCGCGACTATGCGGGCTGGCGCGTCAGCGGCTATCCGGGCCCGCGCCACCGGATGGGCGGCTACTCGCCGGCGCAGATGGCGGGCGAAGCGCCCATTGTCCCGGTCTGGGACAGAGAGTCGTAACGAGTCGCAGGCGCGTCGCGATTCCGCAACGATTCCGTCGATGACTTCACCGATCGTCATCGGAGGAGTCGCCATCGGGATCGGCGGACTGCTCGGATGGGGAATCTTCGGGCGACGCTCGTGAGCCGGCGACCTTTCATTTGCGGAGGGTCGGGCTTAGAATCCGCGTCTCTAGAAAAGGACGAGAATCAACCATGCGATCGCCCATCCGACCCTCGACTACGAGCCTGCGAAGCCATTCTTCCGTCGCTTCGCCAGTTCCCCTGATCGCGTCGATAGCCTTGCTCGTCATGTCTCTCCTGTTGACCTCATGTGGGCGCGATGAAGCTCCGGCCTCGGTCGTCGACGAGACGAGTCTTCGCGAGACTTCGCTCGGAGGACTCGTCGGATTCAAGAGCACAGAGGGTGCGCATGTCTGGCGCGGCATTCCGTTTGCCCAGCCGCCGATCGAGGGTTTGCGGTGGCGCGCTCCGCAGCCTGCGAACAGCTGGCAGGGGACGCGCGAAGCGTTGGAGTTCGCTTCACCCTGCATCCAATTCGCGGGTCCCGGTGGCAGTCGAGAGGGACTCGACGATTCCGACACGCGGGGCAGCGAAGACTGTCTCTATCTGAACGTGTTCGCTCCGGCCTGGACCGCGGAGCAAGTCCCGGCCGGCGAAGCGCGCTTGCCAGTCATGCTCTGGATTCACGGTGGAGGCAACACCATCGGCGACGCATTGGTCTACGACGCGAGTCTGCTGGCGACCGGGCAAGACGTTATCGTCGTTACGATCCACTATCGCCTGGGTGTCCTCGGCTGGTTCTCGCATGAAGCGCTCTCTGTCGTGGAGTCGACGGAAGATGATCGTTCGGGCAATTTCGGAACCCTCGACGCGATCGCTGCGCTTCGCTGGGTGCGAGACGAGATCTCGACGTTCGGCGGCGACCCGAATCGTGTCACGGTCTTCGGCGAATCGGCCGGCGGCTCGGACACCTTCGCGATGCTCGTCTCTCCGCGCGCGAGCGGACTCTTTCACCGCGCGATCGTCCAGAGCGGAAGTGGTGACACGGTCGAGATGAGCGAGGCCCAAAATGCCACGGACGCGGTGGAGCCGGGGCACTCTCGGAGTTCGAGTGAGGTCCTATGGGCGCTGCTGGTCGCGGATGGAACCGCGTCCGATCGCGCGCGCGCGCGGGCTCACGCAGAAGGCATGTCGAGCAACGAAGTCGCGATCTACCTGCGCGACAAGAGCCCCAGCGAACTTCTCTCGCTCTTCAGCGGCGCGATCGGTGGAATGTATGACACTCCGATGCTGCTTCGAGATGGGCACGTACTTCCTCGGATCGACGCACATGAGGCGTTTGCGCGAGGAGAATACAACGCGGTGCCCGCCATCTTCGGCACCAATCGTGACGAGACGAAATTGTTTCAGACCTTCGGTTCGGGGTATGTGGCTCGGATCGGCGTCCTGCCGCTCTGGTTCAAGAACGAACGCATGTACGACCTCGGCGCGGAGTACGGCACGAAGTTCTGGAAGGTCCGCGGCGTCGACGACGCAGCTCGTGCCATCACGAGGGCTGCTCGCGCACCGGCATACGCGTATCGATTCGATTGGGACGAAGAGGGGAGTCTACTCTTTGCTGATTTTTCTAGATTGTTAGGTGCGGCGCACGCTTTCGAGATTCCCTTTGTCTTCGGCGGACTCTCCTTTGGACCCGCTACGGAATACATCTTTCCCGAGGAGAGCCAACCGGCGGCCCGAATCCTGTCGGATCAGATGATGTCTTATTGGACGCAATTCGCTCGAACCGGCGACCCCGGGCGCGGTCGCTCGGGCACGCAACCCGAATGGAAGAGCTGGGGCGCCGGCGCTGGACAATTTCTCGTCTTCGACACGGAAGCCGATGGTGGTGTTCGACTATCGGATGAGACCTTGACACGAGCGAGCGTACTCGCACAGATCGCGAACGATAATCGTTTCGAAACAGTCGCCGAGCGCTGCGAAATCTACCGGGATCTCGTTCGCTTCGGTCGAAGAGTGACGCCTGAGGAATACGAGACGATCACGGGTGGTTTGTGCGGAGAGCCCCCAGTCGAATGAGACGCGCGGCTTCGCGACTCGCGTTCGATTCGTGCCTCGACCCTGCGGAAATGAGCTTGTACATTCGCCAGACACCCGGAGGAGAAGACCATGACTGAGAAGCTCGAGACCGGCGACCTCCTTCCAGAGATTCGCCTGCAACTCGTGGGTGGTGGAGAGGTGACTCTTCCGAAGGATCTGGATGCCGACTTCGGAGTTGCCATTTTTTATCGCGGATTCTGGTGACCCTTCTGTCGGCGCCAGTTGGCCGCCTTCGAAGAGAAGAAGCAAGCGCTCGCCGATCTCGGCGTGAAGATCTTTGCCGCGAGTGTCGATTCCGAAGAGAAGACAGCCGAAGTGGCCGAGTCGGGGATCAGCTTTCCGCTCGGGTTTGGCATGACGCGCGACGACGGCCATGCCCTGGGTTCCTGGTGGGAAGACAAGCGGGACTTCATTCAGCCTTCTGAGTTCGTCTTCCGGCGCAACGCGCAGATCGTGCAGTCCTCCTACAGCTCGGGCCCGCTTGCCAGAACCTCGCCCGATGACGTACTCGCGCTTCTGGGTTTCCTGAAGTCGCGCGAACGCAAGAAAGAGTGATTCGCGAAGACGGCCTCCCGCACAGTTAGCTGGAGGGGGTACCGAGCGCGACGAACGGAGAAGATTCGAGATGGCAGGGACCGAAGCGAAGACCGTCCTCTATGAGAAGAGGGGCTCCGTCGCCCTCGTCACCTTGAACCGCCCGTCCTATCGAAACGCACAGAGTTGGCGGCTGCTCGACGAACTCGATGGGGCGTTCGACCGGGCGCAAGCCGATTCCGCGATTCGCGTGATCGTCGTGAAGGGTGAGGGCGACCACTTTTCCTCTGGACACGATCTCGGCACGCCCGAACAGGTCGAAGACTACAAGGAACGTGGCATCCCACCCGTTGGGATCACCGAGTACGACGCCTTTCGGAAATACAACCTCGACCTCACCCTCAAGTGGAGAAACCTCCCGAAGCCAACCATCGCGATGGTTCGAGGCTATTGCATCTACGGTGGCTGGATGATCGCCGCAGCCATGGACATCATCTTCGCTTCGCCGGATGCACGATTTCTCGCGGGCCCCGTCGAATACCTCTCGGTCCCCTTCGATGTCGGCTTTCGAAAGGCGAAGGAGCTGCTATTCGAGAGTCGTTTCATCGACGCCGAAGAGGCGCGTTCTCTCGACTTCGTGAATCGGATCTATCCTGCCGAAGATCTCGAAGCCGAGACCCTGGCCTGGGCCGAACGCGTCGCCGAGAGTGGCTACGGCACCTTGCGGATGTCGAAACTGGCCGTCAACAAGATGCAGGACCTTCTCGGCTTCAGCGCAGCGATGGAAGCCGCTTTCGCTGATTTTCTGGTACTCGCCCGGATGGGAGGACATCCGCCCGCCCCGAGGCGGGAGCGGAAGCTCGGCGGAGTCGATCTCGCGCTACGCGGCGAGGGCGGCAAGCGTTAGTCGCTGAATAGCACCGGGTTGAGGCTGCTCGCCATCAGCTCGCCGACCTCGATTCCCGGGCACCATGTCTTTCGATCATGTTCCTGAAAGGGATTCGCCGGCGGTGCGAGCCTCATCTCGGCATCCATATAGATGATCGTCATGACGCCGCGCATCTCGCCCGTTCGATTCTCTTCGGCGCGATGCATGGTCCAGCCCGAGTGAAAGCTGACATCGCCGAGGTCGAAGGGCTTGGGTTCGCAGTCGAGTTCGGCATCGCTGATCGCCGCGCCAATCCGTACCTCCCCTTCGTCGCTGATGCCCATGTTCCGACCGTAGTCTTCGGTGTGACTCCGATCTGCAAAGTAGACCGGCCCCATCTCGAGAGGCGTCGCTTGCAGCGGGATCCACGCCGTGACCGACCGCTCGCTCGACATCGGCCAGAAGAACTGATCACAATGCCAGGAAGTAATCCCGCCGCCCGGTTCCTTGAAGAGAGCTTGATCGTGCCACATTCGAACGCCGGAACAGCCCATGAGTCGAGCGGCAATTTCTGCGCAGCGGCGGTTCAGACTGAAGCGCTTCACGACTTCGCTTCTCTGCCAAAGATTGGCCATCTGGATGAACGACTTCCCGTAACTGCTTCGTATTTCCATGGGCAGGGCATCGCGGTTGTGCTCCTCGACCACGCGAGAAATCTCGGATCCGAACGCCGCCAAGAGTTCCGGCGAAAGGACACCGCGTAGCGTCACATGACCCTTCTCGCGCAGCGCCTGGATCTGCCAGTCCTCCACCGGGTAGGAGCGATCCAATTCTTCGTCAGAGTTTTCCGACATTCGTGGCGTGGCTCAGTAGCTTCGTGGCAGACCGAGAACATGCTCGGCCAGGTAGTTGCGGACCATTTCATTCGAGATCGGTGCGATGCGGGCCAGCCGCGATTCTCTCCAATAGCGCTCGATGTGGAATTCTCGCGCATAGCCGAAGCCACCGAAGGTCTGGAGCGCGCGATCGCAAGCCCTGAACGATGCCTCGCTGGCGCGCAGTTTGGCCATATTGGCCATCGGACCCGCGGGTTCTCCAGCGTCGTAGGTCCATGCCGCCTTCTGCCACAAGAGATCGGCCGCTTCGAGTTCCGAAAGGGAATCCGCGAGTGGATGGGCGATCGCCTGGTTCTGGCCGATTGGCCGGTCGAAGACGACCCGACCCTTCGCATAACGTGTCGCGACCTCGAGAGCGCGGCGTCCGATTCCGACGGCTTCCGCCGCGAGCACGATACGCTCGGGGTTCAACCCGTCCAGAAGATGGTAGAAGCCGCGCCCGACTTCGCCGACCACGTCCCGGGCGGCGACCGGCAATTCGTCGATGTAGACCTCGTTCGAATTGACGGCGTTGCGAGCCAGCTTCGGGATTTCGCGAATCTCGACGTGCTTCGGGTCGAGGTCCGCCAGAAACAGCGTCATGCCCTCGAGTGGACGAGCGCATTCTTCTCGTGGTGTCGTTCGCGCCAGGAGCAGGATCTTCTGCGCTTGTTGGGCTTTTGAATTCCAGACCTTCTTGCCGCTCACGATGAAGTCGTCGCCGTCGCGTCTGGCAAAGGTGCGGATGCGACTCGTGTCCGTTCCTGCGTCGTCTTCCGTCACGCCGAACGAGACGTGCAGTTCGCCACTGGCGGTCGGCGGCAGGGTGCGGCGCTTCAGTTCCTCGGATCCGTGGTGGATGACTGGTCCCATTCCGAAGATCGATAGGTGAAGTGCCGATGCAGCGTTCTGGACTCCCGCGCTCGCAGCGACGACGTTGAGCAGCGCGCCTGCGTGTAGCGTTCCCAGGCCCGCGCCACCGTAGGTCTCGGGCACGAGGATCCCCATCCAACCCTGCTCGGCGAAGGCGCGGTAGAACTCCCAGGGGAATTCGTGCCCTTCGTCGCAGCGACTCCAGTAGTCATCGTCAAAGGGTTCGCACAAGCGTGCGGCCTCATGACGAATCGATTCCAGCTCGGAATCCCAGGCGAAATTCATGTCTGGTCGTGCTCCTCTCACATGAGTCGTTGCACATTGGCGATCAGTCGGTCCGCGATCGAGCAATGGTATCCACTTTTGGAGCCGGCACTAGATTGTCTTCCGAACGTCCTGACGGACGTGCGTTCGGAAAGACGTTAAGATTGGAGACCCATCCAGGACCGAGGCCAGCCAGCATGCAGACGAGCAGCACGCCTGGAAAAGAGAGCTACAACGCCGTCGCCATCGACACGGCGACGCGATTGCACGAGGCACGTCTCGCGATTCGCAGCCAATTCGAAGCCGAGGAACTCCCCAGAGAAAAGCTGTTCCCGCCGCAGAACCCGGCCGGTCTGGGTGTCGTGCTCGAGTACGAGCGCATGGGAAACCGACCGGTCACCGTCGAGCTGCAGGCACGGGCTGAAACATTCGGCTTCGAGTTCGAACACCTGGGAATAACGATCGGTACCGTAATTCTCGGGATCGACCTCAAGGAAACGTCGTCCGACGAGGAGATCCGATTCATCCGGGACACGCTGCTCGAACGGAAGGTGATCTTCTTCAGGGACCAGAATCTGAGTGAAGACGAACAGGTCGCCTTCGGTCGCCGGTTCGGTGATCTGGACGCCTTCCCCTTCGGTCCGCCTGGTGAGAATCCCTACATCCTCGAGATTCGCCACGGCGAGAGGAGCCCGGGCACCGAAAACGGCTGGCACACCGACGTCACCTGGATGAGCACGCCGTCGCTGGGATCGATCGCCCAATGCATCGTGGTCCCTCCGGTTGGTGGTGACACCTTGTTCGCAGACAGCCACGCGTGTTACCTGGGACTTCCCGAAGCCTTGAGACAACGCATCCAACCTCTGCACGGCATCAACGACTACCGGAATTTCTTGCTGGCCCGTTCACCCGGCCTGCCGCCGGAACTCGTCGAGACGATCAAGAAGGACATCCCCTTCGGCGTTGATCATCCATTGTGTCGAACCCATCCAGAAACTGGAAAGACCTCGCTCTACATTCACGGTGGATTCCTTCGACACGAGTCGCTGTATGACGTGCGGACGGGCGAGACCCTCGAGAAATCCGATTCGCGAGACATCGTCCGCCAACTCTTGCTGCAACATGAACGAGCCGAATACCTCTGTCGGTTCCAATGGCAGCCGGGTTCGATCGCGTTCTGGGACAATCGGGCCGTGCAACACTACGCCGCGAGCGACTATTACCCGCACAAGCGGTTGTTGCGACGCGTGACCGTGAGCGGCGACAAGCCCTTCTACGAGCCGGCGAACGCTGCAACGGGCTGAACCGTTTCCCCAGTTCTTCCTGAAGAGACTTCTTGTTTTCGGAGAGGCACGCCGAATCTCGCGTGACGGATTCAGGACTTGATTGCCGCGAACAGGTATCGGTTCAAGCTGAAGGAGTATTCGCCTCGCGCTCCGCGGTCGCGTAGCTCGCGGGCCCATGCCTTCGCCTCTTCCTCAGTGACGCCCTTGTGGCCGGCAACGAAATTCTGGATCGCGAACAGAATCCCGAAGCTGTAGCAGTTGGGGTGGTAGGCCGTGTTGTAGATCGGAATCACCTCCCGGCGAATGACCTGAAGGCCGGCTTGCTCGAGGCGGCCGGCGAGAGAATGAGGAAGACAAGGATCGTGCAGATGCTCCTCCCAGGCGTCGAGGATTCGTCTCTGGCGCACGCGATCGTCGGTCGGCGAGACGCGACGGCCTCCCAATCCGTATCGAGGATCACGACGCGACCGCCGGGGCGTAGTACGCGAGCGACTTCGCGAAGGGCCAGGTCGATCTCAGCCACGTACTCATAGACCTGCGTCGAGACGACGGCGTCGAAGGTCGCATCATCGAAGGGCAGCGACGTTGAGTCGCCGACGCGAATGTCGACCGATGGAAGCTCCGCACAGCGCTGCTTGGTCATCGCGATCATGGCCTCGCTCACGTCGAGCCCGGCGCAGAGTCCATCCGCCCCGACGATCCGCGCCATGTCGAAAGTGAGTAGCCCCGGACCAACGCCGACGTCGAGGACGGACTCGCCCGGTTGGAGCCCGAGCACGTCGAGGACTCGGCTGCGTTGCGCGACGATGTCCGGCGTCTTGTACATGGCCTCGACGCCGCGCGCGGCGGCTTCGTCGAATTGGATTCTCGTGCTGATATGGACTCCTCCCTGGATCGAGACTCTTCTCGAAACGCCGTTCGTTGGCGGGCACAGACCCTAACTCCGTCCAGCACGCGGGGACATGGAAACCGCTTAGCGGCTCGGAGACCTCGGATTGTTTCCGGGTTGGATACCGATGTTCATGTGGGGTTGTAGTACCCGGTGATCAACGGCAGATCCGCGTAGGTTCGGACTCCCGCCTTCGCGTCACACACGGCCGGGATTGCATTGACGACCGGCATCGCGGTGACCGGATTGGCCAGGTCGGCGATCCGGCCCGACTCGATCTGCTCCTGTGAAGGGCTGAACATGAGACGCGTATGGACATTGGGGTTGCCGAGGACTTCCATCGTGTACCCGTGAGCCATCGGCCATTCGGGCTCGAGTCCGAGGCCGGCATTCCACACCACTTCGAGCTCGATCACCGAAAGCTCGCCCACCATTCCCCGCCAGGTACATTTCTGACCTGCGAGCGTGCCCGCCGGCATCGTGAAACCGTTGATCGTGCGCTCCTTAGGCGTGATGGCCGGTTCGTAGTCGAAAGTGACCTCGCGCAGCGGAATCCGCAGCATGTCGGCGATCACGTCGACGCACTCCGCGTACTGGCCGAGAACCTCTCGGCTGGCGTCGCGCCACTTGTCGTCCGGGGTTTCCGCCCAGCCGAGATTCGTGTAGTTCGCGATCGCTTCGTAGTAGCTGAGATCGACCGATTCGAGGAAGCGAATCTTTTGGAAGTTGCTCGAAACTCCCGCCATCAACGCAGCGATGAAATTCGCGAAGCCTGGAAAGATGCCTGCGCCGAACAGGCTCGCGTTGCCCGACCGCGCCGCCGCTTCGAGTTTCGATCGCACATCCTCACCCAGCGTGCGTCCATTCACGAAGTAGCTGCAAACCACGTTGATGCCGGATTCCAGGAGACGTTCAAGCTCGGCTGGATCGACTTTGTTGGGCGTGTAGCAGACGCATTCCGGTTCGAGAGCGATCAGGGCCTCGATGTCTCGAGTCGCTTGAATGCCGATCGGATCGATTCCGCAGAGTTCGCCGACGTCGCAGCCTTCTTTCTCGTCACTCCACGCATAACATCCTACGAGCTCGAGCAGTGGATGTCGCAAGACTGCCTTCGCTGCTTCGCGGCCGACGTGGCCGGTGGTCCATTGAACGATTCGATAGGTCATGGATCTCCATTGGCTGTGGATTCGTGCCGATGGGACGTGGCACGGTCAGCGCTTCGCGTTCTCTTCTTGCGCTCTCCGTAATCACGAAAGGCGGCGACCGTGGATCGCGGATCGATGTCATCGATCTCGAGGTCGAAAGCTAGTGGCCGCGGCGGGAACCCAACGCGGTACCTCGCGCCATCCGCAGTTCGCTCCAAATGTCCATGGTCGACGAGAATCCGTCGAATGGTCACGTGGTCAGAGTAGATGGCCGGCGCGACTTCGCGGCTCCATTCCAGAAGCAGATCGTTGATTTCGCGCTCGGTGTAGGTGTAAGCGCTGTTCATCGACATGACGATGCTCTTCATGAGTATTTCGCGATCGCGTTGTTTGCGGGGAAACCTGCGAGGTCCCCGATCGGCTCCGATCAAGCAAAGTCGTTCTACGAAGTCTTCGGGCGAGATCATGACTTCGACTCTAGCAGGCGGATTCTCGGCGGCGTCTTCGGCATACTCGTGACGCTTCGGGGCCGATCCCCCTACAAAAGGGATGCCATCTTGCCGGTGAATAGACGTGAGTTCCTGAGAGCCGGGGCGGCCCAGACAGCACTCGTCGGGCTCGGCGTTGCGGCCTGTACGAAACACCCGGGCGCTGGAAGCGTGCCGGTTGGAGCGAATCCGTTTCGCCATGGCATCGCGAGTGGGGACCCGCTCGCAGACCGCGTGATCTTGTGGACGCGCGTGTCGCCGCGAGTCGATCGGCTCGCAGAACCGGTTCGAACCGACTGGTGGATGGCCGCCGATGCCGGCGCCAGAGAAATCGTGCGTCGCGGTCGGGTAGACGCCTATCCGGGCGGCGACTTCACCGTGAAAGTCGACGCCGGCGGGTTGACCCCTGGCACGGACTACTACTTCGGATTCGAGGTCGAGGGCGTCGCCTCGCCGATCGGGCGAACTCGGACGCTTCCGGACGCTTCGGTGGAACACGTCCGGCTCGCAGTCACCTCCTGCGCGAACTATCTCGAGGGCTTCTTCAACGTCTACGCCGCGATCGCGCAGCGCGATGACATCGCTGTCGTCCTGCACCTCGGTGACTAAATCTACGAGTATGCCAATGGCGTCTTCGGAGACGGCACTGCCCTCGGACGGATTCCCGATCCGGATCGCACAACCGTCGGCCTCGAAGACTATCGACGGCGGCATGCGCAGTACAAGTCCGACCCGGATCTTCAAGCCGCCCACGCGCGGCATCCATGGATCACCGTCTGGGACGACCATGAGTCCGCGGACAATTCACATCGAGAGGGTGCGCGCGACCACGACAGCACCCTTGGCGATTGGCAGACGCGAAAATTGTCAGCGATTCGCGCCTACTACGAATGGATGCCGATTCGAGAGTTTCCGACACAGCTCTTTCGAAGTTTCCGCTTCGGGACGCTGGCTGATCTCGTCATGCTCGATACACGTCTGCACGGACGCGACGAACAGATCGCCGCCGCCGACCATGATGCCGCGCGAGATCCTTCGCGATCGATCCTCGGCGAGGACCAGACAAAATGGCTTCTCGACTTTCTCTCTGAGTCGAAGGCTCGGGGATCGCTTTAGCGGGTCGTCGGTCAGCAAGTGATCTTCTCGCCCTTCACGGACGGAGTCGCTCGCTTCAATCCCGACAGCTGGGACGGCTACCGAGAAAATCGAGCAACCGTTCTCGACCATCTCGCCGCCGAAGAAATCGACAACGTGGTCTTCCTGACCGGCGATGTTCATAGCTCCTGGGCATTTGAAGTTCCTCCGACTCGACGATCCGGAAGGCCTTACGATGCCGAGTCCGGTGTCGGCTCAGCGGCCGTCGAGTTCGTCTCGCCCTCCGTCAGCTCCCGTACTCCCGGGAGCTCGCCGCGTGCGCGAGAGCGACTCGAGGGAATCGTGGATCGAGTTCCGCATCTGAAATTCGCGAACATCGACGACCATGGATTCATCGTGCTCGATCTGACGAAAGAACGCGCAAGCGCCGAGTATGTCTTCGTCGATTCGCCGCTCGAGAGATCTGCGGCTTCCCATCCCGGTCCTGCATTGCAGACGCTCGCGGGAACCAATCATCTGCGTCGAGTGGAGCTCTGAGGCCGTTGTTCGGCGAAGTTCGGTGATCCTCAGCGCCCGGCCCGGGAGCGATCTCTCACTCGATGGCGCCCGCCACCATGAGTTCGAGCGCTTCGTCTTCCGACAGTCCGAGGATCTCATGCAGCACGAAGGAATTGTGCTGGCCAAGCGTTGGGCAGGGCTCGGGTCGTGCCGGTGTCGCCGACAGCCTCGAACGCGCGTTTTCATAGGGCATCGGCCCGAGTTCGGGGTGGTCGATCAAGGTGAAATGCCCGCGCGCAGCGAGCTGCGGGTCTTCGCAGGTGTCCTGGCTATTGCTCACGCGATGAGCGGGAACGCCGACCGCCTGCAGCGCGGATTCGAGTTCGTCGACTTCGCGCGGTGACGTGGCCGAAGTGATCGCCGCGTCCAGGGCTTCGCTCATTTCGAATCGAGCCGCGGCCGTTCCGAAGCGGGAGTCATCGTCGAGAGCGCTTCCGAGAACCTGGCAGAGGGCTCGAAACTGCTCGTCGCTCGTCGCAGCGATGGCGATCCATCGGTCCTCGCCCGCCACCGGATAGACGCCCGAAGGAGCGTAGTGTGGTGAGCGATTGCCGCGCGCTGATGCGGCGCGGTCGTTCGCGGATGCGTCGAGGATCACGGAGCCCAGGAAGTGGATCGAGGCCTCGGATTGAGACACGTCGATGTGCTGACCGATGCCCGTACGTTTGCAGTGTTCGATGGCTGCGAGCAGCGCGGTCGTCGCGAAACGCGGA
>CAWLAJ010000051.1:0-18814 GCA_963854795.1 Deltaproteobacteria bacterium UBA4427 | reverse complement strand
CACGATGATCCAGCCCTTCATGGTCTACACGATATTCGCTGCGACGCGTGAGCATTGGTCCGTGACGAGTTGGTGGCTCGCATTCAGAGGAAATCCGCGCGGCCCGACACAGTGGACGTGCCCTGCCTGGCCCAGCGGCTGCTTCAGATCCACCTCACGTGCGTGTTTTTGGTCCTTTGGACGCGCTTCGACGAGCAGAGCTGGCTCACCGGACAGGCACTTGCTTTCGCTCTGACCAATCGTGACTGGGGCCGATTCGATATCGACTTCTATCCGTATTTCCAATGGCTCGAGTTCGCATCCGTGAGTGCATTCGTGCTCGAGTGTGGGGCCCCGATTGCGCTGTGGATCAAGCCGATCGGCAAGTTCTGGGCTCTTGGATTGATCGGGATGTTCGTCATGTTGACGGTCACGACCTCCGTAGGCTGGTGGGATCTGATGATGATCTGCGTGCTCGTCGTCTTCCTGCCCGCACCATGGCTCGAGCGGCTGATGCGGCCGCTCGCTGGGTCGGCGGCTCCGACTCCGCAAGCCTCATCGACGCCTGGGTCCAACTCTTCGTAGCGATGTCCGCCGCTTCGCTCGCAAGCTCGGGATCAGTCGTCTTCGGAGGCGTGAGAGATCGCCGCTCGTGTCACGACGATTGCCGACAGGAGCAAGAGCAAGCCGCCGGCTGGGACGAGTAGAACACCGAGTCCGGGATCGCCGGCATGGATCGAAAACCCGCCAAGCAGGAAACCGCCTGGCACGAGCACGGTCGCCGCAAGCATGGCGCGCGAGGACACGAGAAGTGTCTTGCCGGGCCATGAGTGGATTCGCGTCGTGCTGAATGCAAGCGCGAGGTTCATCAGACCTAGCAAGGTTCCATGGGCGTGCGCGAGTGTCCACATATGTCGCCGGGTTTCATTCTGAACGTCGAGGAGGTAGCCAGACTTCATGGCATGGAGTGCTTCGAGCAGCAAACCCATGCCGATGAATACGGAGACCGCGAGCCATCCCACCGTGAGATGACGGCGCTCGATGAGATCTCTCGTCATGCCTATCTCCAGACCCTTTTCATTCGACAGGGATTTCTACGCCGCTACGACTCCGCGACTACTCCGCGACATTGACGTGACGCCGGTCGCGGCGCGAGTATGCAGCATCGATCGCTTCCGTGTCCAACTCACCGGGCTGTCTCTGATAGCCACGAATGCCCGGCTCCTCTTGGACAGGAAGACTTTGCCAGCGCTCGAGAACGCGCGCGTGCGCATCGGGTTCCGTGACGGCGACGTCCTCGAAGCCGGGCAGACTCGAGAGCGTCTTTCGCGCGATCATCGATACCGCAGGGTACTCGGGATCATTCATCACGCGGCCCAGCAGAGGCGCCATCCATCGGGAGCCGCTTGCCGCCTGAGCTTCCTCTTTCGACATGGCCCATGCAATCAGGCCGCGCTGAGCGGCGTCCCCTTCGAGAAGCCAATCGACAGCGGCGGATCGCACCGAGGTCCCAGCCTCTTCGGGGAGCGACGCTTCTTGTCCATACCATCGCTCGAGAATCTCCCCCGTCCAGGCGAGTGTCTGATCGAGGTGGCAGAGATTGCACGCATTGGGTCGACCGAACTCGACGCTTTCCTCCAGATTGGGCGAGTTCAGCGTATGCGAGCGAACACCTTTCAACAGCGCATAGCTGGAATGCGGCATGTGGCAGTCGTAGCAAAGGCTGCCCGTCGAATCGTCTGCGTGATGTGTATGCGCTTCGAGGCTCGCCTTCGTCTCGAACTCGGGGTGGCATTGCAGGCAGGCCGCATTGCTCCTCATGCCGGGTTTCAGCTGATCGTCTCGATCTTCGTAGTTGTGCATCGAGTGGCAGGACAGACAATTGTACTCGCCGCCCGCGAAGCAAGGCGTCTCGAGAATTCCGTGATAGTCGCGTCCCGCCGTTCGGACCATTCCATCGGGCCAGGAAATCGAATCTTCCGAGTAGCGTTGGAACGGTGATAGAAAATCGTTGTCTTCTGGACGATTGTGAATCACGCGTGTTCGGTTCAGGTCGTCGCCGGGTCGGAAGCTACGGCCCGTGGTGGCGCCGCGTCTGTTTTCGGCGCGACCCTTCAGGGTATTGTGGCTATGACACTGACCGCAGACCTGCGCCGAGGCGAGCGCGTCGAGATTGGCCGGATTGACGATGCTCGCGCCTTCGGTGTCGGTTGCGTACTGCCAGCTGCGCCGAAGCGGATTTCGATATCGTGCGGCGTGTTCTTCGGCGGGGCCGTGGCAGGCCTCACACGCGATCCCCAACTCGCTGACGTGCGTGTCCAATTCTTTCGACGCCGAATCCCGGCGCGGCTGCCCTGCGGTCGAGTGACATGGCAGGCAGACGCGGCTCCACTCTTCCGTTAGGTGGCGTCCCTCGGGTCGCCACATCAGCGAGGCGTCGTAGGGAATCCAACGGCTCTCGGACACGAGCCAGGTGAACGGCAATAGGTAGAGTTCGCGCCCGTAGCCGCTCGAGAACCAGAAGATCTGCTGGTGGTGAGAGCCCGTCGATTGAACGACCCGCTGACGGATTCGCTCCGTCGTGTTGCCGCTCGCGATGGGTCGCCCATCGTATCGGCGCTCGGGGTTGTACTCGGGGTCGATCATGTCGACCCAATATCGGTCGTCCACCTGCTCGAGTCGGTATTCCCGGCCGCGAATCTCGAGTACGGTTCCATCCCAATCGGCGAGCATGGTCTCCGGAGTGACAACCTGGGTCATCGTCCGGTGATAACTCTTTTGCCAGCTGGCGTACTCGGCCGGATGACAGGACCGACATGCATCCGACGAGAGATATCCCCCCTCTCTCGATTTGAGCGGTCGTTCGGCGCTGGCGGGATCATGGGGGCTGCCGGCTTTCGGCGGGGCGGTCGAGCGCGACCAGATCGCCCCGATCACGGCGGCGGAGATCGCGATCGCGAAAATCATCTCGGTTCGACCGGCGCCACGCGAATAGAGGCCGAGGCCTAGCATCGCCAAGAGAAAAACCAGAACCAGTTCCATTTCGAAAACGATTATACACTGCCGCAAGGTTGGATGACCAGGTTATCGGGTCTACGAGGCGCTGCCCAGCATCCCCAGCCACACCCGGCGACGAGGGGTCTTCACGGTCCGGGTTCGAACGCCTCGGCTCCCGCCTGTCGCAGAGCATGATCCGCCAGCAGGATCGCGAGTGTCGTCGGTGCATCTCGAAGGCGCCCGGTCGCCGCCATCACCGCAGCCTCTTCGAAGGGCATCCATTCGAGTTCCATTTGCTCCGTAGCCTCTCGTTCGGGCTCCCGTTGTTCGCGTAGTCCGGTCGCGAGAAAGACATGGAATTGTTCGTTGCTGATGCCATCGCTTCCAAAGAACGATCCGAGTGGCGACATCTTCTCCGCAGACCATCCCGTTTCCTCGAGCAGTTCTCGACGGGCGGCCGTTTCCGGTCGCTCCTCTTCATTTTCGAGTCCGCCCGATGGACATTCGAGCAGCGTTTCCTGGACCGTGTATCGATAGATGCGTTCGAGAAGGATGAATCCATCGCTGCGCAAAGGGACGATCACGGCGTAGCCCGGGTGGTCCACGACGGTATAGGTAATCGGCTCGCCCGAGGGCAGCGTCACCCGATCCTGTCGAAGCTTGAACCAGGGGCTTTCGAAGAGGTATTTCGAGGATCGTCGCAGCCAGCCACCGTCGTGTTTCATGGCGCTCATCTCGTCGGCGACTACCCGACGATGTTCACGAGTCGGCCCGGGACGAGGATGACTTTCTTCGGCTGTCGGCCGTCGAGTGATTTCTGAACGTTCTCGACCGCGAGAGCACGCTCTTCCGCGATCTCCTTCGTCACATCTGCGGGAACCCGAATCTCGCCGCGCTTCTTTCCGTTGACCTGCACGATCAGCGTAATTTCTTCTTCAATGAGCAAACTCTCGTCGGCTTCTGGCCAGCTTTCCTGTGCGAGCGAATCGGCATGGCCGAGTAGCGACCAGAGTTCTTCTGCGAGATGCGGAGCCATCGGCGCGAGAAGGAGGACGAAGACCTCCGCCGATTCCATTGGCAGCGGCGCATCCCTCGTGACGTCTCGCGAGAAGACCATCAATTTGGAGATCGCAGTGTTGAAGCGCATCGCTTCGAGATCGTCCCCTACACCGACGATCGTCCGGGCGGTCAGGCGCCGCTGGTCCTCGGTCCCTGCGCCCGTAGCCGGAGCGCAAAAAACCTCGTCCTCTTCGTCGCCGGTGTGGAAGAGGCGCCAGGCGCGCTGCAGGAATCGGTAGATGCCTTGGATACCGTCCGTCGACCAGGGCGCCGCCTTTTCGAGCGGCCCGATGAACATTTCGTAGAGGCGCATCGAATCGGCGCCGTGTTCTCGAATGACATCGTCGGGACTGACGACGTTGCCCTTGCTCTTCGACATTTTCTCGACGACGCGCTCGAGGCCGAGGTCGGGGTCGTCGGGATGAATCGGCGCGCCATTCTTGTCGTGGGAAACTTCTCCCGTATGGAGCCAGCGTGCGCGGAGAGCCCGCCCGTCGTTCTTGGCGACCGGACCGTCCTCGGTTTCCCGAATGTCTTCGGACGAATAGCGTGCGACGGAATCTTTTCCTTCATCTGACAAATCGTCGTCGTAGTAGCGATAGCTCTCGCCGAGGATCATCCCCTGATTGATGAGTTTTTGGAACGGCTCCTTGGTATGGACCAATCCGAGATCGAAGAAGACCTTGTGCCAGAAACGTGAATAGAGCAGGTGGAGCACGGCGTGCTCGGCGCCGCCGACATAGAGATCAACGGGCATCCAATACTGCTCGGCTTCCATCGACCAGGGTTCTTCATCGTTCATCGGATCCAGAAAGCGAAGGAAATACCAACAGCTGCCCGCCCATTGGGGCATCGTGTTCGGATCGCGGAGAACGCGGCGCCCTTCGGCATCCGTCGTTTCGATCCAGTCTTTCACCCGCGCGAGCGGCGCTTCGAAATTCTCACCGGTCGGCTTGAAGTCTTCGAGCTCGGGAAGCGTCAGCGGAAGATCGGACTCGGGGACGAGCGCGACCTCTCCGTCTTCGTGATGGACGACTGGGAAGGGTTCGCCCCAATAGCGTTGGCGGCTGAAGAGCCAATCGCGAAGCTTGTACGTCACGGTCCCGCTACCCACGCCCCGGGCTTCGAGCCATTCGATCATCTTGGCCTTCGCCTCGTCGGTCTCGAGTCCATCGAGAAAATCCGATGCGGTCCCGCGACCGTGGCCGGACCAGGCGGCTTCCTCGACGTTGCCGCCCAGCACGACTTCCCGAATCGGTAGATCGAAAGCACGTGCGAAGGCCCAATCGCGCTCGTCGTGTCCGGGAACAGCCATGATCGCGCCAGTGCCATACCCGGCGAGGACGTAGTCGGCGATCCAGATTGGGATGTCTTCTCCGTTCACCGGATTGCGAGCCATCGCTCCCGTCGCGACACCGGTCTTGTCTCCGGTATCGGCCATGCGTGCTCGTTCGCTCCGGCGTGCGGCGCGACCGACGTAGTCCTGGACCACCTCACGTTGTGAGTCGGTCGTGATTTCGTCGACCAGCGGATGTTCGGGCGCGAGAACCATGTAGGTGGCGCCGAAGAGCGTGTCCGGACGCGTCGTGAAGACCTCGATCTCCGATTCCTCGTTCGTCGAGACTGGAAAGCGAACGTGCGCGCCTTCGGATCGGCCGATCCAATCCCGCTGCATCTTCTTGATCGGCTCCGGCCAATCGAGACCTTCGAGATCCTCGATCAGGCGATCCGCATATTCCGTGATGCGCAACATCCACTGCTTGAGCGGCAGGCGTACGACAGGATGGCCGCCGATCTCACTCTTCCCGTCGATGACCTCTTCGTTGGCCAGGACGGTTCCCAGTTCGGGGCACCAATTTACGGGCACTTCGGCTTCGTAGGCGAGTCCGCGCTCGTAGAGCTTTCGGAAGATCCACTGCGTCCAGCGAACATAACGTGGGTCGGTCGTGTCGATTTCCCGCGACCAGTCGTAGCTGAATCCGAGGGATTGGATCTGTCGCTTGAAGTTCTGGATATTTTGTTCGGTCGTGATACGGGGGTGGGTGCCGGTCTTGATCGCATATTGTTCTGCCGGCAAACCGAAAGCATCCCAACCCATCGGATGCAGAACGTTGAACCCACGCATCCGCTTGTAGCGAGCCACGATATCGGTGGCCGTATAGCCCTCGGGATGTCCGACGTGCAGACCGTCGCCGGACGGATAGGGAAACATGTCGAGCACGTAGTATTTCGGGCGCGCGGGGTCGATCTCGACGCGGAAGGTCGCGTTCTGCTCCCAATAATGCTGCCACTTCTTTTCGATGCGAGTCGGGTCGTAGGCCATGGCCCGCAGAGAATGGAGTCGTCCGTTGATTTCGTCAATGAATTCCGGCGATTGCGTGGTTTTCCGACACGCTTTTCGAAGACGCGGCTACTCTCGGGGCCATGCCTGCTCCAGCCGATGACATGACCGTCTTCGTGGTCTCCGATGGGACCGGGGATACCGGAAGCGCCGCGGTACGCGCGGCGATGATTCAATTCCGAAATCGCTGGCGGCTGCGCGTCTTTCGCGACGCGCGCACGGCTTCCGAGGTTCGGCGGGTGATCGCTCAGGCGCAGGACGCCCGGGCCCTGGTGGTATTCAGCCTGGTCGAAGGCGAAGTCGTCGAGGCGCTGATGCATGAAGCGGAGGAGCGGCATGTCGTCGCCGTCGACTTGCTCGGCCCCCTGATCATGCGTGTCGCTCAGCGATTGCATGTCGAGCCGCGCCATCAGCCGGGCTTGCTTCATGGCTTCTCGGATGACTATTTCGATCGCGTCGAAGCGGTCGAGTTCGCGGTTCGACATGACGACGGTGCGAATCTGAAGACGCTTCATGAGGCGGACATCGTTCTCACGGGAGTATCGAGAACCTCGAAGACACCGCTTTCGATGTATCTGGCTCAGCGCGGATACAAAACGGGGAATGTTCCGCTCATTCCAGGACTCGATCCGCAGAAAGAACTCTTGGAGCTGGATTCGAGCCGAGTCTTCGGTCTGACGGTCGATCCCGCCACGCTTCTTTCGGTTCGAACCGCTCGCTTGCGGTCGATGCGCGCACCTTCTTCGACGGACTACACCGATCCGGATCAAGTCATGTTGGAACTCGATCGCGCTCGAAAGCTCTGCCGCCAACAGGGGTGGCGCATGATCGATGTAAGCGGGCGTGCGGTCGAAGAGAATGCATCCAAGATCATTGACGCCCACGCCGAGGCATTCGGGGCAACCAATCGTTAGCGCGATCCCGGACCCCACTTCGCTTCAATAGACGATCAGTTCATTTCTGGAGACTGGAAATTGGATCTAGCCCGCGTGCGTGACGCCGTTCCAAAGATCGCTCCAACAGTGATCGGGCTCGTTGTCTTCGGAGTCTTCTTTCAGAGAGTTCTCGTGGCTTTGGCGTCAGCGGCGCCTCGAGAGATCTACTTCGCACCGAGCTTTTCGATCGCACTCTTCGAGCGAAACGGAGTCGCTTTGGCGATCGGAATCGCCTCGGTCGCCTTCGTGCTCTGGCTACTCAGTCCACAGAGCCGCGGTCGCTTTTCGTGGACAGAGATCGATCGCGTTGGCGGCTTGCGCTGGTTGATTCTCGGCATTGCGATGACCCTGGCCTGGGCCTACTCAGGCTATCGCTACAACTACTACTACAACCAGGCGCATCTCTGGGATCGATGGCTGGTCGTCGTGTTGATGATTGCAACGCTCCGTTCGCCGCTCCTGATTCCCGTCTTCGTTTTCGAAGTATTGCTGAGCCGAGGACAGTTCGAACATCCGATCAGTGCTTCGACGCCGATCGGCGACGAGTTTCCGCTGCGCGTTCTCGGCATCGTGGTGGGCGCGGCGCTCTCAAATGGCGTGCTCGACGGAGTCGAATCCTTGCGCACGAAGATCCCTCGTGTGAAGGCTCTCCGATCGCGTTTTGAAGACGGATTGAAATCTTGGCGCATCGATACGCACGCCCTTGTCTTCGCGATTCTATGTATGACGTCCTTCTATTACGCGGTCGCCGCCGTCGGAAAGATCTCGCTCGGAGCCCAGGCCCTCGACTGGATGAGATTCAGTCACATGGAAAATCTCTTCGTTGCCAGTCACTTGAACGGCTGGCTCGCTTTCCTTCCCGAATCCCGCGTTCTCGAGTTGGCCGAAATCGTACGCGTGTTCCATCTGCCGATCACCGTGTTTACGCTGGCCTGCGAATTCGGCATGGCCTTCCTTCTCGTTCGTCGTCGCGGAACCCTGCTTCTGCTCGCGGCCGTTTCGTCGATGCATATCGGCATCCTCATTACTTCTGGAATCATTTTCTGGAAGTGGCTCGTGCTGGACGTCGCGCTGCTCGTCTGGCTATGGGTGCGGCGCGAGGATCCCGAGATCCTTCGAATGTATTCCCGGTCGAACGCCTTGCTCTCGCTCGTCGTCGTGGCGGGAATGATCGCGGTCTTCAGCACGAACGTGTTCTCCTGGTGGAATACAAAATGGACGATGACCTACGAGGTGGAAGTCATCGACACCACCGGGGCGTCGTATCGCGTCGACTACGCAGACTTCAAACCGTACACGCTCTTCGATCTCTACAAACCGGACGGCCGCGACAATCAGACCTACGCCTTTGGCATGACGAAGAACCAGCGACTGATGGAATACCTGGAGGCGCCGGATCCACGAGGTCTAGAGCGATTCGCAAGTTCGGAGCCAGCTTCGGAGGTTGGGCCCGATATCGCACGAGGGGCCCGCGTCTTCAAGGATTTCATGAAGCGCTATTTCACTCATCGAAACCGGCATCCGAATCGCCGCGCGGTTCCCTTCTTGCTGCCGTCGCCGGCCATGCACAATCGGAGTCTGGCGGGTCCCGACGTCTACCGGGACCAGAATCCCGTCGTCGAGGTGCGACTGCGATTCCGAGAGATCTACTACAGCGGTTCAGGGCTGGAGAATATGCGGGACGAGATCGTCTACTCGGTTCCGATCCGGGTCCAAAAGACCAACCAATAGGTTTGCCCGGCTTCCGTTTCGGCCAATCGGATCCGACTAGTCCGGACTCGGGGACGGCGAGGCAACGCCTATACGGCTACGGTCGATTCTCAACAGAACCGGCGTGATGAGCACGACGGAGAGGAGCCCGGTTCCTAGAACGATCCCCTTTAGAACCGCGTATCCACCGGTTTCGATCAAGCCTCCTGCGGCCGCGGGGCCAAGCTTCGCGGTTCATTCCACTCCGGTGATCGCCCGGGATGGATCCGCCTTCTATTTGCACGTTTCGGTGTCGGTCGGATAGCCATCCGGTGTCGTGAGAGGGCAGCGCGAGATGAAGTCCCAGGGCGTCCAGATTTCGCAGCCCGCGCTTCGTGCGCGCCCGGCAACCTTCCGGTCCGCACTCACGACGACCAGCTGGTCCGGCCGCGCCGATCGCCGGGCCCGGCGCACGATCCAGTCGTCGGCCGATTCGACGAAGACACAATGAACCGTAGGCCCACGCATGACACCGGAAGTCTTCGAATGATTCGTCGGCCCTGCGATGGGCTCTGCCCAGACCGACCAGGCCGGCTGGCCCCCATCGAAGGCGACCCAGAGATCGTCGGGACTTCTGAGATCGTCGGGACCGCTCTGCCAGCCGGCGATCCGTCGGAGCAGGCGCTCACGTTCTACCCGCCGCCACCAGCCCTGCTCGCGCGCCTTCCCGAGTAGGACGGCATGCAGCACGTTGAACCCATCAATCAGGATGACGCGCGGTTCGGTAAGCGATGCATCCGATCGGGCCGAGGCGCTTAACGATGCGGACGACTCCGTCAAAGACGCAAACTCCGCCTCGATCATCGCTTCGACCTCTTGGGCGCCCCCGTCGACCATCGCTGCTCTGTTGCTCCTGAATTCTCTCTCGCGCGAATGCTTCGGAGATCGCTGCTGTCGAGGCTTCCCAGCGAAGCGGTCGATCGTTGATCGTTCGAGTTCGCATCGGCGGTCGCTGACCAGGCAATCTGGACGCCAGCATCGTACCGATCCCCAGTCGGATCGCCGCGTTCGATCTCAACCAGGACCCAGCCGAGGCCGAAGACGACCGTCGCGAGGAGGGTGACGACGGCATCGACCCAGCTCTCGGAACGCGACTCTCGACCGCTCCAGTCGAGTCTCCCTGCATCGAGTGGATCCGCTCCGTCGCCACGATCCGTGGCCCCCCCTGTCGTGGCTTCGGTCGATCTCACGATCACTCCTCTTTGGTGGGTTTGCTGGAATGAGCGGATGATTCGCCAAGGTCGTGACAGCGCCGGTCATGCCGGGAGCACCCCCCACTCTCTCCGATATTCGATCGCTTGCGGAGCGCCCTGGCTTGCCTTATCCAAGCGCTCGATGACGAAAACGGACTCGAGAGACTCAGCGGGAGGTCGGCGTGTCGGGCTGGTGCAGATGCGCTGTGAGGCCGATCCCGATCGAAACCTCAGCCACGCTCAGGACGCGATTGCCGAAGCGGCGCGAGAGGGCGCCGAGATCGTCTGCCTGCCCGAACTTTTCCGGCGGCCCTATCTCTGTCAGAGTGAGGATCCCAGCCGCTTCAATTGGGCGGAGCCGGTTCCGGGGCCATCGACGGAGGCGCTGTCGAAACAGGCCGCCGATCTGGGAATTTCCCTGATCGCGCCGGTCTTCGAGCGTCGAACGGCCGGGATCTACCACAACACCGCCGTCGTCCTCGACGCACGGGGCGAGATCGCCGGGCGCTACCGCAAGATGCATATCCCCGACGACCCACTCTATTACGAGAAGTTCTATTTCACGCCAGGCGATCTGGGCTTTCAGGCGATCTCGACCGAAGCGGGTTCACTCGGGGTTCTGATCTGTTGGGATCAGTGGTTTCCCGAGGCCGCGCGCGCGACGGCACTCGCCGGAGCGGAGATTCTCTTCTTTCCGACGGCGATCGGTTGGCAATTCGATGAAGGCGAGTCCGTCGACGAAGACCAGCGCGACGCCTGGCAGACCATCCAACGCAGTCATGCGATCGCAAATGGAATCTTCATCGTTGCGGCCAACCGGGTTGGTCACGAAAGGCTCGAGGGCGCGCCGGGCGGCGGAATTCGTTTTTGGGGAAGCTCCTTCGTGGCGGACCCATTCGGTCGGATCCTGGCGACTGCCCCGGACGACGAAGAGGCCGTCCTCGTCGTCGAATGCGATCTCGGGCTGATCGAGCGCGTTCGGCGCGATTGGCCCTTCCTGCGAGATCGACGCATCGACGCCTATCAGGGACTCGGACAGCGGTTCCTGGACGATCGGTCGACGAGCTCGGAAGCGACTTCGGAAGGCGACTGATGTCGCCGCGAGAGGCCTCGGGCCGCGGTCGTGCGGATCGCCGATGGCCGGCTGAATGGGAGGAGCATCGCGCGACCTGGCTGTCGTGGCCGCATAACAAGGAGACCTGGCCTGGACGACTCGAGGCGGTCGAGGACATCTTCATCGAAATCGTGCGTGCGATTCTTCCCGGAGAGGCGGTCGAGATCCATGTCCTCGATCAGGCGATGGCAAAGCGAGTCGGCGAGCGACTTCGTCAGGGCGGCGTCGAGGCTTCGGAGTCACTGCGATTCCATGTGGTTCCGACCGACGACGCGTGGATTCGCGACCACGGCGGCGTATTTGTTCTCGACGGCCTGACGGGACACGTCTCGCGCCGACTGATCGACTTCGAGTTCGATGCTTGGGGCGGGAAATATCCTCCCTGGGACCGCGACGCCCGGGTGGCGGCCGAGATGGCGCGGATTGCCGGAATCCCGGCGACGAACTCAGCGCTGGTCTTCGAGGCTGGATCGATCGACGGAGACGGGGAGGGGACGATTCTCACGACCGAATCCTGCCTCTTGAATCCGAATCGCGCGCGCCCCGGCCAGGATCGTTCGCGGGAATCGCTCGAGGCATTTCTGGGCGAGACGCTGGGCGCGAAAAGGGTCCTCTGGCTGGGCGAGGGCATATCGGGGGATGATACGGACGGGCATATCGATGGTCTGACGCGGTTCGTATCACCGGGTCGAGTCGTGACGGTCGTTGGCTCCGATCCGGCGGACGCCGACTACAAGCCGCTCTCGGAGAATCGCGAGCGACTCGCGGCCATGAAGGACGCGGCCGGCCGCTCGCTCGAGATCTTCGAACTCCCGATGCCGGATCCAATCTCTGGGCCAGAGGGTCGGCTCCCGGCGAGTTACGCGAATTTCTACTTCGCCAATCGGGCGCTCCTCGTTCCGACGTTTGGCGTCGACCAGGACAGCGATGCGATGTCGATTCTCGAGGACGTCGTGCGTGATCGTCCGGTCATTCCGATTCCGAGCCGCGACCTCGTTCTGGGACTGGGCGCGGTTCATTGCCTGACTCAGCAGGAGCCGGCGAAGCCCTCGAATTGATCTGGATTTCCAGGGTGCGGTGGGACATCGACGTCATTCCCTCGGGAATCCAGCGGTCCACACTCGGGCCGCAATCCCTGACTGAACTGGATCCTCCGATCATCTTTAAATTGGCGAACACATCGGTTAAAACCCTGTGGCGCTGGTGTAAGGGCGGTACCGGCGGGGCTGTCCTGGCCCCGCCATCTGGCCCGTAGCCTCGCGTGCGCACAAAACTGAATTCGGTCCGGCCCTCGCACGCGCGATCCCCAAGACCGTTCGAACCAAGATTGGAAAGGGTTAGTCGATGGATGTTTCCCGGCATGACATCGTCATCGTCGGTGGCGGTGCAGCGGGTCTGCGCGCCGCGATCGAAGCTGCGGAGAAGAACCCTTCGGCGTCGATCGCATTGGTCTCGAAGGTCTATCCGATGCGCAGCCATACCGTGTCCGCCGAAGGCGGTGCCGCGGCGATCGCGCGCGAAGACGACAACCTGGAACTGCACGGATACGACACGGTCAAGGGTTCCGATTTCCTCGCCGACCAGGACTGTATTCAATATTTCGTCGAGCAAGCACCCAAGGAACTCGCGCTGCTCGAGAATTGGGGTTGCCCCTTCTCGCGAAACGAAGATGGAACGGTTGCGACGCGTGCGTTCGGTGGGATGACCACGAAGCGGACCTGGTACGCCACGGACAAGATCGGCTTCCACATGCTTCACGCGCTCTTTCAGCATTCGATGCGCTTCAAGAACATCGTTCGCTACGACGAGTTTTTTGTTTCCAAGCTGCTCATCGAAGATGGATCTTGTCGCGGCGTCGCGGCTCTCGATATTCGAACCGGCGAGTACTCGACGATCCTCGGACGTGCGGTCATTCTGACGACCGGTGGTGGCGGAAAAATCTTTCCCTTCACCACGAACGGAACGATCAAGACCGGCGACGGAATGGCGCTCGCCTACCGTGCTGGCGTACCTCTCAAGGACATGGAATTCGTTCAGTACCATCCAACCGGTCTGCCCGGTACAGGGATCCTGATCACCGAAGCAACCCGCGGAGAAGGCGGCTATCTCAGGAATTCGAAAGGGGAGCGTTTTCTCGTCGAATACGACTACGGAGTGGGCAACAAGGCCGAACTCGGCCCGCGCGACATGATCTCTCGCGCGATCGTCCAGGAAATCGAAGCCGGGCGCGGGTTTTCGGGCGCCTACGGCGACTACGTGCACCTCGATCTGACCCATCTTGGTGAAGACAAGATCAACACGCGACTTCCCTTCGTGCGTGAGCTGGCCAAAGTCTATATCGGCGTCGATCCCGTGACGACGCCGATTCCGGTTCGCCCAGTCGTCCACTACATGATGGGCGGCATCGATACCAATATTCATGGCGCGACCGAAATGCCCGGTCTCTATGCCGCCGGCGAAACCGCTTGCGTTTCGATCAACGGCGCCAATCGATTGGGTTCGAATTCTCTGACAGAATGTCTCGTCTTCGGAGCCGCCGCCGCGAACCATGCGATCGACTTCGCGAAGGGATCGTCTGAAGGCAATGAGGCTTCGCTTCGTGCACAGGCCGAGGAAGAAGCCGGTAGAGTCGAGAACCTGCGCGGTCGCAAGAAGGGTGGCGAACGCATCTCCGAGATTCGCCGGGAACTCAACAGCATCATGGAAAACGCCTGTGGCGTGTATCGCGAGCAAAGTACGCTGCAGGCCGGCGTGGGTGCAACGGCGCAGCTTCGCGGACGAGTCGCCGATCTCCGCCTCGAGGACGAGAGCAAGGTCTTCAATACCGAGCTCATCACGGCTCTCGAATTGACGAACATGGTCGAAGTCGCAGAAGTTCTGGTCGTTTCCGCTGCACACCGGAAGGAGTCCCGCGGCGCGCATACCTGCAAGGACTACACGACGCGAAACGACCAGGATTATCTCTATCACACCATGGCGCGACATGATCCGGCCGGACCCCGGCTCGGAAAGAAGGATGTCGTGCTCGGGAAATGGGTACCGGAGGAGCGGAAGTACTGATGGCCGACAAGACGATCATCATCACGCGATTTGATCCCGATCAGGATGAAAAGCCGCGCAAGCAGGAATACAGGATTCCCTGCGAGGACCACTGGAAGGTTCTCGACGCGGTCAACTTCATCAAGGATGAGGTCGATCCGACCGTTTCCCATCGCTGGTCCTGCCGCATGGCCGTCTGCGGCTCCTGCGGCATGATGGTCAATGGCGAGCCCAAGCTGACCTGCAAGACCACCCTGAGCGATTACGGCGACCGAGTCGACATCGAACCTCTCGCCAACTTCCCGATCATCCGCGATCTCGTCGTCGAACTCGACGGCTTTATGCACAAGTTCGAATCCGTCAAGCCCTGGATCATCCGTGCCAAGGAACGAGCCGAGGACAAGGCCTCCCGACACCCGGAGAAGGGAACGTTCATTCAGACGGCGGAGGAACTCGGAAACTACAAGCAGTTCAGCATGTGTATCAATTGCATGCTCTGTTATTCGGCCTGTCCCGTCGTCGCCAACGAACCCGACTTCCTCGGTCCTGCCGCGATCGCCCTGGGCCATCGCTACAACCTCGACAGTCGCGACGAAGGAACCGAAGAACGACACGACATCTTCCGCGGAGAAGGAACTGTCTTCAGCTGTTCCTATGCCAACGAATGCTCCGAGGTCTGTCCCAAGAACGTCGACCCCGCCGCCGCCATCAACCAGGCCAAGTTCGGCGCCGTGATCGATTGGGCGAAGGGACTCGTCCTTCCCCGAGGAGGAACGAACTAATGGCCGGTCCCGCCCATCCCGAAGCGATGGCTCCGCCCACACCGGGTCGAACCCGAGTCGCCCCGCCGCAGATGCCCGCCACCTGGTGGAGCGCCAAACGAATTCGAACCTACCTGCTCTTCGACGCAACCGGAGTCATCTATTTTCTGGTCGCCTTCGTAGCGATCCGCCTCGTCGACGCCCTCGGCGCTGGCCCCGAAGCCTGGAACGCCGCCATGGAGAGCCTGAGGAACCCGCTCTACATCGTCTTCCATCTTCTCAGCCTTGCCTGCGTCATCTTCGTCGCAGTTCGATTCTTCCGTCTCTTTCCGAAATCCCAGCCGCCCATGATCGGCCCGCTGAAGCCGCCGCCCGGCCCCGTTATCCACGCCATGCTCTACGTCGTCTGGTTAGGCATTACGGCTTTGATGACTGCAATTCTCGCAGGAGCCATTCTCTAATGCGTTCCCTGCTACTCAAGATCGAACCCATCATCTGGCTCTTGTTCGGCCAAGGTATTCTGATTGGCACGATGCTTCTTACGGGATGGATCCTGGTCGTAGGCCTGCTTGTCCCGATGGGAATGGTTGACGCCTCCGCTCTGTCTTATCAGAGAGCACATGGGTTGGCGACTTCGTGGCTGTTTGGAATCTTGCCTGTTGGCCAGCTGGTTCTTGCGGCCTTGCTAGTTCTTCCGCTGTGGAAGGGAGCGCATCACGTTCGATCATTGTTGATTGATTTTGGTGGAGCGGAACGGGATGGCGTCGTCGGCGGTTTATTGTATGGGGTCGCTGCCGTGGGGAGCTTGATTGCCATTCTGGCGGTGGTTGGGCTTTAGCTGAAGCTCGATTCTAGTCGGCCGCTCATTGGCTTCCCATGTCAGCCGGTATCTCGATAATTACATTCGTTCCTTCGCGTGACTCAGCTTCAATCCGAATCGAACCGGCGTTCTCTTGCATTGTGCGGCGGCATAATGCCAGTCCAAGTCCAGTGCCTTGCCCCGCCTGCTTGGTAGTGAAGAAGGGCTCGAATACTTGCTCAATCATTCCCGGTTCGATTCCTCGGTAGATTTTCTTGGCCCAAGGAAGTCGAAGCAGTCGGTGCATGCGTTGCGTCTCGGAACCTCGAGGCCATCTCGTACGCTTTCTACCACGGACCGCTACCAAACAGCGTCGACGTTTCTTCCGCATCGACTTCAGATTTTGTTCACTCAGGTAGCCGGCGTCTGCGACGACTATGTCCGGCTTACGACCCGTCGTTGCCTTGATCTCTTCGACCATCGGAACCAACTGTTGGACATCAAGCGGCGATGTTGTCACTTCGTTGGCCACGATCACTCCGACTTCGTTGGCCGCGACTTGCGCGTTGTAGCAGTACTGTAGCGATCCCTCGCTCATCATCATCATGTTCGCATCGGGATCCGCAAAACTCTTCTGACTGCTCGGCTTGAGCGTCTCCCCGCGTTCCGCCTCCAACTGCTCACGAACGGCTCGTAGCTTCTCGACCCGACGTTGTGGGTTCTGCAGCTCGGCCGGAAGGCCGCCGCCTCCCTCGTCGTCGCCGTGAGTATCATCCTCGCTCTCGTTCACCGTATCGAGCTGAGCCAGGATCTCCGCAATCTCCGCTTCCAACTCCGCCTCGGCCGGGCCCATCCGCCCGTAACTCATCGCCTTGTGGCGAGACGTGTTCGCACGGATCTTCGTGCCCCCGATCGTCACACGACCCAGCTGTGCCATGCCCGAGCGTCGTGCCGTATGCACCGTCTCACGGAATACATGGGCGAAGTCTTCACTGTGACGGATCCGAAACCGGTTGACCGTGCGGAAGTCCGGCGCCAAGCCGCCGGCCAAATACCTGAACCGCCGGTCCCATCGAAGCCGGCGAGCAATCTCACGACCGCTGTAGACGCCTTCGGTCGCGCCAAAGAGCCCCAGCTTCAGCAGCATCCGCGGCGGATAGGCTCGCTCACCCGTCACCGCATAGCGTGTCTCGAAGGCCTTCAGCGACAGGCCGTCGACGAAGTCATCGATGAAAAATACAGAGTCGCTCGCATCCAGTGCATCGCTCAGAAATGCTCGCGTACGAACCAGCAACACCCATGCAAAAGATTGAAGACCAAACCCGCAAATGGCCACGCCGTCAGCGGCGGACGGTGGATCCAAAGCGGCTCGCGACCTGCGACCAATCCGTGCAGCGAATGAGCGAGCCACGCATCTCGCTCGAAACCCGCACGTCCATTGCATCCTCACGAAGGTGCAAGTCGCGAAATTCCAGGCGCAGACACTGACCCCAAGAGTGCGGATTCACGCGGAGAAGCGAGCTGCCCAGCGAACTTCCGAGACGATTCCACGAGAAAATAAACCAGAAACTTTTCGACACCGTGATGGTGAAGACGTCTACTCACCAAAGTGTCGCGAAAATCTTTCGGTTTCGGATGGTCGCGACTCCTGAAATCACGCAGTCCGGTATCTCGCAGGCACACCTCGAGTTCCCCGGAAAAGAGCGTGTACTCCCATGGAGGATTCGAAATGAGCGCGTCTTCACCCGACAAGATCACGAGACTCATCGTGATCTGCTGCCTGCTGAGCGTTTCCGTCGCCAACGCGGAGACCTTTTCCAGCGTCACGGCCGACACTGTCAATGCAGACACCGTGAATACGGACATCCTCAACGCCACGACGGGAAACGTCACGACGCTCAACGCGACCCACCTGAGCGTAAACGGAGGCGGGGCCTCCCTCGACGTTGGGGACTCCGCGGCCAGCCTGTTGGTGGAAGACCAACTGGGAATCGGGAACAACGGAATCACCATATCGCCGACCCAGATGCTGATCACCGGCGGAAGCGGCGACGCCTCTGCGCTGCCGGACGATGACGACACAGACGCGGACAGCACCACTCTGACGATTGATGGGGACGGCGTCGATTTCGACAGCAGCAAGGATGACGCCTCACTCGACATGGGCCGCCACACCATCAGCAAGCTTGGCGATGGCACTGAGCTGGACGATGCGGTGAACCTCGGCCAGCTGCAGCAATCCACGTCCGATGAGGCCGCTGCGCGGACTGCCGCCGATGCCGCTCTCGCCAGCGACAACGCAGACAACGCCGATGCCATCGCGGCCGAGATCGTGCGTGCTGGCAACGCCGAGACCGTCAACGCCGATGCCATCGCCGCGGAGACTGTGCGAGCTGGCAACGCCGAGACGGTAAACGCCGATGCCATCGCCGCGGAGACCCTGCGAGCTGGCAACGCCGAGAGCGTCAATGCCGACGCCATCGCTGCTGAGACCCTGCGAGCAGGTACCGCCGAGACGGTAAACACCGATGCCATCGCTGCAGAGACCCTGCGAGCTGGCAACGCCGAGAGCGTCAATGCCGATGCCATCGCGGCCGAGATCGTGCGAGCCGACGCCGCCGAGACCGTCAACGCCGATGCCGTCGCCGCCGAGACCGTGCGAGCAGGCAATGCCGAGACCATCAATGCCGACGCCGTCGCCGCGGAGACCCTGCGAGCAGGCAACGCCGAGAGCGTCAATGCCGACGCCATCGCTGCGGAGACCCTGCGAGCAGGGACCGCCGAGACGGTAAACGCCGAAGCCATCGCTGCGGAGACCCTGCGAGCTGGCACCGCCGAGACGGTAAAC
>CAWLAJ010000050.1:0-18896 GCA_963854795.1 Deltaproteobacteria bacterium UBA4427 | reverse complement strand
GTGCACGAGAAACATCCGGGCGAGGGTGCTCGGCCATCGCGCCGTTCGCGTTCGCGGCCGTTGGCTCGAGGACGAGCCCCCGCACGTTCGCATGTGGGGTAGCGCCTGAAGTCGGTGAGCACGCGAGTCTGGTGAGGCGGGTGTCAGTCCCAGCTGTGGAGGACCGGTAGGACCTCCTTCGCAAAGAGGCGCATGCTCTTTTCGGCGTGTTCGTAGGAAATTCCGCCGAACCGGAACGAAGTCGACTGCTCGAAGCTACCCAGGACCTTCTTTCTGGATTCGAGCACGCCGAGGATCTGATCCGGCGTTCCATAGGCGTTGGCTGCCTTGAAGCCCTTCAGGAATCCCGACTCCCCGATCGCGCGCATCATCTCGGCGTTCTTGCCGTAGCCTTCGTATCCCACGAGATCCGAAAAGTGATCGCCCATCAATTCGTAGTGATCGAGTAGCGAAGCGAGATACGTGCCCAGGTACTGCTCGGCGAGTTCTTCACCGCGATCGGCGTTTTCGTCGCAATAGATGAAGTCGCAGGTCAGAATGGGCGGAGCCTCTTGTCCGTGATGGGATCGGAACTGATCGCGGTAGCTGTTGATGCCGACCAATCTCGAATCCCAGGACCGTTCCGCGAACAGGATCATGCGCGCCCCGATCTTGGCGGCGATCTCGACCGAGTCGCTCGAGTTGGCCACCGCATAAGTACGACCCTTGAAGGTTCGGGTGGGGCGGGGGCGAATCTCGGTTCGGGCCTGGGGATAGAAGGCACCGGACCCTTCGATGAATCCGGTTTCGAGGGCCTCGAGAATCATGGGTGCCGCTTCGTCGAAGCGTCCGCGTGATTCATCCATTTCGATTCCGCGGAAGGGATCGTACTCGCGGCGCGAGAGGCCACGGCCCATTCCGAAGCGCACTCGTCCAGCGGCGAGTTCGTCGAGCAATGCGATTTTTTCTGCGACTCGGAGCGGCTCGTTCCAGGGCAGGATGACGGCCGCGGTGCCCAGGTCGATCGTACTCGTTCGACCGGCCAGATAGCTGAGGAATTGCATGTTGTCGGGACAGAACGAGTAGTCGTTGAAATGATGTTCGACCGGCCAGAGGACGTCGAAGCCGAGGTCTTCGGCGAGTAGGCACAGTCGAATCTCTTCAGAGTAGACCTGGGAATCGGGGGCATCCGATCCGAACGCTGAGAAGATGACCTGAATGCCGACGTCCATGATGTTCCTCCGCTGGGGATTGGGTTCCAGTCTATCACTTTCGATTGGCAGTTAGGGCGCGCCGATGGCCGGGGCTCCGCGCTAGCCTGTTCAGATGAGTATTCGACTTCTTGCCTTTGCTTGCGGTTTCTTGACGGCCGATCGGGGACTCTTCCTAGAGGGCGAGTCGGGCTCTGTGCGGATTCCCGTGCCCTCCTATCTGATCGAGCATCCGAAGGGTCGCGTGCTCTTCGATACCGGGCTGCACCCCGAGCTGAAGACCGACCCGAGGGCGAGGATCGGTGGTCTCGCGCGCCTCTTCGTTCCCGACTTCGGTCCCAACGACGACATTGCGAGCCGCCTGAACGCGCTCGACGTCGATCCGGAGGGAGTCGAGTTTCTCGTGAACTCCCATCTTCATTTCGACCATACGGGCGGAAATCTCGCAATCCCCAACGCACGTCTCGTGATTCAGCGGAGGGAATGGGAAGCCGGACAGGATCCCGATCAATGTGCGCATAACACATACGATCCGCGCGACTACGATCTGGGACACGATCGACTGTTGGTCGACGGCGAGCATGATCTCTTCGCCGATGGCAGCGTCGTCTGTATTCCCACGCACGGGCATACTCCGGGCCATCAGTCGCTGCGCGTGCGGCTGGACAGCGGGGACGTTCTTCTCTGCGGTGACGCCTGCTATATGAGGCAGAGCCTCGAGGCGATGCAACTTCCCCCGACGGTTCATGATCGACAAGAGATGCTCGCGTCGCTCGAGCGCATCGCCCAAATGGAAAAGTCCGGCGTGAGGTTGTTGTTCGGCCATGACCCGGATCTGTGGCAGTCCTTGCCACAGGCGCCCGAGGCGATCCAATGACGGCTCGTGACCCGCTACGTTCGGCTAGCCCGCGACCGTTGGAGGTTCGTCGTGCGTCGTGACGGATTCGGCACGAGGCTCGATCGGTAGCTCGATGGCGAAGATCGTGCCCTCTCCGTCGCCGGCCGCCTTCGCATGAACCTTGCCGCCGTGGTCTTCGACGATTCTCTTGACCAGACTGAGACCGAGGCCCACCCTACGACAATGAGACGCCCGCGCCAGATCGACTCCGCGTCGACCGAGTGGAGTGACTTCTCCAGCCAGCCGACGCCGTCGTCGCGCGGGAGCTTCTCTTCGTGAGCTGCGGTCATCGGCATCTCTTCTCCGCCAGAGATCGGTGTCAGATCAACGGAGACGTTCGGTGAGCGGAAACGTAATTTCTAAGCGACGGGTCTAGCGCCCCTTGAATTCCGGAGGTCGGCGTTCACCCATGGCGCGCACGCCTTCGCGAAAGTCCTCGGTCTTCTGAAGTCTCTCCTGTTCCGCCTTTTCGCGATCCGTGGCGATGCGAATCTTGCTGGCGAGATCGCCGCGCATGGTTTCGCGGATGGACCGGATGGCCAACGGCGCGGAGGTCGCGATTTCAACGGCCCACGCGTGTGCTTCTTGGCGCAGTTCGTCTTCCGAGACGAGTCGGTCGCAGAGGCCCAATCGGTGGGCTTCCTCGCCGCCGACGCGACGACCGGTATAGAGCAGGTCCATGGCGGCTTGGGATCCGACGAGTCGCGGCAGCGTGATGCTCAGCCCGAATCCCTGATGAAAGCCCAGCCGCGCGAAGTTTGCGCTGAAACGCGACTCCGGCGTCGCGACGCGAAAGTCCGAGTAGAGGGCCAGGCCGAGCCCGCCTCCGATCGCCGCGCCTTGAATCGCCGCGACGACCGGCGTCTGGGTCGCGAAGAGACGCACGGCTTCGTCGTAGAGATGGAGGCCGCTTCCATCGTCGACGACATTCCGGTCGCTCGCGAAATTCGCTCCTGCGCAGAAATGTTTTCCCTCGGAACAGAGCACGACGACGCGACAGTCGTCGTCTGCGTCGAGACTTTCGAGGGTGTCAGCAAGCGTTCGGATCAGTGCCTGGTCGAAGAAGTTCGCCGGTGGGCGACGAATTTCGACGGTCGCGACGTAGTCGTTTCCCAGTTCGATCGAGAGATCGCCAATTTGTCTGCTGTCACTCATTTTCGATTCTCCTCTATCGCGGGAGCCCGACCAGACTTCGCGAGATGATCATGCGTTGGATCTGTCCCGTGCCTTCGACGATATCCATCGCCTTGGCGTCTCGGTAGAGCTTTTCGATCAGGTAGTCCCCGCGGCCTCCTGTCACCCCGACCAACTCGAGTCCTGCCGAAGTCGCTTCTTGAGCGACTTGTGCGGCCATCGCCTTCGACATCGAGGCCTCGATGATGTTGGGGCGCGCCTCATCGGCGAGCTGGCCGGCCCGCAGGCAGACGAGCCGCGCCATACGAATTTTCCTCGAGATCGTTTCGATTCGATCTCGGACGCGGGCTCTGCCGAGGAGATCGTTCTTACGCGCGAAGCGGATGGTCTCATCGAGGGCGGCGCGAGCGATGCCGACGGCGTTGGCCGCGATCACGGGACGTCCGGCATTGAAGGTCGACATGGCCGTCTTGAAGCCAGCCTTCTTTCCGTAGCGTTCCTCCCCGCCTAACAGGTTCGCGGCGGGAACCCGAACATTTTCGAGCGTGAACGACGACGACTCATAGGCTTTCAGTCCCATTTTCTTCTCGATCTTGAAGGGCCCCAGGCCTTCCGCCCCCTGTTCGACGAAAAACGCTCGTTGTGCGGCACGGCCCTTCGAAACATCGAGGGTCGCCTGCACCAGAATCCAGTCCGAACGTGAGGCCGATCCGATGAAACACTTCGCACCATTCAAGATCCAGCCGTCGCCGTCCTTTTCTGCCCGGGTGGCGATGGCGGCCGCATCGGAACCCGCACCGGGTTCGGTCATCGCAAAACACGCCCAGCGCGGACGATCGGGATCGACGAAGGGGAGCAGGAAGCGCTCCTTCTGCTCTTCGGTCCCGCCCCCAATCACGCTGAGTTCTGGAAGACCGGGCCCGGGGTTGGCGATCATGACCGCACGGTCCCAGTAGGCGAACTCTTCTGAGAGCAGCAGGCGAGTGAAGGTCGAGGTCCGCTTGCGTGAGCTCGGCGCGCCCGCTGGGCGCCAATGAGTGCGCCCGTCGCCGCGTTCGAGACACTGGTCGAAATAGCGATGGCCGACGGGAATCGGGCGGGCTTCCCGATCGGCTTCGAGTCCCACCGGGCGAACCACGTCGCGCCCCCAGCTGCGAAGCGCGTCGAGCGAATCGCGGGTATCGGAGTCGAGTTTGAAATCCATTAGACCGCCTCCCCCAGACCGAGTTCGAGTGGCGCATCGCTCTGGCAGACCTGACGGCCCGCTTCTTCGACCGCCGCATCGAAGCCGCCGAACAACAATCCGAGCGCGCGACTTTCACGCATGTACTTCTCGACTGGATAGTCGGCCATGAATCCATGGCCTCCGAGAATCTGCACTCCGCTCGGACCGATCAATCGGGAGGCTTCGATGCATTCGGCGAGCGCGGACGCTGCCGTGCTTTCGCAAGGCAGGCCGCTATCGACTCGCCAGGCAGCGTCGTGGACGAGCAATCTCGATCCGTCGAGAGCCATTTGCATGTCGGTGATCAGGAAGGCGAGCGCCTGATGGTGGCCGATCGGCTTTCCGAAGGCCTTTCGTTCTTTGGCGTACTCACGTGAGAAATCACAGGCAGCTCGCATGATGCCGAGCAGGAGAGAGGCAACGTAGAGACGCGCGCGGGCGCGAGCACGCGCCGCACCGGCGGGATCCTCTAGCAGGTCATGGGCTTGCGCATCGACGATACGGAGTTCGCCGGCGCCGGCCGCGCGTAGGCCTGCGCCGCGAAGCGGGTCGATGGTGAAGCCGCTGCGAATCGTGGCCGCCCGATCGCCGGCCAGAACGACGATCGAATCGACTTCGCTCGCGGGCACCCAGGGAATCGTTCCGTTTACGCGTTCCTGGTCGATGCCAAGGTCGCCATCGAACTCGCTGACGAGCAGGACCCTCTGGCCTTCGCTTGGCAACTTCGCGACATCGCCGCCCATCTCGAGAATCGGATAGAGGGCGGGACCCGTTCCATCGAGGGCGAGTGCGGCGCCCGCGTCCGCGGCGCCGAGTTCTTCATTCACCAACACACGGGCGACGCTGCCGAGGCCGGCTCCGTCCGCTTCTTCCGGCCACTCGAGGCCGGCGAGTCCGATTTCACGAAAGGCTTGCCTGGTTTCGTCATCGACACGCCCGGCGGCTTCCGCCTCGCGCATCTTCGGCGCCAGCATTTCCTCTCCGAATCGCCTCGCGGTTTCGCTGATCAGTTGAAGGTCTTCGTCGGGTTTCAGGTCCAAAACAACTCGGCTCCTTGGCGCTTCATGGCGGAGATCGAATCCGCCTCGGGGATCGGCGACCGCCTGCTAGGCGACCCGCTCGAAAAACTTCATTGCGGCCTCGTTGAAGAGTTCGGTTTGATGCATGTAGACCGCATGGCCCGCATTTGGAATCGAGACGCGTTCGGCACCGGAAATTTTCTCACTCATGTACTTCGAGGAGTCGACGTAGCCGCGGTCCTTTTCCCCGACGACGACGAGCGTCGGAACATCGATGTCGGGAAGCGAATCGATGATTCGACTATCGTGCTGAACCAACATGCCACGGGCGGCCTGACTCAGCCCTCGTACGCTGTCGTGTTCGGTTGGCTCCATTTCGCGATCGAGTTTCGATAGTTCTTCGAGGCCGTTTCGTTCGAGGCGGCGCGCGAGGCCGCGGGCCATCTCGTTCCATTCTTGCCGGGGCTCATCACTTCGGTAGCCGGGTCCCGTCGCGACGACGAAGAGCGCCTTTACGCGCTCCGGGTATTTCAAGTGAAAGGCCAGCGCCATGTATCCGCCCAGGGAGTGGCCGCCGATGATCGCGCGTTCGTGGCCGAGATGGTCGAGTAGAGCGGCCATGTCGTCGACGGTCTCATCGACGCTGTAGGAGGCATCGTCCGGGGGAGACCCCGAGCGACCATGGCCTCGCATGTCCCAGCGTATGAATTGGTTCCGCGAGGCGAAGGGATCGACCTGGGCTCGCCAGATGCGAGAGGTGGCCGCGAATCCATGCGTCAACAGAACGGGCGCATCCGTTCCGGTGGCCTCGTAGTGGATATGGGTGGAGTCTCTTTCGATCTTGCTCAAGCGAATATCCTGTCGCGGAAGGCGAAGGATGATTCTACCGGATTTTGACCGGGTCTAGTTTCCGCCCAGGCCGCAGAAGACGTCTTCCGGCGTCTCCTCGGAACCGCCTGAGGCGATCTGACCGAGTCCGCGCGAGAGCATTCTACAGACGGCTTCGGAATCCGCGATGCCGCGGATCTCGAGTTCCGCCGGCAAGACTCGATCGAGAACGACCTTCATCTGTTCGACGGTGACGCTCTTCGCATCGAGACCGGCGCCCTTGAATGCGAGTCGAACGGTTCCGCGTGCTTCGACCCGACTAAAGCCCGTCTCGTTTTCGAGCGCCGTACAGACGTTTGTGAAGGCGACGGATTCAGCCATGATCAGCCGGCCTCCGATGCCTTGCTCGTCGGAAATCGCGAGCGATACCAAGAGGGCGGAAAGAAGCTGAGCCAATAGGCGGTGAGCGTCGCGATTCCGAGTAGCGAAGTACCGATCATGGTCAGGGACGTTATGTGTGCGCCCTCGGATTCCGACGGATCCCGAGCCGATTTGTCAAGCCTGTTATTCCGTGCCCGGACTGATCGATGCTCACGTCCACCCTCCGCCCCGCATCGCGAGTGGCACCAGGAGCTCTTTGCTTTGCTCTACCTGTCGTACGGCGTGACTACCGTGCGTGATGTCGGCGCTTCAGAGGACGGCGTCGCAGATCTCGCAGATCGCCTGAACGCCGGCAAACTCGTCGGTCCGCGCATATTTCGCTGCGGACCCGTCCTGGCCGGAGATCCGCCCGGTTGGCCGATCGCACGGGTGATCCGGGATGCCCGAGACGGAATCGCTGCCGTCGAAGAACTCGCAAGCGAAGGCGTCGACTGCATCAAGGTCTATAACGAGATCGGACAGGATGCCTTCGCAGGGATCTCGAAGGCGGCAAGAGAGTACGATCTCCCGCTGGTCGGGATCGGTGAGATCGTGCCGGGCGCGTTCGCTGACATTCTGCTTCTGCAGCGTGATCCGAGCGTCGAACTATCGGCGCTGCGTGAATGGCAGATCGTGATTGCAAACGGGCGTCGCTACGACCGGGAACTCCTCGACGAATGGCTGGGGGAATACGAGCGCCATTTCCACAGCTGGTTCCAACGCGGCGTCATGGGTCCGGTCGCCGCGCTTGCGACCGGCCTGTTCAGCGTGGACTGATCGCTTCGCGATCGCGCTCGAACGCGCGCTCCGGCAGGTCTCGGCGGCTCCTCTACTGCATCTTCCGGTACATCGTGACGACCGCGGCGCCGCCGAGTCCGAGATTGTGCTGCAGAGCGATCTGCGCGCCCTCGACCTGGCGCGCGTCGGCCTGGCCGCGAAGTTGCCAGCAGAGTTCCGCGCATTGTGCGAGGCCGGTTGCCCCGAGCGGATGGCCCTTCGAGATCAGTCCGCCGGACGGATTCACGACGACCTGACCGCCATAGGTTTGCGCCTCGGAATCGACGAAGGCGCCGCCCTTTCCCTCTTCGCAGAGGCCGAGGGCTTCGTAGGTGATCATTTCGTTGCAGCTGAAGCAGTCGTGCAGCTCGACGACATCGACGTTTTCGGGACCGAAGCCGGCCTGCTCGTAGACCTTCTGGGCCGCCGCTTTCGTGACGTCGGATCCAACCATCTTGATCATCGACTTCTCGTCGAACGTGCTCGAGAAATCGGTCGACATGTGCTGTCCGAGAATCTCGACGGCCTGGCTCTCGAGGCCATGGGCGCGAACGAAGTCTTCGCTGGCGATGATGGCCGCGCCGCCGCCATCGGAGGTCGGACAGCATTGGAGCTTCGTGAGCGGACCGTACACGGTCGGGGCATCGAGGATTTCCTGGAGCGTGTACTCATCGCGGAATTGCGAATAGGGATTGTTGACCGAATGCTTGTGGTTCTTGAAGCCGATCTTCGCGAATTGTTCCGCGGTCGTTCCGTAGCGCTCCATGTGTTCGAGGCCCGCATTGCCGAACATCTGGGGCGCCGCCGGCGCCTTCGGCTCGAAGCCCCGCTCCTCGACCATGACCTTGAAATGCTTGTCCATCGGCATCGTTCGATCGGTGTATTTCACGCCGAGCGAACCCTTTTCCATCTTCTCGAATCCCATTGCCATCGTGCATTCGGAGAGTCCGCCCTCGACGAATTGCTTGGCCATGAAGAGGGCGGTCGATCCCGTCGAGCAGTTGTTATTCACGTTGTAGATGGGAATGCCCGTCGTTCCGAGCTCATAGAACGCACGCTGTCCGCAGGTGGAGTCACCGGCGCAATAGCCGACCGCAGCCTGTTCGATGTCTTCGATCTTCAGACCGGCATCGGCGAGTGCTTTCTCGCCGGCTTCGCGGCCCATGTCTGGATAATCCCAATCTTTGGATCCGGGTTTTTCGAATTTGGTCATCCCTACACCGATGACGAATGCCTTGCGACTCATTGGGGTTCTCCTTCGATCGTGCGCGCTCTTGCGGGCTGATTCGGGCTGCGGGCGAAGCACGAACGATAGCGGGCCGCGCGTCTCGCGCAGCGGGTTTCGCGGGCAAGAGATCCGAGCGCGGATAGGCAAACCGTGCACAGACGAGTACCGTTGGAACTCGACGAGAACGAGTGAGGAGATGAAATCGATGCGTCTGGGAATCAACGGCACGGGACTCGTACAGAAGGCGTCGGTCGATGCGATCGCCGAGGATGCAGCACGCGCCGCCGCAGACGGATTTACCAGCTATTGGCTGGCTGAACATCCGACCGGCGGCTTCGATGCCCTGTCCGTCCTCGCTTTCGTCGGACAGCGCGTTCCCGAGCTCGAACTCGGAACCGCAATCGTCCCCACCTTTCCGCGCCATCCCCTCGCACTCGCCGGCCAGGTCCTGACGATCCGCTCCGTGATCGGCGATCGACTCACGCTCGGCATTGGCCTTTCTCATGAAGTGATGATGAAAGAACTCGGCATCGGATTCGAAAAACCGATTCGTCACTTGCGAGAGTATTTGTCGATCCTGATCCCGCTGCTGACCGACGGCAAGGTCGATTTCGATGGCGAAGTCTTGTCTTGTCATGCCGCGCTCTTTCGAACACCCGAAACGCCCGCGCCCGTCGTCGTCGCAGCGCTGGGCCCGCAAGCGCTCCGGGTCACCGGCGCGCGCACCCAGGGTACGACGCTCGCCTGGGTCGGCGCTCGAACGGTGCGCGAACACATCGCACCAACGCTGCGCGAAGCTGCAGAAGCCGCCGGTCGTCCGGCCCCCCGGATCATCGCGACGCTTCCCGTCTGCGTGACGGAAGAGGTCGATGCGATTCGTGGTCTGGTCACGAAGCTGCTTTCTAGTTACGGCGACCTTCCGTCCTATCGCGCGATGTTCGATCGTGAAGGCGTCGCAGGACCCGGCGAGTTGGCCTTGATCGGTGATGAGGCCTACGTGCGCGGGAGGCTCGAGGAACTCGCCGAAGCGGGCGTGACCGATTTCGCAGCGACGGAATTTACGCCGGCGCCCGACGATCGCGCTCGAACACGAGAACTCTTGATGTCGTACGCCGAGAGTACTCGCTAGCTCGCCAGGGGCGACGAAAACAGAGCCGCGAGGATCAGCCCGCTGATCGTTGCGAGTATCAAGCCGCCGGGGTGGGGTTGTCGCACGCTCCAGAAGTTGCCGACGGCCGATACTCCATAGATTCCGGCAAAGAGAAGGAGCGTGCTGCGATGCAGCGCGCCGATCTGCAGCATCATCAGAATGCTCACGCCCATCCCAATCCAGAAGATCGACGCGAAATGAAACATCGCGAAGGTCAGGCGCTTGGCGACGTCCGTCGAGAAAGCGGTGTCTTGAACGCTTTCATTCGCCAATGGAGTCAGGAACATCTTCTGAGATAGCAGCGAATGCCCGACGGAGACGAGCAGGGCGAGAGCGAAGGCGACATAGAGCAAGAACATCGGTCGACTCCTCAGGATGGATCAGTACGGACTAGACCATACGTTGACGTATGGAAAAACTAACGACCGAAGTTGCGGTGGTCAATACGCTGACGTATGGAATGCATGTGCCCAAGAAGAGTCCCATGGATTGGTCTCGCGCTGGCCTATCGAGGCTGGCGAGTGCAGGCCTCGACGGAGTCCGCGTCGAGGTTCTCGCCAAGGACCTCGGGGTCACCAAGGGCAGCTTCTATTGGCATTTTCGCGACCGCCAGGCCCTGCTCGATTCGATGCTCGAGCAATGGGAGGTGCAGGCGACCGACGAGGTCATCGCGGCGACGCAGCGGAGCGGTACCGATGTACAGGCTCATTTCACTCGGCTGCTGGAAATCTCTGGCGACAGATTCGATGCTCGGCTCGAACTCGCGTTGCGTGCTTGGGGGCGCGGCGATGCGGCCGTGCGCAAGGCCATCGAAGCGGTCGATGCGCGCCGATTGGCGACGGTCCGGGGCTTCCTGGGGCAGATGGGATTCGAAGGCGCGGCCCGGGAGGCGCGGGTGTTTCTGCTCTATTCCGTACTCTTTGGCGCCGCTTTGCTGCCCGAATCCCACGGTCGCTATAGCCGACGCCGGGTGATGCACGAGGTGATCGAGCTGCTCAGCGCGTAGAGCGCGCGAGTTCCGAATAACGCTTGGACATTTCCTGAAGTTCGGCTTCGAAGGGAATGTCATGGGGCGTGTAGCGCGGCGAATACGTCTTCAGCAATTTGGGTAGCAAGAGCTTTCGGATGTCGGGGCCCGCTTTCCGCCGCCGTTCGCGAAGTCCTTCCTTCCCGCCACAGCGTCGACGGCTTCCGGATCCGCCTCAAGCATATATTTCCCGACCCGCCGAATGAAACTCGACATATGCCACTGCGCATAGAGGCCCGCGACGAGCCGATAGACATAGCCTCCGCAGACATGTTCGTAGACATCGAAGGCAACGGTGCGATGTTCGAGCTCTTCGATCAGATGCGACTCGAAGAGCGCGCTGACCGAGGGCAGGACTTCATCGTCGGATTCGCGCTCGAAGCTGAAACGCGCGGACGCCGTCGTCAGGGCTTCGAACCCTTCGGCGTAGGCGAGATTGAAGCGAAGCGAACGATTCGATGAGAAGCCTTTGTAGTCGGCGGCCAACTTCTTCTCGAGCGGCTCGAGTCCCGGGAATCCCTGACGGCGAATCGAGTCGTTGAAGCGCATGTGCTGTCGATCGTGTTGACCCTCTTGAGCGCTGAATCGTTCGAGGTCGTCGATCAGGCCTGGATCGTCGATCTGTTTCTTTGCTTCTTTCATCGTTCGAATCAGGTAGGGCTCGAGATAGGGGAGCAGAAGCGAGAGTCCGATCATCAGATAGGACTGCTCGGGATCGCCGGTGACGACCACGGGATCGATATCGCTCGGAAAATCGAAGTCCATCTGACGCACGACGATCGGCTGACGGCTCTCGGTGGGCTGACGGCTCTCTATCGGCTCCAGGCTCATCGCGATCGCCCCAGTTTGTCCCAGACCATCTCGGGCTTGACGTCCTCGCCCAATAGGCTGAGGGGATGGTTTCGATCGACGTGTCCCATCACGTTGCGGTACATCGAGTAGCCGATCAATTCTTGAAGTCTGCGCGGGTAGCCAGCGACGGTTTCTCGCGGAGTTTCGAGCATCAGGTTTTGCTGTTGGCGACACCAGCCGGCGACGTACTGAATCGAGAGTCCATAGCGTTCGACTTCGCTCGCTCCGCCGCTCGTGCTATTCGCTCCGCCGCCGTGTCAGGCCGAGCCATGCAGGACGAGTACGCTCCCCGCTGACATCTCGGCGATCAACACTTCGGAATCATCTCCCGATGACGGAGCGATCTCTGTGCGCTGGTGCGATCCTGGGATCAGCCGGGTCGCGCCATTTTCCTTGGCAAATTCCGACAAGGCCCAGAGTGTCGTGATCATGGTCGGCGGGTGAGGGCGCGGAAGAGTGATCATGCCGTCGTCGGAATGGAAGGGCTGATCGGTCTCACCGGGCCCGATATGCATCGACGTCGTGCCGGACAAGAGAAAGTCGTCGCCGAGCAACGCTTCGATCGTCTCGAGGATGGTCTCGTTGATGACGAGGTCGCGGAAGGGCTCTCCGCGGGCGATCAAGTTGAAGATACGCCGCGTCTGGAAGCCTTCGAAATCGTTTTAGCCGAAGGCGATCTCGTACTCGCGTTCGACTCTTTCCACTTCTTCGAGGAGTTGCGCGCAAGTCGACGGGTCGAGAACGTCTCGAATCATCGCATAGCCATCTTGATGGACGCAGGTGGCGACGCGACTCGCGAGGTTCGCGTCTGTGGCGGCAATCAAGTTGAGACTGGGCGTGGCCATGCACGAATTCTAGCGTACGCTGCGAAGTGGGTCTGGCTGGATTCGCGGTCGGTTTCCCAGACATTGGCGAGTTGATGGATGGCAGAAAGAATTCCTGATCCGAGACCCTTGATCACGGTGGTTTCCGGAATGCCGCGATCGGGAACGTCGATGATGATGCAGATGCTCGAGGCCGCCGGGCTCGAACTTCTCTCCGACGACCATCGCGTTGCAGACGCGGACAATCCGAACGGGTATTTCGAACTCGAGGCCACCCGACGGCTGCAGGAGGACGCGTCCTTTCTGGCCGAAGCCGCCGGGAGGGCAGTGAAGATCGTGGCGCCACTGCTGCGTTATCTGCCGCGCGATTGCGAGTACCGCGTGATCTTCATGGAGCGAGCCATCGAGGAGATCATGTCCTCACAGCGACGGATGCTCGAGCGACGCGGCGAAGACACTTCTTCCGGATCGGGGGAACGAGCTCTCGGCGACGCGTTCCTGGAACGGATTCGGAAGATCAAGGATTGGATCGAGGACGTTCCAAACGTTCAGGTCTGCTATGTCGCGTACCGGAGTGTGATCGATTCGCCCCTCGAAGCGTCGACTCGCATCGCGAAATTTCTCGGAGAGACGCGAGCGTTTGGATCCTTCGATGCGGGAACCAGCGATTCGCAAGACCTCTTGATTCGCATGGGTGGAGTTGTCGATCCGAGTCTCTGTCGACACCGTCATGACCCTCGAGATGGGACATAGACGACTGATCACACGGCGATGGCGAAGCTCGCTGTGTAGGCGAGCAACATCTGCGAACCGAAATACATCGGGAGACCCACGCCCGGATTGAGGAAGCTCTTCGTGACGAAGCGTTCGCGGGCGACGAAGACATCCGAGATGGCGAGGCCGAGCGCGCCGAGTGGAAGAACGAAGCTCGCGCCGCCTGCGTAGGCGCCAAGAGAAGTGGCGACCATCAACGAGACGACTCCGACATAACAAAAGATCGGAATGCGAAAGTCGTCGGGGGCATGCGGCCGAAGCCAACGCAAGGCGACCATGCCAAGAGCGCCGATGACGACGGCTCCGCCGAATAGCCCGACGGGATCGAGGCCCAACCGATAGAAGGCGATCGCGTAGGCGAGGTGGCCGAGTAGAAAGGCGGCGATCCCAACGAGCAGGCCTCTCGAGCGTCCGCTGGAGAGCAGGCAGGCGTCGCCGATCCAGCAGAGGACGAGTCCCGCCAACAGGATCTGGCCGTAGCCCGACTCCAATGCGCCCGATGCGAGCGCCATGGCCAGAAAGGCTGTGGCCGCGGACATTTTGGCAGCGCCTCTCGCGATTCGCGCGTCGGCCCATTCCGTGATCAACAGACAAAGGACGGCAGAGGTGGCGACAACGATGGCGGCGGTCATGCGGCGAGCTCCCTTGGACGCACTGTGCGCCTTCGATGCTAGCCTTCGTTTCGTCCAGCGAACACGGGATTCGAAGTTCGCGCGCGCTTCGGAGGATGCAATGATCAAAGGCTATGCGGGTCGGGTTCTCGAGATCGATTTGGCGACGCAGCAATTCTCCTTCCAACCGCTCGATGAGGAAATCGCTCGTCTTTATATAGGCGGCAAGGGTTATGGAACCCGCCTGCTCTACGATCGAACCGAGGCCGGCATCGATCCGTTGGGACCGGACAATCCACTGATCTTTGCAACTGGGCCGCTCAACGGATCCGTTGCACCGCAGAGCAATCGCTTCGCCGTGGTTTGCAAGAGCCCTTTGACCGGGGGAATTGGCAATGCGACCTGAAACGGGAACTACGCCTACGGAATGAAGCGAGCCGGGATCGACATCATCGTCGTGAGTCACCAGTCCGATCGGCCCGTCCGAATCGAAATCAATGGCGACCGCGATGAGGTCGAGTTCATCGATGCCTCGGATCTCTGGGGGAAGGGCACCTACGAGACCCAGGAGATCCTCGGCAAGAAGAAGGCCCGATGCACCAGAGCAGCTCTTCGGTCCGCGGGATCTCGGCGCCGAGCTTTCCGAGCGCATATTGAATCGAATTGGTGATGCCGACCTTGGGATCGGTCAGCGTTCCGTCGAGGTCGAAGAGGATGGATCTCATAGTGCGACTGCGCATGAGAGGATTCTTAGCGCTGCGCGCGCCGTCGGACAAAGAGAGGTCGATGTCGTACGCTCGCTAGCCATCGATGATTGAACCGGAGGACGGATGATGGCGGTTGCCGAAAATTTGCCGGGACTCGATGTCCGACGACTGTCGGGCTCCCTGGGTGCTGAGATTCGCGGAATCTCACTCGCAGACGCTGGACCCGAAGACGCCAAGCTGATCGAAGCGCTCTTGATCGAGCACCAGGTGATCTTCTTTCCGGAGCAATATCTCACACCGGATTCCCACATCGCCTACGGCCGACTTTTCGGCGAGCTCGAAGCGCATCCGAATCTCTCGCTCGATGCCGAACGACCCGAGTTCTTCGAATTGCGGGCTTCCGGGGGTCGGGGCGCCATCGCCGATGAGTGGCATAGCGATCTGACTTGTCAGGATCAGCCTTCGGTCCTCGCGATCCTGCATATGGTGAAATGTCCGACCGTCGGCGGCGATACGTTGTGGGCCAACATGTACAAGGCCTACGAGGAACTCACGCCACCGATGCAGGACTTCTGTGAGGGCTTGACTGCGCTCCACGATGCCCATCCTCATGACCATCCCGAACAGATGGCGATTCATCCGGTCATTCGAGTTCATCCGGTCACCGGGCGGAAGTCGCTCTTCGTCAACGAGCATTTCACGCGACGCATCGTCGAGCTCGGCCACGAAGAGAGTGCCGCGCTACTCGGCTTCTTGACGCGTTGGGCATCGAGGACTCAGTTCACGGTTCGCTATCACTGGACCGAGGGAACGGTCGCGATGTGGGACAATCGCTGTACGCAGCACTGTGTCCTCAACGACTTCGAAGGCGAACGCGTCATTCAACGGGTCACCGTCATGGGCGACGTTCCCGAACCGGCCAAGTCCTCTCCCTGGGAACCTGCCATCAAACCGGTCAGTGCAGCCAGCCGCCACGATCGTCAACTACGTTCCTTTCTGAAGCTGAAGAAGGAACCGGGCTTCGGGTGATCGGGTCGCATGACGCATGACATGATCTTCATGGTTTGTAGCAACCTCGTGTTGCCCGCATGGATTCTCCTGGCGGTTGCCCCTAATTGGCCCTGGACCCAGAAGATCGTTCATCAGATCTGGATTCCGATTCTGCTCGGCAGCGTCTACCTCGGGGTCTTCCTGACCAGTACGGAAACACCTGCGGGTGGTGGCTTCTCGACTCTCGATGGCGTGATGACCCTGTTCACGAACCCGGGCTTTGCGCTCATCGGCTGGGTCCACTATCTGGTCTTCGATCTGTTCGTGGGTGCGTGGGAAGTCCGCGATGCGAAACGTCGCGGGGTCTCGCATCTCTTCGTCGTGCCATGTCTGGCGATGACGCTGATGCTCGGTCCGATCGGACTGCTTGCCTATTTGTGCTTGCGCTTCGGGTTGAAGCGCAAAGTATCGCTCGATGAGAGTGTCTGAGGAAACGCGGGTTCAACATGGAATTCTTTGACGAGATCAGGCCTAAAGAAGCGGAGTTCATCGACGCTCAGAAGATGTTCTTCGTTGCCACGGTACCTTTGTCGGCCGAGGGACACGTCAATCTCTCACCGAAGGGATACGCGAGCTTCGCGCGCATTTCTCCGCGGCGCGTGGCCTAGATCGATCTCGGCAGCAGCGGAATCGAGACCCACGCTCACCTACGTGAAAACGGCCGGATCTGTCTGATGTTCTGCGCCTACGACGGCGACCCGCTCATCCTCCGAATCTATGGGAAGGGACGAGCGCATCAATACGGTACGCCGGGATTCGATTCGCTGCGCGCGAGCTTTCCCGAGATCACGGTTCCGGCTCGCGGCATCATCGAAGTGGAGATCACTCGAATTCAGCGCTCCTGCGGTTGGGGCGTTCCCAACTACGACTTCGTCGGCGATCGCGACATCCTGCGCGATCACAACGCCAAGCGGACGCAGGAAGCCTTCATGGCCCGCCGGATTGAGTCGAATGCTTCGAGTATCGACGGGCTACCGGGTCTCGTCGCGACTTCCGACGACAGCGAAACGAAGAAGAGCGCTTCCGGCGACTAGGCCGCCGCGTTGGCCCGAGTGCTCAGCCGAGCTTCTCGAGAATCTCGTTGTCTTCTGGAAAGCGCCCCTGCTCGTGTTTCGAAAAGATCATTTCACCATCGACTTCCACGTCGAAGATTCCGCCGCGTCCAGCGATCAATTCCGACGAGAGACCGCGTTCGTCCTGAATCTTGGCGGCCAGACCGGCCGCTCGCGGTTTGTAATTTCAACTCGCGCAATAGGTGATTCGAATCGCCATTTCATTTCCCCTCTTCGACGCCCTTGGGCGCCTGTTGTTTCATGAACCCGAAGAGATATCCGGCAACGCGCCGCATCTGGATTTCCTCGGAGCCTTCCGTGATGCGATAGCGGCGATGGTGTCGATAGATGTGTTCGAAGGGCTTGTGGCGCGAATAGCCCAGACCGCCGTGGACCTGCATCGCGCGGTCCGCGGCTTCGCAGCAGAGTCGATTCGACCAGTAATTACACATCGACACCTTGTCGGAGACCGAGAAGGCCCCTCGTTCATCCATGGTCCAGGCTGTCTTGTGGATTAGCGCACGCAGCATCTCGCATTGGGTCTGTAACTCGACCAGCGGAAATTGGATGGCTTGATTCGTCGCGAGCGCCTTGCCGAAGGGCTTGCGAACGCGCGCGTACTCGACCGACTGGTCAATGCAGTACTGAGCCGCGCCGAGGCTCGAGGCGGCTTGCCGGATTCGATTCTCGTTGAAGAAATGTTGGATCACGCCGAGTCCGCGACCTTCTCCACCGAAGATCGAGTCGTCGCCGACCGATACGTCGGTGAACGAGACGCGCCCATGGTCGGTCGGCATGTTGAAGGTCCAGAGCATCTCTTCGATCTTCACGCCCGGTGATTTCATCGGTACGAGAAAGGCCGTGATACCTCGGGCGTCGCCCGCCTTGCCACTCGTCCTCGCCATCACCATGTCGAATTCGGCCTTGTGGATTCCCGTATTCCAGGTCTTTTCGCCGTTGATCCGCCAGCCTTCGCCGTCCCGGATCGCGGTGGTTTCCATGTGCGTCGCGTCGGAGCCGTGCTCGGGTTCCGTGATGCCGAAGGCGAAGCCGCGGCGCCCTTTGGCGAGTCCGTCGATCCACTCGGCCTTCTGGCTCTCCGTTCCGTATTCGAGCATCAAGAGGAGCCCGACATTGTTCCCGACGATCGAATGTTCGGTCTGCAGGTCGTTGTGGAGTCCGAGACCACGATGGGCGAGATGTTCCCGAATGATCGCCATTCCCAGATTCGTCCCGTCGCGCCCGCCGTACTCCTTTGGAAACGGGTAGCGGTAGTGGCCCGCGACATCGGCGCGTCGTCTGGCCTCGGCGAGCAGTGCTTCCCATTCTTCGTTCGGCAGCCCGCCCCGATCCCAATCCGTACGTGCATCCTCGCGCCGATAGTCGAAGAAGCGGATATTGTCGTCCTGCTCTTCGAGTGGGCGGATCTCGCGTTCGATGAACGCATCGAGCTCATCGAGGTACGCGGCTAGATCTTCTGGGATATCAAAATTCACGTCTGGTCCCCTATTCCTGGTTACCCTATTCCTGGTTAGGTGAGCATTCCGCCGCTTCGGCTTCTGTCCTCGACTGAAATCGTACCACGAAGGAACCCTGGGCTTCAGGGCTCGAAGCGGCGTCCGATCACGTGAGATTGTCCATAGTCGGCCACCCGCGCTTTCGTTTTCGCTGGACTAGACTCCCTTTCAAGCAGGCCGCCACCCTGGATCGAGAGGTAGATCATGCCCGGTTCATCACCGATCACGCATCGCAGCTTCATCTCCTATATAGACCGGACACGGAATTTCTACGCCGCACAGGGATACCCGAACCCCTATCGATGGGCCCATCATTCGGACGTGCCCTTTACGCCCTTGTCCAAGCCGTTGTCCGAGTCGCGGATCACGATCATCACGACCGCGAGTCCCTTTCATTCTCAGGATGGCTCCGAGGAGGACGTGCGCGAATCAGCGGGCGGAAGCCATCGTGAAGTCAAGCAGGTGTGGTCGGGTGAAACAGAAAGAACGCCCGATCGACTCTATACGGATGACCTCGCCTGGGACCGAGAGAATACGCATACCGACGATGTCGAGTCCTTCGTTCCGCTCGCAGCACTGCGCTCCCTGATTGGGGACGGTCGAATCGGATCGC
>CAWLAJ010000049.1:0-19037 GCA_963854795.1 Deltaproteobacteria bacterium UBA4427 | reverse complement strand
AGATCGCAGCAGACGTTCTGCGTCGCCGGCGAATCGAATGATCCTCTTCGCCTGCTCCCCGCGAATGGAGAATCGATCGAGCGTTCGCCGCCGCAGGGCAGTGGGCAAAGGCGCGAGCCAGATCGAGAGTCCCGCGACCCAGGCTCGAGAACGGGGCGCCACCCACTCCGGATTTTCGATTGCGCGAGAAAGTCGACGCAGGGGCGCCATGCGATCACCACCGAATTGCAGACCGGGCTCGAGTGCGGAGAGAACGTGCCAGCCCGATAGCGAGCGAAGAATATGGCCGACGTGAACCCCTCGCCGCGCCTCGTCGAAGGCCAGCTGCAATTCCCTGCGCCAGCGTTCGCCGCTGACCGCACCGAATGCTCCGTCGCGAAGAGCGTCGCGAAGAGCGGCACGGGAGGAGCGTTCGAGAGAAAATCCGAGTCGCGCGGCGAAGCGCGCTGCTCGAAAGGCGCGCGTCGGATCGTCGTGAAAGCTTCGCGGATGCAGCACGCGAAGACGTCGCGCGGCGAGGTCTTCGAGACCCCCGTTGAGATCGACGACTGGCATCTCCTTGTCGGCGCGGCCCGCATCGAGAAGACAGGTCAGCGCGTTGACGCTGAAGTCTCTCCGTCGAAGATCTTGTTCGAGACTGCCGGCTACGACGTCGGGAAGCGCGCCGGAATGGGCATAGGTTTCACTGCGCAGTCTCGCGAGATCGACCTGTGCATCAGCCGTCACCAGTCGCAGCGTGCCAAAGCGATCGTGCGCCTCGATTTCGATTTCCCCGTGATCCCACTGCTGTGCGACCTGCTCTCCGAGTTCTCGAACATCCGATTCGACCACGACGTCGACGTCGGCGACGGAGCGACCGAGAAGCAGATCGCGGACAGGTCCTCCAACCAGATGAATGCCAAGCTTTTGCTCGTTGGCGATCGTGACAACTTCCGCAAGCAACTCGCCGGTCGCCTCCGGAAGCGACGCGAGAACCTCTTCGAAACTGAGACTCCGTTTCATCGATTCGCGCCCGACCCACGAGGATGTCTCGATTCGACCGTCTGTCGGAGTTTCGAACGACTTACATGGGTATAGATCTCGGTTGTGGATAGATCGGCATGACCGAGCATGGATTGGATCGCGCGAAGATCCGCGCCCCCCTCGAGCAGGTCCGTCGCGAAGGCATGGCGAAGGACGTGAGGCGAGACCCGGTCTCTTTCGATTCCCGCCTTTTGCGCATGTTGGCGAATGCGTAGGAAGAAGTTCTGGCGAGTCATGCCCTTTCCACGACGCGTCAAGAAGACGACGTGACCACGATCGTCTCGATCCGCGAGCAAGAGCGGACGTCCACGCTTCATGTACTCGTCAAGAGCGTTCGCCGCGACTTCCCCCATCGGAACGATGCGCTCTTTTTTGCCCTTGCCCACGACGCGTAGCAGGAGTCCACGAAAATCGATCGCCTCGATCGGAAGCTCAACGAGTTCGGAAGCTCGAAGGCCGGCACCGTAGAGGATCTCGAGCATCGCGACGTCGCGCAGGCCGAGCGGATCATCGCTGCGCGCCGCGTCGATCAAGGCCACCGTTTCTTCCAAGCGAAGGATTCGCGGAAGCGTACGGGGCCGCTTCGGCGACTGAATGCCTTCGAAAGGATCCGCGACGATCTCTCGACGCTCGCGCGCATAGCGCAATAGCCGCCTGACGGAGACGAGCACCCGAGCGCGAGAAGTCGCCGCCATTCCGCGATCATTGAGGTAGGAGGCGAAGCGCGATAGATCCTGACTCTTGATGTCAGCCACGTGATCAACGCCATGATTTGCCAGATGGGTTCGCAAATGGCGGAGATCCCCGGCATAGGCTTCGATGGTACGGGGCGAGAGGCCTTCTTCGACGGCCAGGCGAGTCAGGAATGCATCGCTGATTTCCTCGAGTGGTGTCGCGCCGACTCGCGATCGCTCAACCACGAGATCGCCCCTCGAGGCCCGCGCCCAAAGCCTCGAGCAACCCCTCGCGAAGACGGTCCAAGCGGTGGGAATCTTTGATCTTCTTCCCGTTTTGATCCTTCAGGTAAAAGGTGTCTGTCACCTGGTCCTTGATGGTCGCGGCCTTCGAGATATAGATCTCGAAGCCGTGTTCGCCGATTGTGCGCGTGGCGTCGTAGAGCAGACCCAGTCGGTCGTCGGCGATGACATCGACCAGCGTGTAGAACTCTGATTCTGTATTTGACACCAGCACGCGAGGCTCCTTCCGACTCGGTGGGCGCGCAGTCCCAACCGGCCGACGACGCCGGCGCACGAGATCGCCGACCTCCGCTGCACCGATCAAGACGGATTCGAGAGAGGATTCGACCTCAGCCCAGACCATGGCCCGCTCCTCGGGTCCACCCCGAGGCGTTCGCGTCCGATAGATCTCGAGTGCAAGACCTCCACTTGTCGTATAGACATGCGAGCCGAGGATGTTGAGGCCACATGCCGTCATGACTCCGGCAACGTCGCTGTAGAGGCCATGAACATCGCTCGTGCAGAGAATGAACTCGGTAGAATCTCCCTTCATGTCCCGGTTCGCTGTGGCGAGACGGGAGCCGTCGCCAAAACGCAAAACGACTTGAGCATGGCGCGCGATCTGACGCGGCGTGTGGGAAAGAAAATATCGCCTCGGCAGCTCTGCGAAGAGCGACGAGATCTTCGCTTCGCCGACGCCCAGGCGCATCAATTCCTCACGGGCGCCTTCTCGCCGCCGCTCGACACGCGCTTCGAGCAAGGCGACGGCCTGGTCCGGACGCTCGGCGCCGGTCTCCAGCATCTCCGCCGTGCGCTCATAGAGCTCGCGAAGTAGCTGACCCTTCCAGTCCGTCCAGGCCTCGACCGACGAGGCGCGTATGTCCGCGAACGTCGCCAGATAGAGGTTGCGCAGGTTCTGTCGATCGCCGCAGATCTGCGCAAGCTCGAGAATCAATTTTGCATCGGACAGATCGCGGCTCTGGGCCAGATGAGACATCAAGAGGTGATGCTGTACGACGAAGAGAACCCGCGCTGTTCTCTCAGGGGATAGACCCAACCGTTCCACTGCGGGTAGCGCCCTCACCACCCCCTTGCTCGAATGATCGCCACCAAAACCCTTGCCGATATCGTGGAGCAGGCATCCGAGAAAGAGCACGCTTCGATCGTCGACTTCCTGCATCAATTCGGTCAGCTCCGGCATGTTGCGTACGTACTTCCCCCGCCAGAGGCGTCGAAGTTCTTCGACCAGAAAGATCGAGTGAACATCGACCGTATAGGTATGGTAGATCACGTGCTGCCACCGACAGACAATATGCGCCCATTCCGGCATCACTTGCGAGAGCAAACCTACATCGTTCATCGACATCAACGTGCGCATCACACGTGTCTCGCTGTCGAGTATCTGCATGAAGAGGTCGCCGACTTCCTTCGACGACCGAATGGGCTCATCCAACAAATGAAGGTTCTCGCGGATCAAACGCTCTGCCATTCGTGACAGACCGACCTGATGGCGCTGGGCAACCGCGAAGGCCCGCAAAACACGAATCGGGTCTTCGCGCAGGTGCGCGGCATGGGGAATCGCCAATTGGTTGTTCGCCAGATGAAATCCATCCTCGACCTCGATCCGTGAAATCGACTCGGCCTGTTCAGGATTTGCGCGTGATGCGCATTGATCGATCACGAGTTCCGAATAGGACTTGATCGCGCGCGCATGTCGATAGTAGTCCCGCATGAAGCGCTCGACCGGTAGATCCGGATTGTCCGGCTCGAATCGGATATCCGCGCGGCTTTCGGGCCGACCATCGGAACGCTCAACACTCGCAGCGACGGATTCGGCCTCCGCCTCCGCCATCGACCCATAACCCAGCCCCTCACTCACCCCCTCTTGTAATTCAAAGCTCATCTGATCGTTCGCTCGCCGAGAAAGTCGATGGAGTTCGTTTCGAGTCCACCAGAGAAAATCGAGCGCTTCTCGGTAGTCATTCATTTCCGTCTCGGTCAGGAGTCCAAAATGGAGGAGATCATCGACGTTTCTCACCGAAGGCTGAGTGCCGCGGGCGACCCAATACGCTGTGTGGTAGTCGCGCAAGGCGCCGGCACCCTCTTTCACGTTCGGCTGAAGCAGATAGAGCGAATCGCCGTAGTCGATCTGTCGTTCACGCATCAGTTCCTGCTGCTCGGCGACGAAGGCTTCCGGATCGGGAAGCAGTTCATCGCGAATTCGATCCGCAAAGACGTGAAAGAACTCGCCGTCTCCGCATAGAAACCGCGCCGTCAATACGCCCGTTCGAACGGTCACGTCCTCCAGACCGAGTGCCACGGTTTCTGCGATCGTTCGCGTCGCACATCCAACCGACAGCCCGCCGTCCCAGAGCCAATATTGCAATCGTTCAGAGATGTGTTCGACGAACGGAGTGAGTTCGTCGCGATAAAGGATCAGCAGATCGACATCCGAGTGAATCGACATTTCTCGTCGCGCGTATCCACCCACCGCGATCACCGCGATCATCGCGACGTCCGTATCGACCTCTTGGCCGCGCGCGCGATAGATCTCCTCTGCCAGATCGAAGAGTCTGCGAATCATCCGATCCATCAGATCCGAATTCGCCTCGTTCACACGCCTTCCAACGCCCTGCGAATGGATGGACACAGCGCCCGACTCTTCTGCGGAGACCCTCGATCGGCTCTGCGAGCCATGTAGAAACTCGAGGTGCATACGCACCTCTTCGAGGTAGGCCTTCACTGCAGCGGGAACTGCCCGACCTCGCTGCTCAGGCTCGGTTGGCAAGCTCGCGAGGTGACCATCGATCGTCGGGGGCAGCTCCATCAATTTCCACCGCTAGGCGACTGGACGTAGGAAACGAGTCCCTGTTCCATCTGCTGCCTGTATCCCGCGACGCCCTTCGCGATCGACTCGGCGAGGACGCGCTGATACTTCGCACTCCGCAAGAGCTCCGCGTCCTTCTTGTTCGTCAAGAAGCCGGTTTCAACGAGTACGGAGGACATGCTCGACATGAAGAGTACGTAGAACGGACCCTTCTTCACCCCGAGATCGGGTTGCGACCGGTTCGTCTTCTTCGCCGCGGAGATGACTTCGTCGTGAACCAGACTGGCCAGTCGCTCCGAATGCGAGCCCACTTCATCCACACGCAGTCTGGCTAGAGCGCGTTGCAGAGGATCGAGTTTCGAAGCCGGAACACCGTTTTCGCGTGCAGCGACATCGAGACTGTGGCGTTCATGGTTCTCGTCCAGCGTGTAGATCTCGATGCCCCGCGTCTTGGCCCTTCGTGAAGCATTCGCATGAATCGAGATGAAGACATCGCCGCCCGCCGACTCGGCGATCGCCGTGCGCTCCTCGAGGTTCAGAGAACGGTCATCGTCTCGCGTGAGCACGACTTCGAACCCGCGACCCTCCAAGCGTTTCGCAAGCCGCTTGGCGATCGACAGGTTGACATCCTTCTCACGCAGGCCTCCGATACCGGTCGCGCCGGGATCGCGCCCGCCGTGGCCCGGGTCGACGACGACGGTATGAACCCGGCGAAGCCCAGCGGGAAGTCGCCCGCTCGAATCGCGTTGCCGCTTCTTGCGAGCGCCGAAAACATCCACGACGATGCGCGGCGGACTGGCCAATGTAAAGAGTCGGTGATGGTCGTAGCGCTCGAGGTCGATCACCAGTCGCGAACGCCGCAGGGTGTTTTGTCCGACGCGAACTCCTTGGAGCAGACCGTCTCCGACCTCGATTCCGTCCTCGTAGCGTAGGCCCACCCATATTCCGGGCACATCGAGATAGAGCCGTTCGGGTCGCCCTGCCCTGCGATTGGCCGCCAATCGAACCAGGCCTGCTTCGGGTAGCTCTACCTCCCGCGAAAGTTCGAGCACGACTCGCGTGTAGTCCTTGTAGGACCAGGTCCGAACCTCACGGACATCCCCTAGTCCTGGAGGGCGATCGACGCCCAAGAGAAGGGGAAGAAGGCCCAGGATCAGGAACGCTCGAGCCATCCGCATGGCCCACCTCATGATTCGTCCTCTTCGGTCCCTCGGCCGCGCTCCGTCGCCAAGACAAGACGTTCCCTTGATTGCACGAGCCAGGTCAGGGCGTCGATTGGCGTCATCGAATCGGGATCCAAGTCTCGGAAGGAACGGAGCAGCTCCGCCTCAGCTTCGCCCTTGGGCGAGCGCTGTGGCTGCAAAGCCAGTGTGAGCTGTCCGACCGCGGCACGGTCCGGTAGATGAGCCTGCCCGCCGGGCAACTCTCCAGCCTCGAGATCCATGAGTATCGACCGCGCGCGATCGATCACACTCTTCGGCAGCCCCGCCAGCCGGGCTACCTGAATGCCATAGGATCGACTGGCTCCACCCTCGACGAGCCGACGTAGAAATATGACCTCGTCATTCCACTCGCGAACCTCGAAATGAGCGTTGTGAATGCGCGCCTTGGAATCCGAAAGCGCAACGAGTTCGTGGTAGTGCGTCGCGAAGAGGGTTCTGGCTTCCACGCCCTTCGTGTCGTGTAGGTACTCGGCCACCGACCAGGCGATGGAGAGTCCGTCGAAGGTCGAAGTCCCACGCCCGATTTCGTCGAGAATCACGAGGCTTCGCCGCGTTGCCTGTGCCAGAATCTCGGCGGTCTCTCGCATCTCGACCATGAACGTGGACTCACCGCGTGACAATCGATCCGAAGCACCCACGCGGGTAAAGACCCGATCGACGACCCCGATGCGGGCCGAATCGGCCGGAACGAAACTACCCATCTGCGCCATCAATACGATCAGAGCGACCTGTCGAAGGTACGTACTCTTGCCCGACATATTGGGGCCGGTCAGCAGCAGAATCTGCCGGCCCGACGGATCGAGATTGGTGTCGTTGGGAACGAATCCGTCGGATCCCTGGCGTCCGAGAACCGACTCGACAACCGGGTGGCGACCGCCCTTGATCTCCAAGCCTTCGCCGTTTTCGACCTCGGGCCGGACCCAACGACTGCGGCGCGCCACTTCTGCAAGAGCGGCCAACGCATCCAGCGTGGCGACGCGGTCGGCGGCTTCGCGAATGGCCGCGGACTCGAGCCGAACCGCTTCGCGCAACGACTCGAAGATCTCGCGCTCGAGCTTCGCGGCTCGCTCATGAGCGCCCATTACTTTGGACTCGACCTCGCGAAGCGCTTCGGTGGTAAATCGTTCGACGCTGGCCAGCGTCTGCTTTCGCTCGAAATCCTCTGGAACTTTCGCCAGATGAGTCTTTCCCACTTCGAGCGAATAGCCGTGGACCGGATGGAAGCGGATCTTCAGGCTCGCAATCCCGGTCCGCTCGCGCTCGGCCGCTTCGAGACCCGCGATCCATTCCCGCCCCTTGGTCGCGCTCTCGCGCAGTGCGTCCAGATCGCTGCGATAGCCCTGACGGATATAACCGGTTTCGTTTGCCCCCCGTGAACCCCGCGCGATCACCGGCGGCTCATCGATCAATCCTTGCTCGAGCAGCGCCGTCAGTTCGGGTCGCGCAACCGGGAGCTCCAAATGGATTTCGTCCTGCAACGCCCTACCGGGCTGGCTCTCTTCGAAAGCGTCATCGTCGAGAAGGGTCGCATCCTCGGAATCCCGCCGACCGTGAGCATCGATCGACGCAATCACTTCGGGAAGCGCAGCCAGGGAACTTCTAAGGGCACCCAGATCCCTGGGAACGGCGCCGGGCCGAACCGCCTTCGAGAGCAATCGGTCGAGATCCCGAATCGGTCGGATCGCTTCACGCAGTCGCGCGCGAACACGATCCTTGGAGACCAACAGAGCCACCGCGTCGAGCCGACGCTCGATCTCGCCTATCGATAGCAACGGGTACGAAAGCCAATGCGAGAGTCGCCGGGCACCCAGCGCACAACAAGTCGCATCGAGTTCCTGGATCAGGGTTCCCGCTCGACCCCGATCCTCACTGTTCTCATGCAACTCGAGATGCCTGCGCGTGGCGGAATCGAGTATCACGGTGTCCGCGATTTCGTAGCGGGCGAGTCGCGGCGGATTCTCGAGAGCGAATGGCTGATTCTCGGCGAGATAATTGGCGACTGCGATCGCCGCCCGCGTGCCGGGGCAGCTCGCGTCCAGAAAGTCTTCAGTCCAACCCTCGATCGTCGGCTTCTCCTTGAAAGCACTGTCAGGCATTTCCCGAATGGCAAGATTCTCGATGACCGTTGGCAAGAGGCGTTGCGCCGCCGAGCTGAGGTCAGCGGGAACCAGGAGTTCACGAGGTCCGATCCTCGCCAACTCCTGCACGAGCGAGTCGGGCAGTGAATGTTCCCCGCCTTCATCCTTCGAGTCCGCCTGCCCATCGATTCGCGTGGCCCGAAAATCAGCCGTCGAGGCGTCGAGAACAGCTAGACCGTAAGCCTTGGATTCGGGATCGAAATCGATCGCTGCGACCGCAATGACGATGTGCGCTTCGAGTCCTGCCGGGTCACCGACCAGTCCAGGCGTCACGACCTCGACGACAGCACGGCGAACCAATCGCTTGCCGACGACGTCTTTGGGATCTTCGACTTGTTCACAGATCGCGACGCGATGCCCCAGCGCGGCAAGCCGTTTGATGTGCGCGTCCGCGGCATGCACCGGCACGCCGCACATGGGAACCGCATCAGCCTTTCCCCTGTCTCTCGAAGTCAGTGCGATGTCGAGCAGCGGTGCAACCAGTTCTGCGTCATGCAGGAACATTTCATAAAAGTCACCCATGCGATAGAAAATCACGGAATCGGGATATTGCGCCTTCACTTTCAAGAATTGCCGCATCATCGGCGTGTCCAGGGCAGAGCGACTCAACCGCCCGTCTCCGATCCGCCGGTATCCGTCGCCGCGGTCGTCCGATCGACAACACTCAGCAGATCTCCGTAAGCCTTCAACGCCTCGGCATCCTGACCGATCGAGATCAAGAGGCGACCCAATTCGCAGCGCAAGCCGAGATGGTCTGGCGTCACTTCGATGGCGCGTGCCAATTCTTCGATCGCCGCCGACGTGTCACCACGGCTCGAACGCGCACGGGCCAATGCGATCCGAGCCCCGTGATCTTTCGGGCGAGCATCGAGAAGCTTCAATAGGAAGCGGTCGAATTCTCCTGGCTTGCCGCGCGCTGCGAAGGTCGCGGCCAGTTTCGGATAGAGCGTCTCGGCAACCACGGCATCGGCCATCGCGCCACGCTTCCAGGCGTCCAAGGCCTTGCTTTCCCGTCCGCGCTCGGCTTCGAGTTCTCCCAACCTCAGCCAAGCCATCGCGCATTCCTTGTCGCGCCGCAGACATTGCTTGATCGATTGGCGCGCGCCATCGTGATCGCCACTCGCGTTCTGTGATTCTGCCTGGGCGAGTAGAATCCGGACTTCGAGACGCGTCCCGGTTTCACGATCGCGGCGACGAAGACGGCGCGACATCGTCAAAGCCCGTGGAAATTCGCTCAAATCATGGAGCACGCTTGCGAGACGTTCCAAGATTTCCGCGTTGCGCGGCTGAGAATCCAGAAGCTCTTCATAGGCTGCCGCCGCACGCGCTTGATAGCCACCTTGTTCAAAGTCACGCGCGAGTTCGAGCAGGGCTTCTTTACGTGTCGACTCTTGGAGTCCGGAGCGCAGCAAGAGATTCTGGTGCATTCGCAGCGCACGACCGATCGCACCCTGCGAACGGTAGAGTCGCGCCAGGACCAGATAGGCCTCGAGGTTCTGACTATCCGCTTCGACGATCCGCTCGAGCCAGGTTTCTGCGGCCAGCCAGTCTCCGGCGACGGCAGCGCGAAGGCTTCGCCGCCAGGCCATGTCGATCTCGGTCGCCTTCGCGGCGGCCTTTTTCATTCCCCACCGCACGGTTCAGCGCTGCTCCGCAGCGTGCATATCGCTTTCGCGACCCGATCCTGGCGGCTCGAGCAGCGGATCCTGCGGAAGCTCCGTTCGGCTACCGATGAGGGGTAGACTACGCATTTCGTGCAGTTCGGACTCGAGTCGCTTGATCGCGCGGCGGTAGCGAACGTTTAGGAGCCAACCGCGCAGCCAGGCGAACCCCATCAGCACGGCCGTCGAAAGAGCGCCGAGCGCCATCGAGATCAGAATCACCCGCCACAATTCGAGTTCGGGAATTTGAATCCAGATCAGATCTAGATCGATCAGGCCCGAGTTTCCGGTCGCCAATTTCCAGCCCGTCGTCAACATGGCGACGAAGAGCCCAAGCGTCAGCAGCACAAGAACGATTCGCTTCACTCACCCCCCCAACATTCCCAGAAACGCGAACCTCGAGCTGCTTCGCGGCCAGTCCTCACTTGCCGGGCGATCCTACGTTCAGACCTCCGCTCATTCGACCCGATCTCTCAGCACGAGAGTCCTGGAATCACCCAGACCGAGTTGATCGATGGAGCTAGGCGGTCGCGGACTCTTCGCTGACAGCATCGAGGGCGCCGTCGGCATCCGATCCGGCCGAGGTCTTCGGCACGCAATCGACCATCTCCTTGAGTTCCTTCCCCACCTTGAAAAAGGGTGTCCGCTTGGCAGAGATATGAACAGGCTCACCGGTCTTCGGATTTCGACCGTCTCGCGCTTCACGGATCTTGACTTGAAAGGACCCGAAGCCACGGATCTCGATCCGGTCTCCGGTTCGCAAGGCCTCGATCATCGTATCGAAGATCGTGTTGACGACGACCTCGGTGTCCTTCTTTGAAATATGCGGAGTACGTTTCGCGACTTCCTCGATCAAACCGCTCTTCGTCATTCGGTCTCCCCAGACAATCTCAGCAGAGAAAGAGGAATCGGGGCAGTCACTCTCGTGTTGCCCCGATTCCCAATTTACTCCGACTTCTTTTCGGAATCATCCGATTGCTGCGCCTGCAGCTTTTCGGCCAGTAGATCACCCAACGTGGTGGTCTGCGTGGCAGATTCTTGTGCCGCCAATTCCTTCAAAGCAGCACGTTCAGCCTTGTCGCCGACTGCTCGAATCGACAACGAGATTTTCTGCTCGTTGGCGTCGACCTTGACGACGAGTGCAGTGACTTCCTGTCCATCTTTGAAGTGTTCCGACGGGGTCTCGATTCTTTCGGCTGCCAGCTCTGAGCTGTAGACCAGACCATCGATTCCGTCTTCCAGTTTCACGAAGACACCAAAATCGGTCACGCTCGTGACCGGTCCCGTGACCTCGCTTCCCACCGAGTACTTCTTCAGGATGTCATTCCAAGGATTTGCCTCGAGCTGCTTGATACCGAGGGAGAATTTCTCGTTCTCCTTGTCGATCTTGAGCACGACTGCTTGAACTTCGTGGCCCTTCTCGAAGCGATCCGATGGATGTTTCACTTGCTCCGTCCATGAGATGTCCGAGACATGCACGAGTCCGTCGATCCCTTCTTCGAGACCGACGAAAATTCCGAAATTCGTGATATTTCGAACCTGGCCGGAGACCTTTGTCCCGACCGGGTATTTCTCCTCGATCACGGTCCACGGATTCTCTTCGATTTGCTTCATGCCGAGGGAGATCTTTCGATCACGCTCGTCGACGTCGAGAACCACAGCTTCGACTTGGTCGCCGATGCTCACGACCTTGGACGGATGCTTCACGCGTTTCGTCCAGGACATTTCGGACACATGAACGAGACCCTCGATCCCAGGCTCGAGTTCGATGAACGCACCGTAGTCCGTCAGCGAAACGACCTTCCCGTGAATTCGCATACCAATCGGGTAGCGCATTCCGGCATCGATCCACGGATCCGGCTGAATCTGTTTCAAGCCGAGCGAAACGCGTTCCGCCTCTGGATCGAATTTCAGAACCTTGACCTTGATCTCGTCTCCGACATGGAAGAGTTCGCCCGGATGCTCGATGCGACCCCAGGACATGTCCGTGATGTGGAGTAGCCCGTCGATGCCGCCTAGATCGATGAACGCGCCATAGTCCGTGAGGTTCTTGATGACACCGTCGAGGATCTGGTCTTTCGAGAGAGTTGCGAGTGTCGCCTCGCGCATCATCTTGCGTTCGGTCTCGAGCAAAGCCCGTCGCGAGAGCACGATATTGCCGCGCCGTTTGTTGAACTTGATAATCTTGAACTTCGCCTTCTGGCCCAGCAGCGCCTCGAGATTCCGTACGGGGCGAAGATCGACTTGCGAGCCGGGAAGAAATGCCTTGACGCCGATATCGACGGAAAGACCACCCTTCACGCGAGCCACGATCGTTCCTTCGACCGATTCTTCATTGTCGTAGGCGTTGCTGATCTCGTCCCATACCTTGAGACGTTCGGCCTTTTCCTTCGACAGCACGAGCTGACCTTCTTCGTTCTCGACTTCCTCGACGAGAACCTCGACCTGGTCGCCGACGGCGATGGTGATCACACCCTCTTCGGTCATGAATTCCCACGACGCGATCATTCCCTCGGACTTGAAGCCGATATCGATCTGTACAAAATCATTGTTGATCGACAGGACGGTGCCGCTCGCGATCTCTCCTTCTTTGAAGGATCGTTCACTGTTTCCAAAAAGATCGGCGAAACTTTCGCCGCCTCCGGATTGCTCTGTTGTTTCAGTCATGTGGTTTCCCATTGCTCCTGGTGGCCTGATTCGCGCTTTGCGAAGGGCCTTGGCTGGTATTGTAAATTCTGTTCGTCAACCCTCATCGGACCGAGCGCCGTCGACATCAATTGCTCGCTTTGATGCGTCGGACTCTTCGGGCCGATTGCGGCGACTCGCTGCGACCTCTGCCAGCCGCATTCGAGCCTGATTCAGCAATTGTTCGAGCGACTCTCCGTCGCCCTCGTCGAGTAGTCTGGCAAATTTCGCCAGCGACTCCGAGAAATGATTGATGGGACCCGATAGCGCCTTGCTATTCAGGCTCAATATCTCGCCCCATAGCTCGGCATCGCTCTGGGCGATTCTCGTGAAATCGAGAAATCCGCTGCCCGCCAACTCGCCGACGTCCTGAGGGGCTGCACGAAGCGACTCGGCAAACGCGAAGGAAAGCAGATGAGGCAGGTGACTCACCCAGGCGACGTCTTCGTCATGGGCCGCCGGTGTTCGCCGGGTGACGCGTGCCCCCAGATCTTGCCAGAAAATCTCGACCCGACGCGTCGCAAGCTCGTTGTCGGCTTCAGATCCCGCCTCGCGCGGGGTCACGACACATGAAGCGCCTTCGAAAAGATCGGCTCGTGCATGATCGGGTCCACGAAGATGGCTGCCCGCCATCGGGTGTGATCCGACGAATCGAACACCTTCCGGGAGCAGCCCGGGAAGCAGATCGACGACGGTGCCCTTGACGCTGCCCACATCGGTCACGATACAGCCGTGCTCGAGATTCGCAGCCACGTCCGCGAGGACGGATGACATGGTCCCGACTGGAGTCCCCAAGACAACGAAATCGGCTCCGATCACGGCTTCCTTCGGCGAAGCGATGGCGTCGACGATTCCGGCCTCGAGAGCTCGATCCAGGGGACCCTGGCGACGAGCGGCGCCGACGACTTCGTTCGCTAGACCGCGCTCCTTGGCCGCCGCCGCGACCGATCCACCCAGCAGTCCGAGTCCAAGCACGGCAAGCTTCTCGAAGGGAGGCGGGTTCATGAATCGCTCCCCCCCGCACTTCGAATTTCGGAAATCGCCTTGACTAGTCGCTCGTTCTCTTCGGGCAGTCCGATTGAAATCCGCACGTGTTCAGTCAACCCGAAACTGCCCATTGGCCTGACGATCACGCCTTTCGCCAACAGGCCATCGACGATCTCTTCTCCGGTCTTCGCCAAAATGTAATTGGCATCAGTCGGCCAGGTCTCGATCCCTAAACGGCCCAGCTCGGAAGTCAAGTAGGCAACACCCGTCGCGTTGACCTCGAGGGTTCGACGAACATGTTCTAGATCGTCGAGAGCGGCCAGTGCAGCCACCTCGGCGAGCCGATTCACATTGAACGGATGTCGCGCGCGTTCGAGATAACTCGCGAATTCGGCATCGCAGATTCCGTAGCCGATCCGCATTCCCGCCAGGCCGTAAATCTTCGAGAAGGTCCGAAGCACGAGCGTTCCCGGTCGCGTCGCCGTCAGGGCGATGACGTCTGGAAAATCAGTGCGCCGAACGAACTCGAAATAGGCTTCGTCGACAATGAGCACGACGTCTTCTGGCAGAGCCTGCACGAAGCGGTCGAAGTCGGCGGCCCCTACGCTGGTTCCGGTCGGATTGTTCGGATTGCAGACCATCACGTAACGCGTCTTGTCGGTCACCGCGGCGAGCATCGCGTCGAGATCGTGGACGAAATCAGAAGTCAGCGGAACTTGAATCGCCTTCGCGCCAGCTCCTTGAACGACAATCGGATACATGGCAAAAGACGGCCAGGCATAGACGACCTCATCGCCAGCACCAATCAGCGTCTTTGCCACCAATTCGAGGATTTCATCCCCCCCGCATCCAAAGACGAGTTGATTCTCTGCGACACCGAGACGCTTGGAAAGTGTGACCCGCAGAGAAAAACTCGCTCCGTCTGGGTAACGATGAATCTCGCCGACCGCGTCGCGTATCGCTTCGACGGCCTTGGGCGACGGCCCCAGCGGATTTTCGTTCGACGCGAGCTTGATCGAGGATCGAATCCCAAGCTCGCGCTCGAGCTCTTCCATCGGCTTGCCCGGCTGATAGGGGGCGAGGTTGCGGATATGCGGCTTGATCAGGTCGACCAGGCTCATGAGGCGACTCCCGACTCACTGGAGTCCACAACGTCCAGCGCGCGCGGAAACGATCCCAGGATCTTGTGGGAAGCCGCTACCTGGGCCGCCTCCTCAAGCGCCTGCCGAACGGCCGGCTCGTCCTGATGTCCTTCGAGGTCGACGATGAAGTTGTATTCCCAATGCTTGCCCTTCATCGGTCGCGATTGGACCGCCGTCAGGTTCACGCCATGCTTCGCGAAGGGGCCGAGCAAATCATGCAACGCACCGGACTGATCGCGACGAACCGTGAAGATCGCACTCGTCAGATCTCGCCCGGAGGGCGCCGGCGTTTCTCGACCGACAACGAGAAATCGCGTGGTGTTGCCGCGGTGGTCTTCGATGCCGGACGCGATCGCAAGCAGATCGTAGACCTCGGCCGTGACCTCGGAGCCGATCGACGCGACCTTCTCGTCGGCGTGCGCCAATTGCGCCGCTGCGGCCGTACTGGTCGTTTCGACCAATTCGATGCCATGAAGATTCGCCTGGAGCCAACCACGACATTGCGCCAAGGGTTGGGGATGCGAGGCGACCTTCTGGATGTCTTCCATCTTTCCGGTTCGTGACATCAGATGCTGAGAGATCTCGAGCTTGATCTCGCTGCAGATCGTCACGTCTGTTTCGACGAGCGCGTCAAAGGTCGCCGAAATTGGACCTTCGATGGTGTTCTCGACAGCGACGACGCCGAAATGGGTGTCCCCTCTCTCTGTCATCGTGAATACGTCGCGCATGGTCGTGACGGGAACGAAGTCGACTTGCGCCCCGAATTGGCGACTGGCGGCCTGATGGGAAAACGTGCCGTCCGGCCCGAGGAAGGCGACTCGGACGCGCTCCTCGAGAGATCGCGTGGCCGAGATGATCTCGCGAAAGACATGCAGAATCCCGGCGTTCGGGAATGGCCCCTGGTTGGCCTCGACCAATTCGCGAACGAGGTCTCGCTCGCGGGCCGCCACGTAGATTGGACCGCGAAGGCCCCCTTTCTTCAGATCGCCAACGCGCTGCACGCGGCTGGCGCGGCGGTTCAAACAGCCGAGAATTTCCGCGTCGATCGCATCAATCTCGCCGCGCAGTGCATCGAGTTCGCTCGCGATGCCCGCGCTTTCGGAGTCACCGGATGCGCTGGAGTCATTCGACCCACCGGAGCGCGTGGTGTCGTCGGTTTTCGCATCTTTCGACATCGCGGCTGATCTCTCGCGCCTACACTTTCGCGTGCGAGCGGCAAAGTCCGGTCGCACCAAACACGCTCGGCTTTCGAGCGATTCGGACGACTCAACGCGGAGCAATCTAGATTCGGTTGCGCGGACGACTCGGAATAGGAGGGAAAAGCGGCTAACCCCCTGAATTTGCAGGCGCATCATATCGGACGAAAAGCGGGGCCGCAAATGTGAAAATTCCGATTCCCCTCTAAAAGCAAGGGCTTACCGTAATTCGTCTTCAGGCCGATTCCCCGAACCCCACAGTTATTGCAAGTGCTTTCTAAGTTGCCGCATTTACAAGCGAATTTGTCTTTCTTGCGGGTCAAGCGTCGCGCCCTCCTGGTCGATACGTAGGCCGCAACCTCCACTTCGAGGCGCAATGAACCGGTCCACGTCCAACTCGCTCGACCCCGTGCAGAAAGTCCGTCGCCATGCTCCGATCCGGAGCGTGTCGACTCGGATCATCCTCTGCGTTTTCGTTTCGACGTTGCTTACCGCCGGTCTGGTGAGCTGGTTGGCGATCGGAGCGATCCGCGGCGATGTGCGCACACGAATGGAAGAACGCGGATTCGCGCTGATCGCGGAGCAGACCGCAGATCTTGGACGAGTGCTAGGACCTGACTGGCAGGAGCGCTCGACGCCAAGTTGCGACGTTCAGGTCGACGAAGCGACCGAGGCCGAAGCCGATCAGCCGGTCGACCGGTCTCCATGCGTCTCGGAAGTGGACGTGTTGCTCGCCTTCGAACCCGTTCACTCCGCGCTCGCCGGAATGCGAGTGCTCCTGACCGATGGCAACGGAATCATCCTCGCGGCGGCCGGCGTCCGCGGTCACTTCCGGCTGGGCGACCGACTCCCCCTCTCGGGTCTGGAGATGCTGCGAGCGCGCGAGCTGACCGAATACGAAAGCCGTGACGGCATTCGTATGGTCGCGGTGCTGGCTCGTCTGCAGGGAACCGAATGGGTTCTCGCGATCGAAACCGAATACACCAATGCGTTTGCGTCCGCCGTCTCGATCTCGAGTCAGATCTTCATCGTCGACGTCTGCATCATCCTGCTCTTCAGCGTCCTCGCCTACAAGATCACACGGGCGATCATCGAACCGATCGAAGCGTTGTCGCTGGGGGCTCAGAAGATCAGCCAAGGTCACACCCATTACCAGATCCCGTCGCCGGCCAATATCCATGACGAACTCGGACTGCTGACGAAAACCTTCAATGACATGATGAGGAAACTCAGGAGCAGTCAACTCGAGATCGAACACGATCGCGGGCGCCTGGCCGAAAAGAACGAAGAGCTTCAGCAAGCGAATGAGATCCTCTCCCAGCTCTCGATTACAGACGGCCTCACGAAACTCCACAACCATCGCTATTTCCAGGATCATCTCACGCGCGAGATCAAACGAGTTGGCCGAACCGAGGCTCCCCTCGCGCTCCTCTTGCTCGACATCGACGACTTCAAGCTCCTCAATGACACGCACGGGCACACCGCCGGAGATGAAGTGTTGATGAGTCTGGCTTCGATCATGACCGATTCGGCACGGGAGTCGGACCTGATCGCCCGCTACGGCGGTGAAGAATTCGTGGTCCTGATGCCGAATACCGACCTCCCCGGCGCCGTCCATCTGGCGGAAAAGATCCGCATAACGGTTGAGTCGACTCGCCTGATCATCGGCGACAGCATGAAGCCAATCGAAATCACGATCTCGGTCGGCGTTGCGGTTTTCGAGGGCAATCGTCGAGAGTTCTTCGGTGAGGCGGATCGCGCGCTCTACAAGGCGAAGGCGGCGGGCAAGAATTGCGTGATCATCGCGAGCGCCGACGGTTCAAGAGACGCTTGAGCGAACGGTCTGCACGAGCGATGCTCTGTCCATGACATGCATTCTGGGACTCTCCGGCGGAATCGGAACGGGAAAGAGCACGGTCACCGACATGCTCGCCGAACTCGGCGCGATCACGATCGACGCCGACGCCATCGTTCATGAACAACAAGCCGTAGGCCAACCGGTGCTCGCCGAAATCGCGGCCGCCTTCGGCGACGACATTCTCGCTGACGATGGATCGCTCGACCGAGAGGCGCTAGGCGCGATCGTCTTCCGAGACGAAGAGGCCCGCGTGAAACTTGGCAAGATCACGCACCCCCCGGTCATCGCCGAAATGGCGCGACGTGCGAAGAACGCGCTGCTCGAAGAGGCTCCGCTGGTGGTGCTCGACATTCCCCTGCTCTTTGAGGGCCGTACGAGCGGACGAGGTAGCGGCGCGGTCATGAAGTTCGATGCGACGCTCTGCGTCTGGGCGGGTCGTGAGATCCAGATCGAACGAACCCGCAAACGCGACGACTGCGACGTCGAAGAAGCCGAACGACGCGTAGCGGCCCAGCTCCCGATCGATGAAAAACGTGACATGGCGGACTACGTAATCGACAATTCTGGCTCGATCGATGAAACCCGTCTTCAAGTCGTCGAATTGGTTCGCGAGTTGACGAAGGGAAGGCTCGGTGGCGAGCAGAGCGCTGGGGTCAGCGACGGAGAGGCTTCTTCAGCGCCCGAATGAACTCGCCGACGTCCTCGACGGCAATGCTTTTGGCTCCCTCCGCATCGCGGGCGCTCCTGGACGCAGCCTCGATCCGGTCGACGATCGCGCTACCCACGACCACGCCGTCCGCAAAGGCTCCAATTTCCTCGCAATGCTCGGGCGTCGTCACTCCGTACCCCACGCAGACCGGCGCCGGGCCGAGCGATTGCGCCAGACGTACGTTTTCCTCGATGCCGGCGCCGAGCTTGGCACGTGCGCCGGTGACTCCTTGCACGGACACGTAGTAGAGAAATCCCTGTGTCGTGTTCGCGAGCATCTCGAGTCGATCGCGACGCGTGGTCGGCGCAGCGAGCAGGATCGTATCGATGCCGACTTCGCGGATCGGATCGAGATACGGCTTGCCGTCTTCGGGCGTCAGGTCCGGAATGATCACGCCATCGACTCCCACATCGCTGGCTGTCTTCGCGAAATTCTCAGCGCCCATCGCATGCAGGGGATTGGCATAGCCCATCAACACGAGGGGTTGATCGAGACGCCCTCGCAGACGGCCGACCAATTCGAGAATCGAGCGGAGATTGGTTCCCCCTGCGAGTGATCGCGCACTCGAGCGCTGAATCGTCGGGCCCTCTGCCATCGGGTCGGAAAAAGGAATTCCCAACTCGATGATGTCA
>CAWLAJ010000048.1:0-19189 GCA_963854795.1 Deltaproteobacteria bacterium UBA4427 | reverse complement strand
GTGGATGCGAATGCGACGTCCGAACGTCGGCGAGGAAGTCATCTGAGCACGCGTCAGATAGCATAGCGGTCGAGCGGAATACTGCTTGGAACCCGCGACGGCCCCGAATGCACCGTCCTGTGGCTGAAATCTAACATGCCCCGGCCTCACTCGCCGAGGGCATTGATGTCTACGATGGGGACTGGAAGAACGATGGCGCGTTCGAGAAGTGGATCAAACACAGCCTGAAAGATCGTCGCAATCGGAGCTGTCGGATTCCGCACAGTCCTATTCATACCCGCGCTAGGTCGTCGTTTAGCAAGTAGTCTTTGGATGAGTCCGTTCGTTCGAATAGATTCACCATCAACTTTTTGTAGCAGGCACTTGGAAGGAGCCCATGGCATTCGCGACGAGCAATGGAAGCAAGATCGCCTTTGAGACTCTCGGCACTGGGCCGACCGTCGTCATGCAGCATGGACTCTTCGGCAACTGGCACAGCTGGCAGGACCGCGGTTTCGTCTCTGCGTTGCAGGCTGACTATCAGCTGGTGCTGATCGATTCACTTGGCCACGGCGAGAGTGATTGTCCACATGAGCGGGCACGCTACGGACTGGAGTCGCGGGCCGGTGACATCGCCGCCGTGCTCGACGACCTGGGCGTAGAACGCGCCCACTACGTCGGATATTCGATGGGCGGCTGGATGGGGACCGGAGTGGCCCGCTATCACGGGGACCGATTGTCGTCGTTGGCGATTGGCGGCTGGGATCTCAAGAACGGCGCTGCGGCGGCGATCGCACAAATGCAAATCGACAATTTTGCTGACATCATCGGCGCGGCCAGCGACATGAGCGAAGAGATCGCCGCGGGGATTCGCGATGGCGATCGGGTCGCGTTGGAAGCCTGCTGGGATGCGCTCGGTGAGATCAAAGGCGCAGTGGAAGGCGTCGTTGCCACCGGCGTGCCGACGCTAGTCTGGTGTGTACGAGACGATCCCTGTTTCGAAGCCGTGGCAGAATTGGCAAACGAAATCGATGTCCGTTTCCGGGCCGTGGACGGCGACCACGTGGGCGCGATGACCGACTTGTCGAGGCAATCCGTCGAAAGCGTGCAGGCCTTTCTTGCTGCTGTTCGTTAGTCCAATCGCAAGGTCGACGATCGCCGCGAACATGGGGACCGAAGGTTTGAGCTGCCGCGCTCATAGTTGCAGCGCGATCAGCCGATATGGGCTTCGATTGCATGAGTTTGGATCCGCTAACGCGAGGTTCGAACGCGACTGATGATCTGCATAGAGGACGACTCGTGATCCACTTCATCGTAATCATGGTATTCCTCGTTTCCGGTGCCGCCGGGCTCGTCTACGAAGTCGTGTGGACGCGGCAGCTCTCGCTGGTCTTTGGAGTGACGACCTACGCGACGGCAACGGTGCTCGCAGTCTACATGGGTGGGCTGGCGCTGGGCAGCTATCTCTTCGGACGCTGGATTGATCGCAGCGATAACCCGCTCATGGTCTATGCCGCGTTGGAGGCGGGAATCGGCCTGTACGCCCTCATTCTCCCCATTCTTTTCGAGGCGACGCAGCCGGTCTACGTCTGGCTTCGGCATCTCGACATTTCCTATCCAGTTCTCGCCTTTGGGCGTGCGCTATTGGCGGGTCTGGTATTGCTGCCCCCGACGACGCTCATGGGGGGAACGTTTCCTGTTCTCACGCGCTATTGGGTTCGCGCGAGGGAGAAAGTCGGGCAGGGCGCGGGTCTGCTGTACTTCATCAACACGACTGGCGCGATTGCCGGAACTCTGCTCGCCGGCTTCTATCTGGTCGAGACTTTCGGTGTCTTGGGAACGACGAGAATTGCTGTTGTCATCAACCTCAGCGCCGCCGCGATCATCTGGCTGGTCGCGAGGCGCCGGGCAACTGCGCGCGATACATCAGCGATGACCGAGGAAGTCGATGCGCCGGATTTGTCGGCGACGACGATCCGGCTCGCATTGATCGCCGTGGCGGTGTCGGGATTCACTTCTCTCGGGTACGAAGTACTCTGGTCGCGAGCGTTGCTTCGGTTTCTCTACAACTCGACCTACGCGTTTACGACCATGCTTGCGACGTTCTTGATGGGCATAGCGCTCGGGAGTGCTCTCTATACAATCGGCCTTCGACGACTAAAGAATCCTCTCCTCGTATTGGGCATCTTGCAGGTCCTGGCAGGGCTCGGCTTCGTCGCCTCGGGATTCCTCTTTCCGAGCCTCGAGGAGATCTCCGCAGGCTTGATTGGATCGGAGATTCACTCGTTCGCGGATTCGGTGCGGCTGATGTTCGTCGGGTCGGCGCTGATCATGCTTCCGCCAACGATTCTGCTCGGCGCCGTCCTGCCGCTGGCCACGGCGCTCTCCGTGCGTGGACTTGCATCGCTGGGTCGCACGGTCGGACGGGTGTACTCGGTCAATACTTTCGGGTCGATCGTGGGATCCCTTGTGACGGGATTTCTACTGATTCCTTACGTGGGCATGCAGAGAACGCTGATCTTCATGGTCGTTGCAAACTTGACTCTCGGGGCGGTGCTCATGGCCTCTAGCGTTCGGTCCACCGTTGTCCGCCTCGTTTCGATCGTCCTCATCGCGGCGATGGGTCTTGGCTCGACGTATTCGCTGCCACCCGATTTCTTCATGCGGTCATTGCCGCCGCATGAAAAGCAAAAGATCATTTTCTATCACGAAGGTCCTACGGACACCGTCGCCGTCCTCGAAGCGTTCGGCTCACGAGCGATCATGTACGGGGATCGGCGGGGAACGGCGAGTACGTCTTCCTTCACATTCAACTATTTCCTGGGTCATCTACCGATGCTGCTCCATCCCGGCGATCCGAAGACAGTTCTGCACATCTGTTTTGGCGTCGGTAACAGCTTGTCTGCCGTTGCTGCGCACTCGAGTCTCGAGCGGGTCGACAACCTGGAACTAAGCCCGCACGTTCTCGACGCAGCGCAGTATTTCTGGACGAACAATGGCGTCCTCGAACATCCCAAAGTTCGAACGATCATCGACGACGGCCGAAACTATCTCGCCGCAACCGACGAGATCTACGATGTCATCATGCTCGAGCCTCCGGAAACTTTCACCGCCGGCGTCATCAACCTCTATACACGGGAATTCTACGAGTCGGCGCGGGAGCATCTCGCCGCCGATGGGCTCTTGATGCAATGGGTGCCGACCGGTGAGGCACCGCTCGACCAGGAGCGGATGCTGTTCCGCGCCTTTGCGGACGTATTCCCGCACGCGACCGTCTGGTCTCAGGGCGGGACCGGCGTGATGCTCATCATCGGGACAATGGAGCCGCTTCGGATCGACTATGAGCGCCTCGCCGAGAAAATGCAGGCGCCGAAAATTCACAGAGACTTTGAAATGATCGGTGTCAAGGATCCCGATCATCTGTTGTCGTTCTTTCGGTTCGACGAGGCAGCGGTGGCCGAATTCGTAGCGAACGTCGAGCCCATCACCGACGACCGACCGGTGTTGGACTTCTCGATGCCTCGATATATGGGATCCGGCTTCGGACTTGGCGCGTGGACGCTGCGCGCGAAGATTAAGGGTTGGGAGGGATGGACGATCGCGGTGGAGCGTCTCAAATTCTACAACGACAACCGTGATCCGGTTTTGCCGCTTCTCGAAAATCTCGGCGAGTCGGCGGAAGTCGTTGGTGCTCGCATTGAGGCTTATCGGGATGCACCGCCTCTCAAAATGAAGACGATTGCGGAGCAAGATTGGAAACGCTGGGAGTGAGTCCCCGGATCGGGGCCAGAATGCCTTCGTCGGCGCCTATTCAATAGAATGTCCAGGATCGGTGGCACCTAAATCCCGATCGAGGCTCGACGTGGCCTCGCTCGACTCGACGCAGCGATCTTCAATCAGTCTTGGCGGGGCGATGCCTGGATGAGTCGTCAGGGGCTCCTGATCGGGACGCGGCCATTGGCCGTCCTCGATCCGGGAGCTCACTAAACGAAGCAGCTTTTGGAAGACGATCCAAGCTTGTAAGCGAATGCCGTCGCATGTGAAGTGTACGCCGTCCATGAACAGTGTCTGGTCCTGCGGATAGTGCTCCGCTAGATCGACGAAGGCGACGATTCGTTTGCGCGCGTAGGAATGGAATACCCGGTTTTCGAAATCGGCCACGCGTCGGATCTCGGCGTAGGTCAGGGGCCAGAGTGTGGTGTTGTAGAAGTTCTCGATTCTGGAGCCTTTCCAGCGATCCAGCTTCATGTCCTCTTCGACCAGGAATACGAAGGAAGCCAAGGCGAGTTCGCTGCCATGAGCCGCCGCCATGCGTACGATGGAGTCCAGGTCCTGCGTGATGATCGCGAGGCCGAAGGGCAGCTCGGGATCGAAGGGATCGGGATCGGACTCGCTGACGCCCGTCGGCCATGAAATCTCATGAGGAGGTTTGACCGATTCCAAACCGGTTCGATCGAGTCCGCTGAGGAAAAACTGGAGACGGCCCGCGAGGAGTGAGTAGCCGGTGGCATCGATGAGAATACGACGGGCGAGCGACGTTTTCGGTGGTGTCTGTCGCGGGATGTCTCCGAGACTCTCTTCGTGACTGATCCACCGACGGAGCTGGTTTACACCCTCGTAGTAGAAGATCAGATCGGCTTCCATCGGCAAGATTTCCGAGCGGACGATTGCCGCAATATTTCTCGACGTCATGCCTTCGCGGCCAGCGTTAATCCCGTCGAAACGGACGTCGAGTCCTTCGGATTCCGCCCATAGGTTGAGCCAATGAATGACGTATTCGGGGTAGGAGGCGGCGCAACTAAAGGTACCGACCGTCGTCGAGGCCCCAACGAAAGCGAGTCGGACGGTACCGGGTGGTTTATCGAGCGGAAGTTCCGGTCCACGCCAGGCGAACCGATTTGTCCGCATGCCAAGCGGGGTGGTCCTTCCAGGCAGGTAGCGAAACATGGGTACGAGTGAGTCGTTCGGTGCATCGAACTCGTGGACGGGGATCGGAATGGCTTCGATCGGCGAGCCAGGCTCGCAGCCGTACCGCCTCATCCATTCGGCGTTCCACTGTCGGTAGAGATTTACTTTGAGACCCTTCCATCCCGAATCATGTGCCGTCTTCTGCCACTTCAGTAGCTCAGCGTCCGGTTCATCTCGTCCCGGAAGCGGCGGCGGTCCTTGATTGATCCATTCGCGCTGGGTGCCGAATTCGTTCGGGCCCGCGTCGACGAAGGGAATCATGTCACGTGTGCTGCCTGCTCCAGCGAGGTTGTAGCCTGCGATTTGGACGGGGATGAGTGGATGTCCGACGATCAGGCGTAGGAGGATTTCACTCGCGATGAGCAGCGTGAGCGAAGTCGCAATGAAGACTGTCGGTCCGAGCCAGAGTACCTGGCGTCGCCTGCGATGAGATGTCATTGAGTACTTATATCATTCTTGGATTGGCTGGTGCTCATGTACGTCGGCAAAGGATTCTGGACAAGGACGGCTTCGTGAGCGGCGCCAGCCTCCCCCCGCGACCAGGCGTCGGGGCCAACGGCGAGACGGACGGCTTCGTTAATCGCCGACCAGTGGCGCGAGAAACGGGTTGCCGCAGCCGTCGCCACTGTATAAGCGTACTCTCGCCTTAGAGCTTCTCCGCCACCCCGAAGCTGCCTCGCATGTGATCGTTCCAAGTGCTGATGAGAGCGGGCTTCGGGAGGCCGAGTTCTCGGAGTTGATCCGCGATCGGGTGTGGTCCCAGCTTGAGTTCGACGCCCGCATCACCCGGGCTCACGATGGTGTCGCCTCCGGTCGTGAAGGTCGTGCGGTGCGGGACGCCGCCGATGTAGGTATAGGTCGGTCCCGCCGTGTCCTCGACCGGTGCAGCGCCCTCCTGGGCTCGGCCCCGGGGCAGGGTGAGCGTGAAGACGTGTTGGCCGTCCATTTCCAGCCGACAGGTTGCCGTCTCGTCGTCGTAGCGGTAATCGATTTCGTCGACCGTCTTCGGGAAACCCCAGATGGTGCAGCCCGCCTCGCAGGTGAAGGCCTGATTCACCGGCAGCTTGTAGATGAAGGTCCCGGCGTCCTCGGGTGAGCCGTCCTTCGGATGGACGAAGAAGATGATCGCGACTTCGTTGTAGTCGCCGAGATCGTTGTCGCGGTAGTCGATGATGCCGAGCAGGAGTTGCGTCAGCCCGGGAGCGGGTTCGACGACCTTGAAGGCGTCTCCGGGAAGCAGCGCCTGGGCGGTCGCAGCGTCCACCATATACATCGCATTTCCGGACGAAGCGTCGCGCACCTCGACTGGCAGTTTCACCTGCCGGCCCTGGATCTCATAGACGGGGGCTTCTGCCATGTTCGCTGCCTTTATCGCCACGAGTTTCGCTACGAGGTAGGATGGTAGGGAGATTAGAACGTGTTCCAGTACGCGCCAAGGGCCGCGTCCCATGCCGGTGGCGTCGCACGGATCGCACAGAACAGGGAGTTTTCGCCTGCATGCCCGACCATCCCGTCAACCCGGAGATCCGCCTGCTCGACGGCGACTGGTACGCCGACGATCCCCACCCGTATTTCGACTGGATGCGCGCCAATGCGCCGGTCTACTTCGACGAGGCGGCGGGTGTCTGGGGAGTGACGCGCCACGATCTCGTGATGCGCATGTCGAAAGACTCGGAGCACTTCTGCAACCGCTACGGCATGCGTCCGGACTCCCCGCCGATCCCGTCGATGATCAACCTCGACGGGAACGATCACAAGCGTCGTCGCAATCTCGTGAACCGCGGATTCACACCCCGGCGGGTGGCCGAATACGAGGGCATGGTGCGGCGCATCTGCGACGAGCTGATCGACAAGGCTGCCGAACGCGGAGAGGTCGACTTCGTGCGGGACATCGCGGCGCCGCTCCCGATGGCGATGATCGGCGACATGCTGGGAGTGGAGCCCGTGGACTTCGACAAGCTGCTGCACTGGTCCGACGATTTGATCCTCGGTACCAACGCGAAAGCTTCGCCCGAGGTGATGATGAATGCAGCGAAGGCCGCCGGAGAGTACGCGGAGTACAACCGCAAGGTCGTCGCCGAACGCCGCGCAAAACCGCAGCAGTCGGACCTGATGAGCATCCTCGTGCACGCGGAGATCGACGGCGAGAAGCTAGAGGACGAAGCCCTTCTACAAGAATCGCTTCTCATTCTGGTGGGCGGCGATGAGACCACGCGCCACGTGATCAGCGGCGGCATGTACCAGCTAATGAAGAATCCCGACCAGCGTCAGATCCTGATCGACGACCCGTCGAAGATTCCTACAGCGGTAGAGGAGATGCTGCGCTGGGTGACGCCGATTCAGAACATGGCCCGGACCGCGACGGCAGACATCGAGGTCGAGGGGCAGCGGATCGAGAAGGGCCAGAAGCTCCTGCTGCTTTACGGTGCGGCCAATCGCGACGATCGCGTCTTCGAAGATCCGCACCGCTTCGATGTGCAGCGCAGCCCGAACGATCACGTGGCCTTCGGCGGCCACGGCGCCCACTTCTGTTTGGGCTCGAGTTTGGCCCGCCTGGAGCTGCGAGTGATGTTCGATCGGCTGATCGAGAGGCTGCCGGAGATGCAGCTGGCGAGCGATACGAATCCGCCCATGCGCCCGTCGAACTTCATCGTGGGCATCGAGGAGATGCCGGTGGTGGTCGAACCCCGGTAATGTCAAGAGTGTGACCCCAGCGTATCATCGCCGGCTAGGCGTGCTCGAGAGCTACGTCGATCTCCGATACGCTGAGGCCCGCTTCCGCAAGCACGGCGCGCGTCAAGCTCTCTTGGGTGGCCGAAAAACGATGACGGAACGACCGGTTCTGTCGCTTTGGCCCATCCACAGATTCTGGACTCGAAGGCCCGTTAGGCTAAGAGACACTTTCCGGCTTCTGTGACCCCAGTTCCAATGCTCTGTAGCGAGAAGACGATCGCCCAACAGATTTGAAACTCCTATCCCCTGACGTGTGATATTAGGAATCAAGCCGCGCATGCCGCAGCTCAATGGGAAAGTCGAGCGGTCCCACCGAACCGACAAGGACGAGTTCTACCAGCTCCTCACCGACCGCGATGCCGTGGATCTCGAGAAGAAGCTGGCCGTGTGGGAACGCTTTTACAATTTCGATCGCCCACACGGAGCTCACGGCGGTAAAACGCCAAACGAAGCACTACGGGAGAAGCTATCCTAGTGAATAACGTCCGCCTTGATTCCGAATATCACAAGAGGGTATCGGGCAGCACCAGCACCACCCCCTGAAGCGGGGGTACCCGTTCTGCTCATCGTCGATGATCGTACGCTATCCGCCACCGACGCGACCTCTACCTCGGTGTTCGGCGGAACGCCTAGAGCAAGTATCACCCCCTGAAGTCACAAACTGTTGCCCGATCCCAGGTCATACCCCTAGGTATCACATCCCCCAGGTGTGGCATCATCGGGTCAGGTGCTTCGCAATCTTCGGGGCACAGAAGGATTGATTCATGCCGGAAGCACAAATAGCCACCTCACTTGGGATCGTCCTGTTGGTGGCGCTGTCTACACACATCTTTTACCGGCGTCCGCCGGCAGCGCTGTGGCCAGCGCTCCCCCTGGTCTTCTTCTCTGCGCTGATCTTCGCTATCGGAGACCTGCTTGCCCTCGTATGGCCGAACGACTCAACGATCCGCTGGGGCGGAATGCTCATGGTCTACACCGGCCTCCTGACGATCGCGCCGGGCTGGTGGTTCTTTACGACGGGCTTCTCAGAGATGATGGGCTATCGGAAGGTCGCCTTTCGGTCTGGCTTGCCCGTACTCGTCACGATCAATGCCCTGCTCTGGATCGGCCTGATCACGAACCCCTGGCACGGGCAGTTCGTCGAGACACACCCCCTCGCGAGAAGCGAGTACGGACCGCTCTGGTACGCGACAGCCGGCGTCAACTACGTCGCCCTTTGCGCGGCGGTGTTCGTCCATGCACGGGAGGGGTATTTCGTACAGGACCCGACGATCCGCTCGCAGTGCCGATTTCTCGTCGCAGCGGTTGCCGTCCCGATGGCGATGAACATGACCTACGTATTCAGTCCCGTCCCTCTCTCGTACGATCCAACGGCGCTCGGCTACGCCCTCAGCTGTCTGCTGTTCCTGTTCGCTGTGGAGCGTCGCGACCTCTTTGTCCTCGAGCGCGTTTCTCTCCCGAGTGTGCTCGACCATGACGCCGACCCGATCCTGATCATCAGCCCCCACCACCAGCTGCTCTACGCGAATCCGAACGCACATGAACTCTTCGGCCCGGGGAAATTGAACCCCGGGGCTCCGATTGGCGAACTCCTCGAACTTACTGTGCCGAGCTTTTCGCTCGCGGAAGCCAACCAGAGTGCGAGGCGCGGACAAGAGCATCGATTCACATCACCGTCGGGAGTCCAGTGCGTCGTCCTGATCGAAGTCTCCGTCGTCGAGAAGAGCCGCGGCGTTGAAGCGGGACTGTGTCTGCGGCTGAGAGACCGGACGGCGCTTCGCACCGCCCTGAACGAATCCGAGGAACATCTCGCGTTGCTGCAGGCACTCGATCTGGCGATTGGAGAGGGGATTCTCTTCAGAGATCGGAGCGGTGAAATCCGTTATATCAACGAGGCCTTTTCAGACCTTTGGGGGATGTCGACTCAGGAGATGTTTGAATGTGGTCAGGGACTGCAGGTCCATCTGGGGGCGATGCTTCGCGAGCCACCTCCAAAATCAATACAACGAGTGTGGAATCCGCAGGACGCGACCTTTGAATCCGCCCGGATTGAATCGGTCGATCTCATGATGCTGGACGGAAGGATCCTCGAGGTGAGGACACTGCCCATCGCGCCGGAGCAGGGGTTCCTCGGGCGAGCGTGGCGAATGACGGATGTCACGCAGGCGCGACGGGCGTTGCAGGCCATGATTCAGTCCCAGAAACTGGAAGGTCTGGGCCTCCTCGCGGGAGGCATTGCGCACGACTTCAACAACCTGCTCATGACGGTCCTGGGCAACACGGAGACTGCGCGCGAGAGTGTCGAGCCCGATTCCCCGATTCAAGGGCCACTGGCCGACATTGAAAGGGCGGCCACAACCGCCGCAGAACTCACCAGCCAGCTTCTGGCCTATGCGGGCAAGACCACGTTCAAAACCGAGATTCTGGATTTGTCCATGCTGGTGCGTGACGTCACCAGCTTGATATCCGTGACGATTCCCAAGAGCATCGAAATTGATTTCTGTCTAGAGGAGGAGCTTCCGCTGGTTCGCGGCGGATCCGCACAGCTTCGCCAGGTACTGATGAACCTGCTAACGAACGCGTCAGAAGCAATCGGCGAAGCACGCGGCAAGATCGAGATCCGCACAGGACGCGGCTGGCCCCCGCCGATGGATAGTGCAAGTGCATCCATTGATCATGGAGAAGTTTCGGGAGACGTGATCCACGTGTCGGTTCGCGACGATGGAGCAGGGATGGATGACGCAACGTTGGCGAAGATCTTCGACCCCTTCTTCACCACGAAGTTCACTGGACGCGGTCTCGGGCTGGCGGCCACGCGCGGCATCCTGGATAGCCACGAAGGCCAGCTCAAAATCGAAACGAAGCTGGGGTTCGGAAGCCAGTTCACCTTCTTGCTGCCGACTCAAAAGGCCACCCGACCCGCCTCGAAAGATATCGTCCTCACACCCACTCCAGGGCGTTTCGCGAATCAGGACGTGCTCATCGTCGACGACGAAGCACCCATCCGCGCGATTCTGACGAAACGCCTCTCGGCAGTCGGCTTCAATGTTCACCTCGCTTCGAACGGAGAACAGGCGCTCGCCAACGCCGAAGAAATCGGCTCGGCACTCAGCCTCGTGATCCTGGACATCGCAATGCCGGGCCTCAGTGGAATCGAAATCTGGACTCAGCTGAGAAAGACACGGGCCGAGCTGCCAATCATCATGTCGAGCGGCCACCCCGAAGAGGCGCTGGAGCGACTGGAGGGCTGGAACCCTGCTCACGATGGATTCATCCAGAAGCCCTACCGGAACCAAACGCTTCTTGAGGAGATCGATTCTCTCTTGAACTTGGGCGAGTCGTAAACGAGTGTCGCGGGGCCGAACTCTTGCGGGCCGAGATCTCGAGCCCGGTGCGGATCTGGCCTTCACGAATCTCAATGGCACCGACCTTCGTGGCGCGGATTTGACGAACGTCGTCAACCTGGGCCTCACGACTGGAAGCGCGACCTACGATCTTTCGACCGATTTCACGGGTTCGGGATTCGACCCGGTGGCAGCCGGCTGGACGTTGGTGGTTCCGGCTTCCGTTCCCGTCCACCGCGGAGAACCAACTCGGTCGTTTTCCGACTCCAAGCCCGATTAAGCCGCGATCGAGATACGAAGTCAACGTCCGTCGTTTGAACTCTTCGATCAACTACTTACGCGAACTTTATTCGGTCGCGACGAGTCGTCCGCCGCGAAGTTCGCTCGTTGGACAGAAGTGCCCAACCGCTTCATGCGACCACCAGCTTCCTCCGTTTCGATCGCGCCCGGCAAATCGCGCATGACTCGTCGGCGTTCTCAGGTAGCGCGGGGGATCGTCTGGAAACGGATTCTCGGCAAGCAGGGCGCTCACTGGTTGGCTGCCTTTCAGAAGCTTCAACAGAAACCGATGGAACCACGGACTGTTTTCGCAGCCCCGCAGCGAAGCGAACCACATCTGCCAGTCCAACCGCGGCATATGGGGCATCGCAAATCTCGGCACGCGATCTGAAGGGCCGGGCTTGTAGAGGAAGACGTATGGCTTCCAGCTTTCACCATCGGCGCTGCCCTCGACTTCGATTTCGAGTCGCTCGGTCGTCATCACGGCGAATAGCCCGTAGCCATTGAACGAACGGAAGGGCGCGAGTTTGTTGAGGACGATCCGGGCCGGCTCCGGGACGAATTGACCGAGGCCCAGCGAGCCGAGCGTTGCGGTGATCGCCATGAGTATGAATAGGGCTATGACAGCGACCGCAAGCGAACGTTGAGCGCGTCGGAAACGTTCTCGCCACGGTGCGTCCATGGCTCGCTCGGTCGAAGGCATTTCGAGCTCATCGCTCTGGGCCCGGACGGTCCACCTGATCCAGTGTTTCGCAACGACCAGATCCCGATCTTCGATCAACGTGAGACACAGCACGCAGGTCAGGAGATTGAAGAACCCGTAACTCCCGGTCAAGCCGATCAGGAGCTGAAGTCCGATGAACCCGACGAACGCGAGACGTCGAAACGGGCGCGGCGCAAAAACGAAGACGGGCAGGCCGAACTCGATCAAGAGTGTCCCGTAGGTCGCGCCCTGAAGGATTAGATCGGGCATTCGATCAGCCCACCACGCTGGAATCGTGGGCAGAGGCTGGGTCCAGAAGTGAAAGTGGAGCGCGGTCCCCTCTCTCCAACTGGGATCACCAGACAACCACTTCGTCGCGCCAGAGAGAAAGAACAGGCGGGCGAGCAGCAGCCGAACGAGAAAGAGGCCGAGCGGGCTCGTCGGAATTTTTCGGGCGGACGCCGGAGTCCATCCACCGGGTGCGAAGAAGAATGCGCAGGCGGAGGCTTCGATGAGTAGGAAATCCCATTGATATGCAAAGAAGACGTTTCCGACCGAGGAGATCGATAGGTAGAGCGCCCATAGAACGGCGATGCAGAGTCGGGGGGCGAAGCCCGAGCTGAGCAGCAGCGAGAAAAGCATTCCCAGACCGCAGACGAGATGGAGCGCTAGGCTACCCGCCCCCAGCCAGAACACGGTCGGAATCTGGTAGGGTGCAGCCTCTCCGAAGTAGTTGCGAGCACGGGCGAGGTAGTCCGCGGCTGGCAAGATCCCGTCCGGTCCGATCAGTCCGTCGACCTGTATCGCCACGGACCCGAACGCACAGAAGAATATCCCCCCCAGACCCACGAGAAACAACCTTCGCGTTTGCCGAAGGTCACCTCGCTCTAATTCCATTGATTGCCGAACCTCCCGCGACCGATGCTCCGATTCGAGTCCTGTTCGCGAGAGAGGGTAGGGTGCCGATCAGCATCGGTCCTCTCGCGATCGACTGCACGCAACACGCGCGCTTGTCCGGAATAACTTGACCACCTGAAATGAACCCAAGAGTCGATCATATGACGGAGAATCCCATGATCGACGATTCGCAGAGAGCGACGCTCCGCGAAGACGGCGCGTTCGTGGTTCGAAACCTCCTCGATACCGAGAGGCTCGAAGAGTGCCGCACGTGCTTTGACTGGAGTCGGGTCAATCCGGGCTCCATGGCCGCGACGGCGTTCAAGGGCACCGAGCACGCGCACCACAATGACAACGCCAACCCGGCCGCGCGCGGAATGTACGAGAAGCTCGTGCGCCGGGGATCGTTCGCGGAATTGGCAGCCGAGTGTTGGGAATCCGAGCACGTCTGGTTTTACGCGGAGGAGATCTTCCACAAAGCGGGTGGCAAAGTCGGCCGATCACCGTGGCATCAAAACACCTCCTATCGACCGTGGGCCGGGGAGCATTGGCTGAACTTCTGGATCTCGTTCGAGGTGCTGCCAGCCCGCAGGCCACCTTTGTGCACGAGCCGTTTGACGATATCAGCGGCCGAAAACTCCGCCGTTGCGAGGGCTGTACCCAGTCCAAGGCATGGCTCGCATAGCTCGACGCCACGCAGCCTCACCTTTGCAATGGCGAACTCGCGACCGACGAGTTCATTGAGGCGAACGCCGCGCGTGAGGATGTTGCGATGGGTGATCGAGAGGTCGCGTGGGCGGCCCTGCTCTTGAATGAAATCTTCGACGACCTCGGCCTCGATCAGCGTGATGTTCTGACCCGGCTCATCGCGATGGCCCAGAACTCGGTCCCCTTCGATTCCGGCCCCGGTAACCACCGAGATGCTCTCGCAATCGATCTGTTCTCCGCCAGGCTTTTCGGCCATGTAGATACGTTCGACGTTCATGGAAATCCTCCGCGTCGCCCCGTGAATGAAGTCTTCATTCCCCAGCTGGGTTGGCCGCCATGCGGTCCGTTTCGCTGCCGGCGTCGGCGAGTCGACAACGGAGTCTGTAGCGCTCGGTGGTCGAACCTTCCAGAGACGAGCCCACGCAGGACGGGCGGTCGCACGCTACCGTCCGGCCTTGAGAGTTCGGGGGAGGGCCGACATGAAGCGTGTTCTTCTAACCATCGCGGCGTTGTTATTTGCGGCGATTGCGTTGCCGCCCCTCTACTCCCTCGTCGTCCCGGCCGAGGTCGCGCAGCTTCCGGCGGCGGGACGCCGCATTCCGGTCGCGGAAGGCGTCGCCGTCAATGCGATCGATACGGGAGTGGGGCCGCCTATTGTTCTCGTGCACGGCTTGCCTGGCTCCGCCTACGAGTGGGCGCCCTTGGCCGAAGCACTCACTGCACGCGGTCACCGGGTCATCGCCTACGACCGTGTGGGTTACGGACATTCGGATGCGCGCCTCGATGGCGCCTTCACACCTGAAGGCAATGCGCACGACTTGCTCGGTCTGCTCGAAAGCGAGAATCTGCGCGACGCCACCGTAGTCGGCTGGTCCTACGGCGGCCCGATCAGCATCATCGCCGCACGCAAGGATGCGTCGCGGATCGGCCGGCTCGTCTTGATTGGAAGCGCTGGGCCGTCCGACGATCCTCAGGAGCCGCCGGCGGCGATGGCGCTTCTTTCCAGCGGTCCGGTTCGCTGGTATCTCGCCGCGGTGCCGGCCATGGGTCGTGGGCTGCAAAGCGGACTCAGCGTCGCTGCCTTCAGTGGTGGCCAACAACCGGAATGGTGGCTGCCGAATCTGGCCGCGAATTTCGCCAAGCCTAACATGCGCGCAACGTACTACGCCGAAGGCGAGCGTTTCATGGAGAACGAGCTCGGCATCGAAGAGCTCGACCTGGCGATTCTCGTACTACACGGGGACGACGACAATCTGGCGCCGCTCGCGATGGGTGACTGGCTCGCACGCCATGCCAGGAACTCGAAGCTGCAGGTGGTCGAAGGCGGAAGCCACATGATTCCCATCACGCATGCGAGCGAGCTGGCGGACAGCATCCAGGCATTCATTGCCGGCAGCCTCGCGATGGACACGCCGTAGTCGTCGATTGAGTGGCACCTCCGGATGAGCGGGTCGCCACAATAGGAGAATGGGCTCCCATGCCGGCCGCATCCAGCTCTGGCGTACGTGGTCGCGGCTGGTTCAACGCGGTGGTTGCCGCCTGGTTTGCCTCCTTCGGCATGCAGTCGGTGTTGTTTTCGTGGCTGATCGTCGGTGAGTTGCGCGCGAGTGCCGAGTGGGTCGGTTTTGCGCAATCCGCTTCGGCGCTGCCGCAACTGATCCTGTTGATGGTTGGGGGCGTGGTCGCCGATCGCATCGAACCCCGTCGCCTGCTGACGGGAATGCACGCGGTCGCCACGCTGCCACCGGTCTCGTTGGCTGTCGTGATTCTCTTCGGGCAGCTCAGCATCGCCAGCGTGATCGTCTATGGCGTGTCGATCGGAGTGATCAACGCGTTCTTGATGCCGGCGCGAGACTCGCTGCTTTCCCGCGTTGCCGGAACCATGATGATCCAGACCATCACGCTCATGACGGTGGTCCAATTCAGTGCGCAGATCACGGGGACTCTCGTCGGTGGTGTCATCGAATGGGTCGGAACGCCGACGATTCTCGGACTCCAGGCGGCGGTTCTGTCGAGTGGGATCTGGTTCGCGTCGCGACTGCCTGGTCTGCCGGTCAAGTCGGTTGAGCTCGTGGCGCGACCACCGAGCGAGAATGCCTGGCACCAGATCACGGCCGGAGTGCGCGAAGTGGCCGGCGATCCCGCGCTGCGCTCGATGGGGATTCTCGTCGCGTGTGTCGGACTCTTCTTCATCGGCCCCTTTCTGGTCGTCTTCCCGATCCTGGTACGAGACGTCTACGAAGGTGGAGCTCAGGCGTTGGCGATTGTGTTGATGCTCTTTCCACTAGGGACCATCATCGGTTCCTTCGCGCTGCGCCGGCGTGGATCCATTCGTCGGAAGATCCGCACGACGATGATCGCCTTGATGATTGCTTCGATCCTGCTCGGTTGGATCGGACTTCAATGGTCTTGGGGATGGTTTCTCGCCTTGACCCTTTGCTGGGGTCTCACGGGCTCGGTCTTCATCAACCTCTCCCGCACGGTCTTCCAGGAAAAGGCGACCGAAGCCAATCTCGCACGTGTGCTCTCGATCTACCAACTCGGCCTGATCGCGGGCGCCCCCATCGGCTCGTTGCTTTCGGGGCTGATGAGCGGGGCGTTCGGGGCGGATGTCGCGATCTCGATCGCTGGCGGGGCGATGTTCACGGTGGTCGTGTTGCTATGGCTGTTCACGGACACCGCTTCGATCGAGTGAAGACACTCGAGGCATCAGTCGACTCGCTGGTCCTGGTTCTGATTGACCTGATTGTCGGGGCCTAAAGGCTTGCGTACACCGCGTCGACCAGCTTGCGCGCACGCGGATCCACCAGCCATGCGCCCGTGTGCATGTTGTTCATCACGTAGCCGAGACCGATCTTGGCTTCCGGGTCGCAAAATCCCAGAGAACCGCCCGCGCCAGCGTGATTGAAGGCTTTGGGATTCGGCCCGCAGGGTTCATTTTCGGGCGAAAGCATGAACCCACACGCAATCTTTGTCGTCATCGGCAGGATGGCATCCTTGCCTTCGGCCTGACACGTTCGTGCGCTCTCGAGAACCTCCGACGACAAGAGTTCGCCGCGCGCGAGTGCGCCGTAGATCGTTGCGATCCCCGCGGCGGATGCGTGACCATTCGCCGCGGGAATTTCTGCCGCGCGCCATGCCCGGGTGTTGTGAATGTCTGTGCCCAGCAGGAGTGGGTTGTTGAAGGTGCGTGCCGTCATGCCGTTGGGATTCGCGAGTACTTCTTCGAACAGGTTCTCCTGGCCGGGCACCATATGGACGGGACCCTGGATGAGCGGGGCGACGCGTTCGTCGAATTCGGGCCCGAAGCCGATCAGGAAGTCGGCGCTCAGTGGCTCGGCGAACTCCTTGGCAAAATAGGATCCCAGACTCTGTCCGCTGATGCGACGAACGACTTCCCCGACCAGCCAGCCGAAGGTGACGGCGTGGTAGCCGTGCTGGGTGCCCGGCGTCCACCAGGGTTCCTGCTCGGCGAGCGCTTCCACCATGCAGTCCCAGTCGAAGAAGGCCTCCTGTGTCAGGGTCTTTCGCACGGCCGGTAGGCCCGCCTGATGGCTGATGAGTTGTCGCACCGTAATTTCGGCCTTGCCCGCTTGGGCGAACTCGGGCCAGTACGTGGCCACGGGTGCGTCGAGATCGAGCCGACCCTCGTCGACGAGTCGATGGGCGCAAAGAGCCGTCATGCCCTTGGTGGTCGAGAAGACGTTCGCCAACGTGTCTCTCTGCCAGACATCGCTGCGTTCAGAATCTTTGAATCCGCCCCAGAGGTCCACGACCGTCTCGCCGTCCTGTATCACGCACACGCCTGCGCCGATCTCTGCGCCGCTCGCGAAGGCGGCCTCGAAACTGTCACGAACTGCGCTGAAACGATCGCCGCAGTGGCCTTCCGCTCGAAAATCAGTCGACATCCGGGGACTCCGTTGGTGGGTTCTCGATTCCAATAGCATATCGGCGCGTCGACAGGACTGATCGCCTTCGGGCTCCCGCGCTATCCTCGTCGAGTCCGTCCGCGACCGTTCTGCCTGAAAGCGAAAATAAACATTGACTGAGCTCGATACCGCGGAATTCGATTCAGAGTTGGATGACCCGGCGGACCGGACGGCCAAAGCGCCCCCGACTGCCCCCCCGACCACGGAACTAAGCGCGCGAGATCGCAGAATCGTTCGTGTGTGTCTCCTGATGCTGGCTGCGTTGACGGTCGGCACCTGGATCGGTGTGGCCACGTCGCCTTACCTGGTCAACAATCATCCGCTCGTCCTGATCGGGATCAGTCCGCTGAGCCGCCACATGATCCTGGTCGCCCCGTTGGTTGGTGCCCCGATGGTGCTGCTCGTGGGTGGGTTGCGCTCGCTTGCCTTTACGGCCGTCGCCTATTTTCTGGGCCGATCGATCGGCGAGCCTGGCCTCGTCTGGCTCGAGCAGCGTTCGGAGAACGCCGGGCGTTTCATTCGCTGGCTCGAGAGGTTCTTTCAGCGATGGTCCTATCTCGCTGTCTTCATCTTTCCGCTCGGTGTGATGGCCTGTGTTGCCGGTGTCGCTCGGATGCGCCCCGTTGGTTTCTTTGCCGCGGCAACCGCGGGAATCGCGTTTCGCCTGAGTCTCTATGTCTGGCTCGCGGATTCGATTCGCGAACCGATCATGAGATTTCTCGAGTTCATCCGCATCTACCAGGTTCCGGCGACGGTCGTGCTCGTGATTGGAATCGGGACCTATCAAGTTTACAAGCGCCGGCGACGCGGCAGCCAGGGCGCTTAGGTCGGTTGCCTAGGCAGTCAGCCGGATGAGCGCGATCTCGCGCGGACAATTGAGCCGCAGCGGCAGCCCAGCCATTCCCAAACCGCGATTCACGTACATGGTCGAATCGCCGCGCTTGTAGATGCCGCGAGTCTGATCGGAGATCATTCGAGATGCATTGTGGTTCGTGGCGAAGGGCAGCGCGATCTGGCCGCCGTGGGTATGTCCCGAAAGCACGAGCGGGAAGCCGAGCCGCTCCGCCTGCTGAAAGAAACTCGGCCGATGGGCCAATAGAACACACGGATGGTCACGAGGGATTTCTCGCGCCAGGCGTTCGAGCACGGGACTCTCGGAATTTCTTTCCATCCAGTTGATCGTCTGCGGGTCTTCGAGTCCGGCCATCACGAGCGATCCACCGGCGACTTCGATCTTCTCCCATTCATCGCGAAGCAATCGAATCGAAGTGAACTTCGCGATCCCCTTGGCGACTTCTTCCGTACCCGTATAGTGATCGTGATTTCCGAGCACCGCGTAGACGCCACTGCGCGCTTCGAGTTTCGCGAGTTCACGACAGCCGACTTCTATATAGTCGGGACTGAAGTCGAAGAGATCTCCCGTGATGACAATCAGATCGGCCTCGAGTTCATTGATCCGCGCGACGAAGCGCGCCAAGCGATCGGAGCGGAGAAGCGGGCCGATATGCAGGTCGGTGATGTGCACCAGCTTGATGTGTGCGAGTTCGCTGGGAAAGTTGGGCAGCGAAAATGAAAGCGAGTCGACCCGCACACGATGATTCCCGACCGTGGCGCCCCACAAGCCGGAGCCGAGTCCCAGCGTGACCACG
>CAWLAJ010000047.1:0-19220 GCA_963854795.1 Deltaproteobacteria bacterium UBA4427 | reverse complement strand
CAACAGACGTGACCGGCATCCCCGAGGCCATTCGTCACGACGAAACGGGCTTGGCCGTCCGGTCCAACGACGTTCGTGCCCTCGCCGCAGCGATGCGGCAACTACTCGACGACGAATCACTCCGCGTTCGACTCGCACGCCGAGCGCGCCAACATATCGAGACCAATTTTGACGTGCGAAGAAACTCCCGGGATCTCCAGCGCGTCCTCACCCATTCGCTTCCTGCGGTGGCCACGCAGTCGGGGAGGTCGGTATGAATCCACGGGTGGCATACGTGTGCGCCGATCGAGGTGTGCCGGCGTTTGGATCGAAAGGGTGTTCGGTTCATGTTCAGGAAATGCTTCGAGCGTTCGAGAGAATGGGCGCGAAGGTCGAGGTCTTTGCGGCAGCTCGCGGAATGAACCCCCCGCAAGATCTTCAGCAGATCGTCGTCCACGATCTATTCGAGCCGAACACGAACTCCAGCTCGGATCATGACGAACTCAATGCCAGAATACGTTCCTCGATTCGATCAGCGGGGCCGTTTGATCTCATCTACGAGCGTCATGCATTGTGGAGTTTCGCCGCCATGGAATACGCGCAAGAGGCGTGTGTGCCAGGCGCCTTGGAGATCAATGCGCCGCTGATCGAAGAACAGGTACGACACCGTAACCTGGTCGACATCGAAGGCGCAAAACGCGCTCGGCGACGTTCCTTCGATGCCGCGTCCATTCTGCTTCCAGTTTCTGATGAACTCGCCGCGCATCTCGACCTGAATCAGCTTGACAACTGTTCCGTCCTGCCGAACGCCGTGGACCCGGATCGATTCGCACCACCAGAACCGGGCGACAATCCAGAAATGGATCAGATGCCTGATCAACCCTTCACCGTTGGGTTCGTTGGAACACTCAAGCCATGGCATGGTATCGATGAGCTTGCAGACGGGTTTGCGAGACTTCGAGAAACCGTCGTCGACGCGCGGCTCCTCGTGGTGGGTGACGGCCCGATGCGTGAGCGTCTCGAGCACCGCCTCGCCGACTACGGCCTGTCCTCTGCGACCGAATTCAGCGGTGCAATCCGCCCGGACGAAATCCCCGGTTGGCTTCATAGAATGGACGCAGCCGTCGCACCCTATCCGGACGATGGCGAGACCTACTTTTCACCGCTCAAGGTTCTCGAGTACCTCGCGTCTGGCCGCGCGATCGTCGCTAGTCGAATGGGACAGATCCGTTCTCTTATCGAGCATGGCGTTACAGGACTCCTGCACGAACCTGGTGATTGTGAAGTCATGGCGAAACACCTCGTCGCCTTGGCCAGCGACGAAACGCTGCGCAAACGACTCGGGCGAGCCGCGCGTGCTGCCGCAGTCGAACAGCATAGTTGGAACGAGTCCGCGCGTCGTATTCTCGAACTCTCGGGGGTCCGGGTCTGATGGGCCGGTCGACAAATCTGAGTGAGAGTTTGCCGGGGCTCGGGCGAGTTCTACGTCGATTCCTACCGGAGATTCGGGTGGAAGCCAGCTTGCTCGGCCTGGCAACCCTCGCCCTCGTGGGCCAGGTCGTCGCGCGACTCCTCGAACCATGGCCCCTGAAATGGATCTTCGATCGACTGGCGTCGGGGGATACCGCCAACGAGGAACATTCCGTTCCACTGATTGGCGCTCTCGACATCTCGAGCTTCGTCGGCGTATGCGCGCTGGCGACTCTGATCGCTGTCGTGGCTCGTGCGGCAACCGGGTATTTCTCGAGCGTCGGTTTCGCACTCGCGGGCAATCGTGTTCTGACACGCATTCGACTCGAGCTATTTCAGCATGTGCAGACGCTTTCGCCCGCCTTCCATTCGCGTAAACGATCCGGCGATATGCTCATCCGCCTGATCAGCGACGTCGGCATTCTTCGTGAAGCCGTCGTGACGGCCCTCCTTCCGTTGGCGGCGAACGTCTTGCTCTTGACCGCGATGTTCATCGTTATGAGCCTCGTCGATTGGCGACTAACGGTCGCAGCACTAATTCCTCTTCCCTTCTTTCTGGCCTTCACATTTCGGCAGACCCGAAAGATCCAAGCAGTCGGCCGAAAACAACGCCAACGAGAAAGCGACCTCGCCAACGCTGCCTCCGAAGCCATCGGCACTATCCAGACGATCCAGGCGTTTTCAATGGAGTCGACGGTTGCCGGCGCATTTGCAGCCGCGGGTGAACGAGACCTCAAACAGGGCGTCAAAGGGAAGCGGCTCACGGCGGGACTAGAAAGGAGCGTCGACGTCATGATCGGCGTGTCGGCGGCAATCGTTCTCTGGGCCGGAAGCCGAGGCGTTCTCGCCGGGGGTCTGACCGTCGGAGACCTGGTCGTCTTTCTCGCCTACCAGCGGCGCGCAATGCGACCCTTGCGCGACTTCGCCAAATACTCCGGTCGGATCGCCAAGGCGACGGCGGCCGGAGAGCGGATTCTCGAAGTCCTCGACGCCGAGCCGGAGGTCCAAGAACGCAAAGGAGCAGAAATCGCGCCACACTTCGCCGGCTCTCTGGCGCTCCGAAATGTCGGCTTCCGCTACGCGACAGGCGAGTCAGCAATACGCAACCTCGACCTCGAGATAGCGGCCGGCGAGTGTGTCGCCATTGTCGGACCCTCTGGCTCCGGAAAGTCGACTCTGCTCCGGCTCCTGCTGCGACTCTGTGCACCGACGAAGGGTCGCATCGAGATCGACGGGCTCGACGTCGAGACATTCACGCTCAAGTCCCTTCGCTCTCAAATCCGACTGGTTCCTCAGGACCCGGTTTTATTCGCATCGAGTATTCGCGACAACATTGCGGTGGCAGACCCCGATTGTACGGATGCCGACATCGAAGCGGCCGCACGAATCGCACGGGCTCATGAGTTCATTAGGGAAATGCCGGACGGCTATGACAGTGTCGTCGGCGAACGGGGCGCCACTCTATCTTGGGGCGAGCGCCAACGAATCGCGATCGCTCGGGCCGTGCTACGCCGTGCGCCGGTCCTACTTCTCGACGAGCCATTGACGGGAGTCGACGCCGAGAACGCCTCGGCGGTCTACGACGCACTCGGTAACGCCGTGCGGGGCCGAACATGCCTATGGGTGACTCATGACGCGCAAGTCGCCGCGCGCTGCGATCGAATCGTCGTACTCGACGAGGGAAGAATCGTCGAATCGGGAACCCATGACGTCCTCATTGCGCAGCACGGGCGGTACGCCGCACTCGCTCAGGAATTTGATGCGCCAAATAACAATCCTCGAACGATGACGGGATCGGTCCATGCTCGGGTCGGCTGAGGCGAGCATGATCTCCAGGGACCCCGAACTGACGGGCCTGGCGACGCTTCTCGACGCCGACCGCGCTGCACAAATGCTGCGAATGATCGCGCCGGATGTGACCATCGAGACGGTTGTCCCGCAGTACCTGAGATACAAGCCCATGACGCGGTGTCTCGTGGCCTATTCCTGTCAAATTGGTTCAAGTGTCATTCCGATTCATGTGGTCGCGCATGGTCGCGACGCTGCCGTCCGGCTGGCTCGAACACAGCGACAATCCTGGGAGTCGGGTCCGCTCGGATCGGGCGTTTTCTGCTGGCCCGATCAGGGTCTCGAGGTTTTCGTGTTTCCAAATGACGGACGAATCGAGTCTCTCGGGTGGACGCAGAATGCGGATCGGCGTCATGCCCTACTCAGACGCGCATTGTCTGAATGTCCCGATCTCCAGAATGGCACTCTTCGAACACTCGCCTACAAGCCAGAGCGACGTTATGTCGCGGCCGTAGAAGTCGAAGGTGTCCCGAGAGCAGTCCTCAAGCTCTACACGCAATTCGGTTATCGATCGCTAGAGACAACGGCAATCCCTCTCGGAAAGGACCAGGGGTTCGAAAGTATCGAGCGAATCGGCCGATCGAGTCGGCGAGCAGCACTCGCGTATCGATGGGTCGACGGGGATCTCCTCCAGGATCGGATCACGGATCCAGGCTGCGATCTCGACGGAGTCGCTGCAGCCGGAATTGCAATCGCATCGCTTCACCTTAGGGAAAAGGCTCGCAAATCCAGCCATGCGGATACAGATGCAGCCCGAACTCTGGCGATCGCGGAGACGCTCTCGTTTCTGCTCCCAGAGCTCGCGCCGCGCGTTCGAAGAGTCTCTGAAGTGCTGGCTTCTCGCCTGGCCGATTGTTCGACGCCCGCGCGAATCACCCACGGCGACTTCTATGCAAAGCAAGTCGTGATCGCCGATGATCACGCGACCCTTCTCGACCTCGATGAACTGGGCTGGGGGGACCCGATGCGAGATCTTGGGGTCTTCACCGCACATCTGGAGCGGGACGCAGTCGGTGAGAGAGTCGCCGCCGACCGCGCGAAGGATGCGGCGCGGCTTTTGCTCGAGGGCTATGGGAGCACACGAGCCGAGATCGATTCCCAGGTCGTCGATCTCTACACGGCAGCGGCGAGTTTATGGATCGCTCCACACTTTTTCCGAGGTCGAGACATCGGATGGCAGGAACGAACGGAGACGCTACTCGAGAGAATCGAAACATTGGCATTCGCCAAGCGATCGCAACGAAGGGAAAAATCGGCTCCCGCCGCCGTCGAATCGTTCGATCCAGCCATGCCCTTTCTCACATCGGCGTTTGACACGAAGCGAATGTCAGCGCTGCTCGCTCGAGCTGTCGACGTGCCATATCTTCACGTCGAGAACGCCAGGGTCATCCGCCACAAACGTGGTCGCCGATGTGTCATCGAGTATCAGCTAGGTGCGTCGAGCGAGATCGTCGTGGGAAGTCGTTCTCTGATCGCCAAGATCCGAGCCAAGGGACTCGACCGGGCGACCTTCCAGAGAACTCTCGACCTCTACGCAAACGGATTCGGGGCTGATGCGGCGGATGGAATCTCGGTACCCCAGGCCGTCGGAGTCGTTCCGAGCCATCACATGTGGTTACAGCGAAAGGTGGACGGCATTCCGGGTGAAGTCGCCCTGTTGAGTCCAGACGGACCGCGCTTTTGTTCGCGCGTGGCGGAGTTCATTCACAAACTCCAGAACACGACGATCGAATGCTCACGAACCCACACGATCCGCGACGAGCTCGATCTGCTGCACCAATGGATCCCGACCCTCGCCGTGCACCACGCGACGTGGCGCACACGACTCGACCGGCTTCTTCACGCGTGTGACGAACTGGGTTCCTCGATGGTTGACCAACCTTTCGTCCCCGCCCATCGCGACCTGCATCCGGGTCAGCTTCTCGCCGGAACCGGACGGCTCTTCGTACTCGATCTCGACCTCGTTAGCCTCGCCGACCCGGCTCTCGATGCTGGGAACTTCATCGCGCATATCACTGAACTCTCGCTGCGCCTACGGGGTCACGCGGACGCGCTGGCAGAATGCGAACGAGCATTGACCTCTCGACTCGCAGAACTCGCGACCCGAGATCTCCAACCTGCACTCGAGGCCTACACCACACTCAGCCTGGTCCGACACATCGTACTCAGCACGAGATATCCGGATCGCTCGCACACAACGGAAGATCTGCTCGATCTCTGCGAGAAGCGTCTCGGTCTCCGTTCACACGAAGTAGAGCAGAATCAGAATGGACGATCGACATGATCCGCCGAACGATGATGATAAATGAAGTTAGGCGTGTCTTCGCTCTGGCCATTGCCGGTTTCGGCCTTGGGTCGATGATCGTGATCGTTGATTCGATGTTCTGGCCGAATTTGGCGCTTGCGGCAACCAGTGATCCATATGGACCCGAACCAACTGGAATCGACGCGCCGAAAAGGCGCCGGGTACTCACGGAACGCGCTGGCGAGCGACGGCCCGAAGGCCAACTTCAGTTCGATGTGTTCGGCCGCCCGCTCACGATTGGTGGCGAGATCGAAATCCGTGGTCGCTATCGGGACAATCCGCGAATCGATCCAACGAGAGACTCCGACGCATTCCGCCTGCGGCCTGGGGCCGAGCTGGAATTCTTCTACGCCTTGACTCCGAATGTGTCTGCCTTCGCGGAGCTGAAATATTTGTACGACGCGGAGCACTATCAGCAAGACGGGCCGGAGGATCAAGAGACGACGCTGCGACGAGGAGAGACCTGGCTTCACTTCGCCGACATTCTCGAATCGGGACTCTCGATCCAAATCGGGCGCCAGAATTTCAAGGAGAAGCGCGAGTGGTGGTGGGATGAAGATCTCGATGGCATTCGCTTCTTCTACGAGTTTGATGACTTCGAAACGAAGTTCGCCATTACGTATGATTTCGGTCCCACCGACTTGCTCTCCAACCGGATCGACCCAGAGATCGAGAAGGTCCTATTCCTGTTGGGACAAGGAACCTGGCATTGGCGCGACCGAAATCAGATCGACGTATTCTTTGTCCATCGAAACGATCGTTCCCGTACCGAGCAACCGGGGGACATCGTCAAGATTGATCGGGAAGACAAACGCGACGCCGTTTTGACTTGGCTCGGAATCCGCGCACGCGGTCGATACAAACATCGCCCGCTCGGCGTTTTCAAATATTGGGTTGACCTCGCCTTCGTTGCCGGCAAGGAGACAGTCCTCTCTTTCGATGACATCCCAGAGCGGCCCGGCTTCAGCCAAGTCGATGGGCGAACGCGCTTTGATGACATCCTCGGTGTAGGCCTTGACCTAGGCGTCACGTGGGATCCGCGAGATATACCTTTTCCGCGCGTCACGCTCGGATACGCATATGGGTCTGGCGATGACTCGCCCACGAGCGGAAGCGACGGCACGTTCCGCCAGACCGGGCTCCAGGACAATAATGCCCGGTGGGGCGGCGTCGACCGCTTCAGATATTACGGTGAGCTCTTTCGGCCGGAGCTGTCGAACCTTCACGTACTGACCGCCGCGATTGGAGTGGACCTGTTCGAGTCGAGCTCCATCGAATTGGTCTACCACTACTACCGCCAAGACGAAGCGGCGGCCACCCTTCCCGAGAGCCGCCTGAAGGCGAGCGCCGACGGATCCAATCCCGATCTCGGGCATGAAATCGACTTGATCGTCGGCCTCGAAGAATGGGAACACATCGAGATCGAGTTGATCGGGTCGGTTTTCCGAGCCGGCAGCGCCTTTGGTCCGCGCGAGGGCGAAATCGCTGGCCTCGGAATCTTCAAAATAGATTACAACTTCTGAGGAGCCGCCAATGGTTCGGAATCTTTTGACAGCCTGGATCTTGGCCGCGATCGCGGGAACGGCGCTCGGCGAGGATCTGACCGATCTCGAAGTTGGAACTCGGATCAAGGCCAAGGGCGTCTTCGCTCCCAAAGAGACGACGATGCACGTCGAGAAACTCCGAATTCGAGAATCGGATGATGACGATTTCGAGTTCAGCGGTCGAATTACTGGACTTCACAGCGAAACGCTTGCGTTCCGACTCGAATCGATCTGGATCGTGCCGACCGGCGATGATCTGAGTCGACGAGATCTTCGTCGAATCGAACGTCTCCAACCGGGGGACTACGTCAAAGTCGAAGGAGAATGGAACGCACAAAACCACTTGGTCGCTGACAGTGTAGAACGCCAGCCGGCGGCCAAAAGAGAGACCAGTATTGAAGGAGTCATCGAAGAGATCCAGCCTGGTACCGAGAGCGGTGCGCACGCCGTTCTCGGCGGCGTCGATCTTCTCATCTCAGTCAATACGCCGATCAAAGGGACGAAGTCGAAAGCCAAGGAGTAGTCAAGATGTCAACCGACCAAGCGGAGCGCACGGAGTGGCAAGAGCGGAATTTCGCTGGCAGTGGACCTGCAGCTTTGCGGCGATCGTGGCTCCGCGCCCCGGGCAAAGACAAAGTTGCCGGCGACTCGCCATGGCATTCATGATAAATTATGGGATAATATTCCCAATATTGAGCATGAACGAACATTTCATGCGAACCAATCGGAGCCGGAGTGCCCAAGAAGACTGAAAGCGTTCTCGAGGCGGCCATCATCACGCTACTGCGCCCGCTCGTACGACTGATGCTGAAGCGCGGAATCGCTTTCGGGCAATTCTCCGAGCTTGCGAAGCGCACCTACGTCGAATCCGCCGAGAGCGAATTCAGGGTCCCGGGCAGAAAGCTCACGATTTCGCGAGTCGCCGTCCTCACCGGACTGACGCGAAAGGAAGCCAGTCGGCTGATGCAGGGCGACGACCCATCGGCAAGGGACGAGCCTCGCCGCAAAGTCAATCGAGCCGCCCGCGTCGTCTCCGCATGGGTCAGCGATCGGAAGTATCGAGATGGCCGCGGGCGACCCGCCTCACTCCCATTCGAAGACGCATCCGCCGGGAAAGCACAACCGAGCTTTTCCTCGCTCGTCGCAGACCACAGCGGCGACATGACGCCTCGAGCTGTGCTCGACGAACTCATTCGCGTCGGAGCGGTCAGCAAAATGAAGAATGGTCGTTTCAGACTCGTGCAACGATCTTATATCCCACAAGCAGACGAGATGGCCAAGCTCGACATTCTCGGCACGGACGTCGCGGATCTCATCGCCGCCGTAGAACACAACCTCGACGCGAAGAACGAGGCACCCTACTTCCAGCGCAAAGTCGCCTACGACAATCTACCCGCCGACTACCTACCCAGGCTTCAAGCGCTGCTTGCCCGCAAGGGTCAGCGCCTCCTCGAAGAACTCGACGCCGATATGTCCCGCCACGATCGAGACGTTAAGGGTAAAGCGGACGACGGCGATCGCCACCGCGCCATGATTGGAATCTACTACTACGAGGACGATTCGGATGACTTTTGAATTCCCTGCGAGCCTTGCGAAGGCTTTGCCGTCAACAACACTCGGATTCGTATGGATGTCCGGAGCGTCGCTTCCTACCCGTGTCGGGAAGCTTCGCAAGCTCTTCGCTCTCGCGGCGACTGCGCTCTTCTGCGCGTGCAGCGGCGGCGGAGGCCTTGCGGACGTTGGCGGCATGAGCGGCACTGGAATCAGTCAGGGAGCCGTGACCTCGTTTGGCAGCGTCTTCGTCAACGGTGTTGAATGGGATCTCACCAGCTCAACAACGATTGAAATCGACGGCGCCCCCGCGATCGAGAGCGACTTGCGACTCGGCATGGTCGTTCGAATCACCGGAGACCTCGCGCCGACTGGAACGCCCAGCACCGCAATCGACATCGTGTTCGACGACGCAATCGAGGGACCGATCGAGAACGATCCTGTTGCTTTGAGTCCGGATGGGCTCGAGAAGAGCTTCTCGGTTCTAGGTACGCGGATCATCATGAACGAAGAGACCACCGCCTTCGACGGCGGCGCTTCCTTCGCGGGATTGCGGGCCGACGATGTCGTCGAAGTGAGCGGCTTGATCGACGACATTGGCGTCGTTCGAGCGACCCGAATTCGACTGGTGGGAGTGTTTCCGGCCAATTTAGACGCAGAGCTGCGGGGTCTCGTCTCGGATCTGGGCAAGAATCCAGACGGAAGCGGTGACTTTAGTATCGGCACGATCCTCGTCCATTACGTCGCTTCGACAGACTTTTCCGACCTGACCCGAGCATCGCTCGCCAATGGAGATTTCATCGAAGCGAAGGGTACGCTCCGGATCGCCGGCGATGAACTGGACGCGGATGAGATCGAGTTGGAGATCCAGGGTCTGGGCAGCGGAAGCATCGACAATGCCGAAATCGAGGGGTTCGTCTCCAATTTCGTGTCGAATGGCAGGTTCGAAGTGAGCGGTACGCTCGTCGATGCGTCTGCGGCAGTGTTCGATCCACCTGGCTTCGACCTTACGATTACGAATGGCGCCCGAGTGGAGGTCGAAGGGCGACTCGAGAACGGGGTCCTGATTGCCGATTCGGTCGAAGATGAGGATGAAGCCGAAGATGTCAAGATTGAAGCCGCGGTTTCCAGCGTCGATCTCGCGGGACAAACGCAAACGATCGTGGTCCTCGGGGTTACGATTTCTGCGGATGGTAAGACTCGAATCGAAGACGATCGAGACGAGAACCAGAACCTAAGCTTTGGCTTTGGCGACATCGAAGCGGGTGATTGGCTCGAAATCCGAGGCCTGCAGACCGGCCCGTCGACGGTTCTTGCACTTCGGATCAAACGCGACACCCCCGGAGACGATGTCATACTCGAAGGACCCGTGACATCCCTGGACGTGAACGCACTCACCCTTTCGATCACGATCATCGACCAACCGATTCCGCTCGATTTAGGCACGTTGTACTTCGATGCCCTCGAACAATCTCGCACTGAAGAGGAGTTCTTCCGCAATCCCGGAGACGTCATGATCGGGGACATCGTTCAGGCAAAAGACGAATTCGCCGACGACCTACAGATTCTCAGCGAGGCAGATGAAGTCGCGATCGAAGGCGATTGATCTTCATGGGGAGAAGGAGACAACGTGGGCTCTCGATTCAATCGATTGAGTCCGATCGACAGTGTGCCCCTCGTTGTTGGAATCGCAGAGCTTTTCGCTTTGCGGGCAGGATTGCGAAGAACCTGGTCATGGGCCCGATGGCACTCGACGGTCTCTTTCTAGATCGCACGTCGCACACTGCGGGCGGAGCTTCCGAAGCCGGATTTCAGTATCGCAGTCGCACCGTCGCACCGATCACGTGCACAGCGAAATCATCGTCGACATGTCCCAGATAGAGGTTGTGATTGACGACCGGCTGGAGGCCCTGTTGTTGAAAATCGTTGATCGTCGAGTACTGGAAGCGATAGAAGACTCGAGTCGTGATTGCATCGGTCCAGTGATAGGCGACCGAAGCGTCGACGACATGGTCAACTTGTCTCAGTGTCGGAAAGCGCGAGGGAGCATCGGCGGCAACCGATAGAAGCGTCAGCGCCCCGCCAGTTCGATCGAAATCGGTGTCGACGACTTCATGAGATCGTTGGAATCGGTAGTCGGCTCGTAGTTCGAGACCTTCATGGGGCTGCGCGGTCAGCCCGGCCCCCAGCGTGATGCCGCGCGAGTCCGAATCCCAGGTCCAGCGATTGGATAGGGGGAAGCGGGCACTGCCCGCCCTGAAGTCGGTACTATCGCGTCCGAGATTGGTGGCCCCGTTGATCGACGCCATGCGGCGATCCCGCCAATCAAAGCTCGCAAAGCCGTACCCGGTGAGTCGGGGCGAAATCTGGATGCTCGTATCGAGGCTGATCTCCGCCACTCGAGAGTCCGTCACGCCGTACGACGCCCGAAAATCTCGAATTTCGTAGCGGACGGCGAGCGAAAGGTCGACGCGAGGTCCAATCAGCCAGTTCGCACGAAGGGCGACGTCGTGCAACTCTTGGCTGCCGAGGTCGAATTGACGGAAATTCCGGAGAGAGCGTGTGGGTCCCCCTGTTCGTTGTCGCAGGCCGGGGCCGGGGGCGTCGTAGTAGCGCGCGTCGCGAGATGCGGAGTAGTTGGACCCACTTCGTCGCAGATACGAATACGGGAGGCGAAGCTGCGTATAGGGAATCAGCGCCGTCGAGGCATGGACGCGCACGCGTTCGTCCCGGACCTCACGACGAGCTCGATTTTCACGTTGGCTTGTATCGTGTTGAAAGCTCATGCCCATTCGTGAGCGTTTCGCGAAGCGCCAGTCGATGCTTCCGTTCAGACGATAGCGACGCATGCTGAAGGGGACGGCGCCGCGGCGATTTGTGAACCTTTTCTCCTCGTCCTCGCGGCGATAAGCGTCCACGGTGGGATAACCGTCCACGGTGACATAACCGAATTGTCCGCTCGTGGGATTGCCGGACCGATAGTTCGTATCGTTGTCCCGCATCGAATATCGAAATCCAAACTGAAGGCTGACGGCAGAGAAGGGCCTGAGTCGGATTTTGGATTGGACGAGAAGCTGGTCGACCTGGGCGTCGGCTTTGTTTCGCGAAAGGACATCGAAGTCCGTCAACACCGGATTGATCGTGGCAGGCAGCAAGCGTTGATTCTGTCGCATGCGCGTCCACGCCACATGCGTTGTGAAGCGACTTCTTAGGGGCAACTCGAGGCCGAGATCCATCGTGATCTGATGGAGCTGGTTATCCGGGGCTAGGGCTGCGCGTCCACGTTGCACGCCTTGAACGTCGAGCGGACCACCGAGGGCACGCGCCAAAAACGGATTCTCCCAGGTGAGCGACGTATTCTGATTGTCGTAGATCGAGCTGTGGTATCGGAGATTGGCTTGCAGTTTTTTGTCCGCGTATTGCAGCGCCGCCGAAAACTCGTGGGTGTTCGATTCCTCGGGCGCGATGGTCTCCGCGACACTGCCGACAATATTCGACGAGAACGTGATGCCGAGGGTTCCACCAAAGGGCCTCTCTCCGCTCCGTTTACGAAGCCGATAGTCCGCAATGAAAGTCAGACGAGGATGGATCCCTAGTCGCAGCTCGAACTCAGTCTGCTTGCGCTTTTGAGACAGGCGCGTTTGGCCGGTCGTGGCGAGGGCGGCGTTGACATCGATTGCCGAGTTCAAGCCGGGGACGAGAGGCGCCGGGAGTGTCAGCAGCTCGCTGCCGACTCCCGCGAATAGCACCCGCGCATCGTCCATCGAGAGATGTTCGAGTGAATCGAAGCTACCACGAATACTGAAGAGTCCATATCGACCCAGCTCTCCGTGAAAAAATTGATCGCTGCGCCCAACCGATCCACCACCGATCTCGAAGTAGTTGGCAGAGTCGCGCTTCTGACCCTCGAGCAAGAAACGTCTCACGAGCAGGCCGTCGCTCCGGTCGGCGTATTTTCGAAAGGACGCTTCGTCGGCCTCTCCAGAATTGACGACATAGCCAAAGTCGACCAGAGCTCGAATCTGAAATTCGTTGCCGCTCCAGGGCAGGGGCTTGCGCGGGTAGGGATACAGGATGCCACTGGGGCTGCGGTGTCGGGTCGTCCTCCAAGTCGTGAGTCCGCGGGGGTCGACGTCCCGAGTCGACTCGATGGCGGATCCGCTCAGGTCGCTCTCTCCGGTTGACGTTGCGGCAGCGATGCTAGGCGGCAGCCCCAAGAAACCGATCGACAGGAACGCGATCAAGATGAGAGAGATCGAGAAATTGCCCCGCATCAGTCCAAGCGTCGTCGCCATTCGGGGCTCGTCGTGGAAAGATGCATTCATCGATGGAACCGAGCGCCAGAGGGATGGTTCGAACCGTGGATCTGTACGTGACAAGTCACGCAGCCACGACCGATGATTCGGGGATCGCGGTTGCCCGCGACCCGCCCCGAAGCCAGATTTTCGGGCGTTTGGAGTGCGATGGGATGGTTTCGAACGCCAAGCTGCGCGTGGCATTGTTGACACAGGAAGGGAGGCGACGTGATCAGCAGACTGTCCTGATTTGAACCGTGGGGCAGATGGCAACTGGTACAGCCCTCGGTGACCGGAGCGTGTTCCCAGATGAAGGGACCTCGCTTGTCTGAATGGCAACTCGTACATAGCTCGAAGGTCGAATCGGCGCGCAGCAGTGGTTCCGTCGCGGAGCCGTGCGGTTGATGGCAATCATCGCAATCGAGCTTGCCCTCAAAGAGCGGCATATGCGAGCGCTTTCGGAACTCCGCTCGCTGTCGAGGATGGCAGCTGAAACAAGTCTCTCGAACGGTCGGTTCGCGCAACAAGCCCTGCTCTGAAATCTGGCTCATCGGGTTGTGGCAGTCGCTGCATGCAACTGCTTCGGTCTCGTGTGCCGAGCCCGACCATTGGATTCGGGCGCCGCCCAGATGGCATTCGAGGCAGACGGCATTCATCTGCTCGACTTCGAGGTCGCTCTCGCGGGTGAACGAAATGATTCGAGATCGATCACTCGTCGCTTTCAAATGTTCACTGCCCGGACCGTGGCAAGCTTCGCAGCCTCGACGTTCGGCCAGGGTACGAGGATTCTTCAGGAAGATCTTGGCATGAACGGTGTCGTTCCAGTGCTCGGCTTCGATGGCATGGCATCCGATACAGACCGCGTAGCCGAGAAATTCGCGTTCGGGTTCGTTGGGGTTGGCCGAGTCGATCTTGAACGGTTGGGAATCGCTGTGCGACTCGATCGGTTTGGTTGCCCCCAGAGTCTGCGGACTGTCCGTTGCCACGCATGCCAGCAAAACGAGACTGGTGAAAACGAGGGCCGCCGTGACTGTGGCCGGCATCCTCAAATTGGACCGATGCCCATTCGCTGTCCGATCTGGACCGTCCGCGAGCGGCATTTCGAATCGATGCGATTTTTCGCCCAAGGTTGACTGATCGCCTTTCGAATTTTCGCTCCGCGATCACACGGCCAAGAGTTTCGGCCGCGGGATCCGCACACGATCCCAATCGCTCCTATCGGCCCGCCAACAATGGGGATTGGCGGGCGCCAGAAAGCGCCATTAGAGAGTACGTCGAATCTAGGGATCATGGATCGCTCGAGTTGCAGGTCATCGAAAAATTCGGTCAGGCAATGTTTTTCACCGAAAGTGGGTCTTTCAGTCCTCGGCTAGGCGGCTCTACGCAAGTAGTTCAGGATCGGCTGCAAACCTGATTCGATACTCAACGAAACAGTCCCTACATGCTCCGAGAACCAACCCCCCCGTCTGCCTCGCTCGTGGAAGAGGAAGTAGCAGTAAGTTGCCGTCGAGCAGGCCTGTTCAGACCACGCGGTGACACAAGGAAGATCATCGCTGTGTGAAGCCAATGTGAAGACGCTAGATTGAGTTTACGCGTCCTCCGGTAGAATCCCTCCGGTAGAATCAACGGGACTCCAGTCTTGGAATACCCAGAACCACGATCATTGGGGCGGATCGTTTCAACCGTCGATGCTCGCTGGGGCCGGTTTCGGCCATGGTTCTCGGACACTCGCGTGGCCGAGAACCCGAACAAGCCTGTGCCGTTCACTCCTTCATTTAGGCTTTGTGCATCGGCGGTATGTATTACGAGGAGGGCGGCTCGGACGCGATGTTCGAGGGTCTCGCCGTAAGGCTGTATAAGACCGTATAAGCCCGTAAGAGGAGCCAAAGCTTTTGGGCTTTCTACATCATCATGAAGACGCACGTTTTCCACGTTGCTCCTCATGCGTGAAAGCTAGGTCTCTGGGATCGAAATTCAAGAATCCGTCGAGCTTGCGCCTGTATATGTGGGCGGCACTGTTGTGCGCTTGTCTCCTCTTGACGGCCCCCGCCGCTCGAGCGCTTCCCATCGTCCACACCATCGTCGGCGGGACCGTGAACATCGATGTGAAGCTCGGAGGCGTCGTCATCGGATCCTCGTTAGGCGTGGCCCTGACGGGCGACAGCGTCACCATAGACGACACAGCGCTGACCCTCGACGCGATCCGGATCGAGATCGCTGCCACGACGATTCTCCTTAGCCAGCCCTTCGGAGGCTATGACGAGATCACCGTGGAGAGCGCCATCCTCGAAGGGAGCTTGAGCTTCGCGACCACGGTCTCCTCCGGTATCCCCAACCTCTTCACCGCGGTCGCGGGGCCCCTCACGGTGACGGGCAGCTGGGGGGCCACCGATTCGAACGGCATCAACCCGGATACCAGCGGCAATCTGATTGTCTTCGATGTGCTGTCGCTCATCGCGATCGTCAACGCGAACCCCGTTGTCGAAATCGATCAAGTCACCATTAACAGTATCGACGGCACACCCTTCGGAGAACCCGGCCAGCACCTGACCATCGTCGCCAGCTACAGCGTGTTGACTCCCGAGCCCGGAACAGGTCTGCTGGTCGCCCTCGGTCTGGTGGTCCTGGCATCGCGTCGGAGCGCTGGCTCCCGAAGGGGACACGGCGCTCGCTGCTAGAGTGCCCCCGTCGCGGCGCCCCAACCCGCTATTACAACAGCATCCGCCACGATCGCGATCGCGCGCACCGCGCGCGAGCCTCCGTCGCCTGAGCGTGCGTGCTCGCCGGCTTTACGAGCCAGGGGCCGACTTCGCCGAGAAGGCTGGGGGAGATCCACCATAAGCGGCTCTTCGGCCGTTTGCGCGTGCAGGGTCGCCTAGCACTGTGTCCTTTGGGATTCATGTGAGCGCGAATCAGCGCATCCGGCCATTGGAATTCGCAACCGCCGCCACTTCGAATGGCGGCACTGGCGAAAATTTCAGCACCGTCACGAGTTTCAGAGAGCTCGAAAGGTGCGGGGACTGCCTACGTGCGAGTAGGCGGGTCAACGAGCGATGGCATGTCGTATGCAATCAGATAGCAGCGTAAGTGAAAAGACCTATTCAACTGAGGTGAACATGGGAAATTTTCGGAACGTTGCTACCGCGGCCTTGGTCATCGTGGCCCTATTGGGTTCGTCAGAGGCATATGCGGGTGCAAAAATTACGATGGACGACACCAAATGGATCAGCCTTGGCATCGGCGCACGGGGTTCCTATTCCACGGTGGAGAATTCCGCGCCGAACGGCTCGGACTGGTCCCACGATTTCAATCTGGACAATGCGCGCATCTATCTCAATGGCCAAATACACGAGTACGTGAAATTCGAGGTGAACACCGAGTGCGTGTTCTGCGGAAATAGCGGGCTCGAGGAGTTCGTGGTCCTCGACGCCGTCGTGAAGATCGAGATCAACCCCTACTTCAATATCTGGGGCGGACGTGTGCTGGTTCCTGCCGAAAGGCAGGAGATGAACGGACCCTTCTACTCGTCTACCTACGACGCGTTCAAGACGCCCTTCTTCCCAGCGGATGCCAGTGTTGATTTCGGAGACGGCGGAGCCGGCGTCTACAATCGCGATCACGGCGTCAACATCTGGGGCGCCGCGGGTCCCGAGGGTGCCTTCCAGTACGTCGCCGGCATCTTCGCGGGGCAGAGATCCACGGGGATGGCGGGCCCAAATGACAGCGACGAACCTTTGGTCGCCGCACGCTTTGCTTACAACTTCTTGAACGTTGAAAAGAATCCCGGCTACTACACCAGCGGCACCTACTACGGTGGCCTCGGCGACATCTTGACCGTGGCCTTTGCGATTCAACACCAGAAGGATGGCTCCGGATCCAGCGCGAACTCCGATGATTTCTTGGGCGTCAGCACCGATGTCCTGTTCGAGAAAGTCCTCGGAGACGGTGGGGTCTTCACCTTCAACGGCGAATTCAAGCATTTCGAGGCCGAGGATCACAACAGCATCGATCCAGATGCTGTGAATTTGTTCGACGGGGAGTCCTTCTCGGTCGCGGGTCTCTACCTGCTTCCGAACAAGATGGGCATCGGGCAGCTCCAGCCCTACGTCCGCTTCACGGGCATCTATCCCGAAGACAGCAGTAATCGGGACGAGTTCGAAGCCGGGGTCAACTACATCATCGATGGCCACAATGCTCGCATCTCGCTGTTCTACCAGTACGGAGACATTGCAACGAAGGGCCTCGCTGGGCCGAACGCCTACGCGCCCGATGCTCCAGGCAAGAACGTCAGCGCGATCAAACTCGCAATGCAGATCCAGATCTAGATTTCAGCAATCACAAGATTGAAAGAGAACATAGAAAGAACGAGGAATACAATGAAACGATTCGTCCGATCCATCCTTGTGGCGTCCATCTCGATGATGGCTTCCATCTCGCCGGCCACCGCTGAAGAGACCATCAAGGTTGGTGTCCTCCATTCACTGTCGGGAACGATGGCGATCAGTGAGACGACGCTCAAGGACACCGTCCTGATGCTGATCGAAGATCAGAACAAGCGCGGCGGGCTCTTGGGTAAGAAGCTCGAGGCTGTCGTCGTTGATCCGGCCTCGGATTGGCCACTTTTTGCAGAAAAGGCTCGCCAGCTGATCGAGATAGATCGCGTAGCGGTCGTCTTCGGATGCTGGACCTCGGTCTCGCGAAAATCGGTGCTGCCGGTCTTCGAGGAACTGAACAGTCTGCTCTTCTATCCGGTGCAATATGAGGGCGAGGAGTCCTCGAAGAATGTCTTCTATACCGGCGCGGCTCCGAATCAACAGGCGATCCCGGCCGTGGACTATCTGATGGATGAGCTTGAAGTCAAGCGATGGGTGCTCGCGGGGACTGACTACGTCTATCCGCAAACCACCAACAAAATTCTCAAGGCGTATCTACGTGACAAAGGCGTTGCCGAGAAAGATATCATGACCAATTATACGCCCTTCAGTCACTCCGATTGGCAGACCATCGTTTCGGATATCAAGAAATTTGGTGGCGCGGGAATGAAGACGGCCGTCGTTTCGACCATCAACGGAGACGCCAATGTGCCCTTCTACAAAGAACTCGGCAACCAGGGGGTGTCTTCTGCTGACATTCCGGTGATGGCGTTCTCAGTTGGGGAGGAGGAACTCTCCGGATTTGACACGAAGCCCCTCGTCGGCCATCTCGCTGCCTGGAACTATTTCATGAGTTTCGAAGGGAAGACCAACGAAGAATTCATCAAGGAATGGCACGCATTCATTGGGGACAAGAAGCGCGTGACGAACGACCCGATGGAAGCTCACTATATTGGCTTCAACATGTGGGTCAAAGCGGTCGAGGCGGCCGGCACGACGGATTCGAATGCGGTCCAGAAGGCGATCATTGGAATTGAAGTCCCGAATCTGACGGGCGGCATTTCCAAGATGTTGGCCAATCATCACATTACGAAGCCGGTGCTCATCGGCGAGATCCAGGACGATGGTCAGTTCGCGACTGTTTGGGAGACGGAGGATCTCGTTGCGGGCGACGCTTGGTCCGATTTCCTGCCGGAGAGCAAAGACCTCATGGCGGATTGGACGAAGCCGATCAACTGCGGAAATTACAATACGGTGACCAAGAAATGCTCGGGACAGAACCTCTGAGTACCGGTCGCGACTTCTCTCTCGTTGGACTCTGAAGCTCAGGAAGGCGACGGAATCTCCGTCGCCTTCCTGAGACCCTTGTAAGGGTAAGGAGAATCTGTATCGCGCCCGCAGACCTTGCCAAGTCTCGATCACTTTGCTGCTGAAGTGAATTCAAGCGATTACGGACGGTGTGAGCTGAGATGCGGCGAGGAATCCCTTTCTCGATTTTAGGTTTGTTGGTGATCTGTATCGTCGCACCCGCATGGGGAGACGACGCCGCACTCGGCGCAGCGATCGATGACCTCAAGAGCCGTAGCTTCCGAACCAAGGGTGCGGCCGCAACGCAGATTGCCGAGCTCGGAGGCGATTCGGCCCGGCGTGTTCTCAGCGCGCTGTTGGATGGCCGACTATTTGTCCAGAAATCCGACGGCAGCGTTGTGATTGTCCACGAGACCGGGACGAGTCTCATGATGGTCGAGGCCGCGACGGCATCCCCTCTGGGTCCGACTGAAAAGTCGCTGCTCAAGAAGATCATCATCAACAACAAGATGAGAGGGGCGCTACGCACCGCGATAGCGCGACTGAG
>CAWLAJ010000046.1:0-19357 GCA_963854795.1 Deltaproteobacteria bacterium UBA4427 | reverse complement strand
AGCACGAGTCCTTGGTGAGTCCGGGAATCCGTCGCGCGGCGTTGACGCGCTTCCGCGGGGCGGCGAGACTCCTGCCCCCGCAGAAGAAACCCGCGAAATCCCGGCTGGAGAAAATGAAGATGACAGTGCTCGTGACCGGATCGGTTGCCGTCGATCACATCATGACCTTCGAGGATCATTTCAAGAATCATTTCGTTGCCGACAAGCTCGAAAAGCTGAACGTCGCCTTCCATGTTCCCGGGCTGCTGAAGCTCTTCGGAGGTACGGGCGCCAACATCGCTTTCAATCTCTGTCGCCTCGGGATCGACCCGATTCTTCTCGCCGCAGTGGGTTCGGACCTGGGTTCGTATGCGGCCTGGATGGATGAGAACGGCGTTCGTCGAGACCACTTGCTCGTTCTCGACGACCAATACACGGCAGCCGCTTTCATCACGACGGATGCCGCGCACAACCAGATCATCTCCTTTCATCCCGGTGCCATGGACCGGGCTCACGAGGCGCGGATCGCGGACGTCAAGGAGCCCTTTTCGGTCGGCATCGTCTCACCGAACGGCAAGCAGGCCATGATCGATTACGCGCGGGACCTGAAGGAACGCGGCGCCCATTGCGTGATGGATCCCGGCCAGGGCCTTCCGATTCTCGACGCCGAAGAATTGCTCGAGGCATTGACCGGTGCGTCGGTCTACATCGTCAACGACTACGAATGGGAAATGACTTGCCAGAAGACCGGCCTCGACGAGGACGCGATCGCCGAGCGAGTGGGCGCTCTGATCGTGACACGCGGTGAGGAGGGTTCGCTGCTACGCCGAGGTGGGCAGGACTCGGGCCTTCGAATCGACCAGGACCGAACTGTTCTCGCTTCCGTGAAGGCGGAAAAGGTCGTGGATCCGACGGGCTGTGGAGATTCTTATCGCGCCGGCTTGCTCTACGCGATCGTGAACGACCTGCCGCTCGAAGTCGGCGCGCGTCTGGGCAGCTTGATGGGTGCGCTCAAGGTGGCGCGCCAGGGTCCGCAGAGTATCGACCTCGATCTCGAAGCGATTCGCGAGCGTTATGCGAGCGAGTTCGGAGAATCCTTCTAGCCCAGGGGAACGCGTTGCATGGACGCAAGGGCCAATGTTTCGGAATCCGGTTTCGAGGTCGTCGTGATCGGCGCGGGCGTGATCGGTCTGGCCATCGCGTCGACACTCTCGAAGGCCGGTCGCTCGGTGCTGATCCTGGAACGCGAGCCGCGCATCGCGAGCGGCATGACCAGTCGAAATAGCGAAGTCGTTCACGCCGGTCTCTACTACCCGACCGCGAGTCTCAAGGCCGAACTCTGCGTGGCCGGGCGCGAACTTCTCTATTCGTGGTGTGCCGAGAAGCGCGTGGGTGCCCGCCGAGTCGGTAAACTCATCGTCGCGAACGGAGAATCGGAGGAAGGCGTTCTCGACCGTCTCTTGCTGCAGGGGACGCAGAACGGCGTCGCGGGTCTCGAACGGATCGATCGACGGGAAGTGTTGCGGCTCGAGCCGGCCGTTCATGCGAGTTCGGCTCTGCATTCACGCGAGACGGGAATCGTCGACGGACAAGCCCTTTGTCTATCGCTGCTCGCCGCGGCAGAGTCTTCGGGCGCTGTTCTTCTTCTCGAACGGTCTGTTCGGTCGCTTGCCCCGCGCAGCTTCGGATGGCAGATCGAAGTCGCTTCGCCCGGCGACGAGACCGAATCGATCGACGCCGGAATCGTCATCGATGCCGCTGGTCTCGACGCAGATCGAATCGCGGCGCTGGCGGGGTTGGACGTCGAGGGTCTGGGCTGGCGGCAACTTCCTTGCAAGGGCGATTATTTTTCGATGGCGCCGGGCACGAAGCGCTCGCTCGACCACTTGATCTACCCCGTTCCGGAACCCGGCGGGTTGGGCATTCATTCGACGGTCGATCTCGCCGGCCGACTTCGATTCGGTCCCGATGTCGAGTACGTCGAGAGCATCGAGAAACCGGACTTCGAGGTCGATCCGTCGAAAGCCGCGGGGTTTGCGGAGTCGATCCGTCGCTATCTGCCAGACATGACCGAAGCCGAGTTGGTTCCCGATTACGCGGGCATTCGCCCGAAACTGGCCGGCCCGGGCGAGTCTTTCAGGGATTTCGTCGTCGAGGAAGCGACGGCTCACGGCGCGGCGGGGTTCGTTGCTTGTCTTGGGATCGAGTCGCCGGGTCTGACGGCGGCCCTCGCGATCGCCGAGCGCGTCGCCCTTTGGAGTTCCGTCTAGCCGCGGCACCCGGACTCGAAAACGCAAGCGTCTTCGTCTAGTGGCCAATCCAGAGGACGGCGCAGCCCATGTTGTCGCCCGCCTTCTGGCGGCGGTGGGCACGAAGCGCCGTCTCCACGACGCCGCGACAAGTCTCGACCGCGCGCTGGTCCTGGCGAGTGTCGAGTTCGACCTGGGCGACGGTTGCGCAGACTTCGCGCGCCGGATCCACGACGCCAATTCCGGGTTCGGAGAGCCCGTCTGTCGCCAGCACGATCGCGCGCAGGTCGGTGAGATTTCGAGTCTGGATGATCGAATATTCTGCCAATAGAGGTCGCTTGGCTTCCTCATAGCCGAGAAAGGGCGTGAATTTCCAGTCGGACTTTGGCGTGCCGAGTTCATTGGCGATCCCGCGATCGACGGCAAAGACATGACTATCGCCTACGGACAGTGAAAGCAGCAGATCCTCTTCCGGACGGATCAAGGCGAGGACGAAGGTCGTCGGTGCCGGCGGCAGATTGTTGCGTCCGGCGACTTCGAGAATCGATTGGTTCGCCCGGAGCAGCGCATCCAATCCCAGTTCGCGCCAGGCTTTTTCATCCTCCGCCGGTGCACGGGCCGCCGTCCACTCTTCGGCAAATCCGTCGAGAATCGTTTCGACGGCGCTTTCCGAGCCGAGTTCTCCATGATGTCCGTCGGCGGCCACGATCAGCTGGCCGCCCTTTCCGATGGCGAAGGCGACGCAGTCTTCGTTTGGATCCGTATAGGAATAGGTCTTTTGCGCACCGCCCCGTGATAACGCGATCGCGGCCGGGCCCACGCCCGCAAGCTCGAGGCCCCCGACCCATTGATGTTCTCGGCCGCAGAGAAAGGCGGACTCCATGGCCGCCTACGCACTCTCGCGTTCGGGGTTCGAATCGGCGTCGCCGCTTTCGGCCACGCCGCTGCTGCCGCAGACCTCATTCGTCGCGATCACAAGGTCTCGAACCGGCTGCCCGCCGATCAGATGCTCTTGAATGATGCGTTCGAGATTGCCCTCGTCGCAATGTCGATACCAGGTTCCTTCCGGGTAGACGACGGCGACCGGTCCCTCGGTACAAACCCGGAGACAATTCGCCTTCGATCGAAAGACGGAACCCTCCGTGTCGACGAGGTCGAGTTCCCGGAGACGCCGCTTCAGGAATTGCCACGCGACTTCCTGTTCCTCGGCGGGTGAACAATCGCCGCCGACGCAAAGGAAGATATGTCGCTGGTAGTTGCGCAGATGGAGCTTGTTCGAGATGCGTTCGAGTCGATCGATTTCGGGCGTTTCTTTTGACATGTGCAGTCGGTCTTGCCTTTCGACTCCGCGGGAGCTGAGGCATTGTACGGGCAGGGTGGAGTTGGAGCAAAGTTGTCGGTGTCGCGACGTAGGGATGGGCGCGAATGAGTGCGTGGACGAGCATGGGGCAGTAGACATGGCTTCTCGGGAACAGGACCTGGTCTTTGCGATCGCCCATGAGATCGGCAATCATCTGGGCGCGATTCGCCTGCAGGCCCATCTACTCGACGAGGATCTGGATCCGCGGTCGCTCGCGAAGGCTTCGGTCGAGATCGATGGACTTGCTGGGCGCGCCGGACCCCTGCTCGCCCTGATTCGACCGATCCTGTTGGCTGAAGAATCGTCGGTTGAGAGCGCCGGCACGACCGGTCCGCCCTGGTCCGCTCGCCTCGCCGGCATCCAGCAACACTTCCTGGATCAGGGGACACAGGGTGTTTCGTTCGAGATCGAAATCCCCAGCGAATCCGACTTCACAGCACCCGACGCGGATTGGCTGCATTCGCTTCTGATCGCGATACTCGACGCGACCCTCGCCATTGCTGAGCGGACGGGAACGATCCGAGTCGGTCTCGAGACCATTGCCGAGGGATCTGCGCTCTTCATCGAAGACGATGGGCCAGAGGAAGAGCTTTCAGCCGATTCTGCGCTGCGCGGTCGTGCGCTCCCGGTGGCCCTCGCGAGACGCCTCCTCCTGTTGATTGGCGGACGCGTCGAAACGCGCCGCGCCCAGGATACGACACGGATCGAGCTCATCTTCCCCACGAAGCCCTAGACCGCGGCCTGCCGATCGTGGAAGATCCGATCGGACGATCCGTCTCGAGAAAAATCAGCGGAAACGGGCATTTGCCTCGGTCTGCGCTAGCCTGCGCGCGCCTTGAGCCGGGGGGCGACGAGGCTCCTGACCCCGCGTGTGCTGGCCCAGCGGTCCGCCCTGAACTCGGTCCGTCGTTCGGCCGAAGACCAGCGGAGTGCGCGGGCAAGCAACGGGCATACATTTGATCGATATCGCGACTGCGCAGACGCCCGGCGCAGACGGCAACCCAACATTCGAACCGAGAGCCAATCATGTCCGAGCCAGTCGCCCGAGAAGATCTGCGCAACGTCGCGATCATTGCCCACGTGGATCACGGCAAGACCACGCTGGTCGACGGGCTCCTGCGTGCGTGTGGTGCGTTTCGCGCGCATGCGGCGATCGAAGAGCGGGTGATGGACTCCGGTGATCTCGAGCGTGAGCGTGGCATCACGATCCAGTCCAAGAGTACGTCGATCGAATACGAAGGTGTTCGAATTCAGCTCGTCGACACACCTGGCCACTCCGATTTCGGTGGCGAAGTCGAGCGTGTCCTCGGTATGGCCGAAGCCGCCCTGTTGTTATGCGACGCCTATGAAGGCGTGATGCCTCAGACCCGATTCGTTCTTCGCAAAGCGCTGGAACACGGGCTTCGCCCGATCCTGATCGTCAACAAGATCGATCGTTCCGAAGAACGCGCGGAAGAGGTCGTGACCGAAGTTTTCGACCTCCTGGTGGAACTCGGAGCCGATGATCATCAACTCGACTTCCCCGTCGTCTATTGTTCGGCGAAGCATGGTGTCGCCTCGACCACCTATGGTGGCGAGATGAAGGATCTCATTCCGGTCCTCGACGCCATCCTCGAACACACGCCCCCGCCCGTGGTCGACGAATCGGGCCCTCTGCAATTTCAAGCCGTGACCCTGGGTTATGACGCCTTCGTGGGTCGCCTGGTCATTGGTCGCGTGATGCGTGGGCGGATGAAGCGCGGCTCACAGGTCATTCGCGTGCGTGAAGAAGGCCCGCCTGATTCGTTCCGGATTACCAAGCTCTTCGGAACACGCGGCGTCGACCGCGTGGACCTCGAGGAGGCGAGAGCCGGAGACATCGTGATCGTCGCCGGCGTCGAGGCCATCGATGTGGGGGATACGGTCTGCGATCTGGGCCATCCAGATCCACTTCCGCGAATCGCCATCGACCCGCCGACGATTCGTGTTCATCTTTCCGTGAACAACTCGCCCTTCGCCGGTCTCGATGGCAAGTTTGTGACGAGTCGGCAGATCGCCGAACGACTCGACCGCGAAGCGATGTCCAATATTTCGATCCGCATTGATCGAACCGACAAGCTCGATACCTTCGCGATCTCCGGTCGGGGCGAACTCCAGTTGGCCGTTCTGATCGAAACGATGCGGCGTGAAGGCTTCGAGTTCGCCGTCTCGCGACCCGAGATCATCGTCAAGATGATCGACGGCGAGAAATGCGAGCCCGTCGAGGAAGTTGTGATCGATGTGCCCGAGACCGCCGCCGGATCCGTCATGGAGAAGCTGGCCCAGCGCAAGGGCCGCATGGATTCGATGGAGCACAACGGTGACCGTGTGCAGATGCGTTTCATCGTTCCGAGCCGCGGCCTCTTCGGCTATCGCGGCGAGTTCCTGACGGACACACGCGGCGAAGGCATTCTCTATCGCAGCGTCGAGGGCTTCGAACCCTACGCCGGCGATCTTCCCGGCCGCGGTGTCGGGCCGGCCGTTTGTACGGATCAGGGTCGCACGACCCCGTTCTCGATCTTCAAGATCCAGGAGCGCGCGATGCTCTTCGTGCCGCCGGGCGCCAACGTCTACGAAGGTCAGATCGTCGGGGAGGCGCGACGTCCCGGCGACCTGAACGTCAACCTCACCCGTGCCAAGAAGCTCGACAACATGCGCGCCTCGGGTCGAGACGAGAACGTCATCATCACGCCACACAAGAAGATGACGATCGAAGAATCGCTCGCCTGGATCGAGGACGATGAGCTTCTCGAGGTGACGCCCAAGGAGCTTCGGCTTCGCAAGCGCGTCCTGGCGAAATCGCTGCGCAAGCGCTGACGGGCTCCGTTTCCAACTTTTCGGCGGTCCGAGTGCGGGGTTGACCGACCCCGCCGATCGGGTTTCACTTCTGATCCGCCAGCATCGGGCCGGGTTCTCGGACCTGGATCCAGTGAGCGGACGGAAGGAGGGTGGTCGTGGACTTGCGAATTTCGGACATGGAACGTCGGCAATACGCCGAGGACGGTTTCATCGTTCGGACCCGCGTCTTCGGTCACGCCGATCTCCAGCGTTTTCGAGGCGCCGCGGAGCGCGTCGTTCATGCGGCCACAAGATCTTCGCTCGAAGTGACTTCGACCGCGGAGGGGCCCGCCGATGTCGGCAGCGAGTCCGACTATCGAATCGACGGAAATCGCTACGTCGAGATCGCCGACGCCACGACCGTACAATTCGAGCATCACGCCGGCTCCGAGACGATTCGCGTCATCGAGCCCTTCCATCATCTCGACCCGGTCTTCGATGAACTGGTTCAGGATTCCCGGATCGTGACACCCGTCTGTGGCCTGCTCGGAATCGATCGCGTGGCGCTCTGGACCGACAAGATCAATTTGAAGCGACCGCGGGAAGGGTCTGGATTTCGCTGGCATCAGGACTCGCCCTATTGGAGTCATGTTTGCGGCCACTGTGACCAGCTGCCCAACGTGATGGTGACTTTCGATGATGCCGATCGTGACAACGGCTGCTTCCGGCTTGTCCGCGGCAGCCATCGCGACGGATTTCTTCCCGGATTGAACGATGGCACGCGACTCGGCCCGCTCTTCACGGATTCGTCGAGCTTCAATGCCGACGACCAATGGCTCGCGGAGCTCCCAGCCGGCAGCATCGTCATCTTCGATGCGCATGCGGTCCATGGCAGCGAGCCGAATCTCTCGGACCGAGCGCGCCGCGCAGTGATCATGACCTACCAGCCGGCGGACAATCCGATGTTCAAGGCTGCCGGCGTTCGGAATTTTTCGATTTCGGAGGCGGTTGCGGAGTCCACTTCTGGGTCGCCCTAGAGATCTCGCTCCGAAGCCTTCGCAAACTCCGCCTGCAACTCCGAATACTCCGTCGCCACAGGGAATTGCGGGAACTCATCGATCACGTTCTGCGGCGGCCGAAACAAGATCCCGGCGTCCGCTTCCGAGAGCATCGACGTGTCGTTATACGAATCGCCGGTCGCGATGATCCGGTATTTGAGTGAATGAAAAGCCTTGACCGAAGCGCGCTTCGGATCGGGTTGGCGAATCTTGTAGTCGCTGATCATTCCCTTGTCATTGATCTCCAATCGGTGACAGAGCAGCGTCGGCCAGCCGAGTTTTCGCATGAAGGGCTCGGCGAACTCATAGAAGGTGTCGGAGAGGATCACGACCTGGAAGTGTTCACGCAGCCAGTCGAGGGCTTCGCGGGCACCCGGCATGGGGTCCATGCCGGCGATGACATCCTGGATGTCGCGAATGCCCAGTTCTTCGCGATCGAGGATCGCGAGCCGCTGGCGCATCAGCTGGTCGTAATCGGGGATTTCCCGGGTGGTGGCCCGGAGTTCATCGATTCCAGTTCGCTCCGCGAAATTGATCCAAACTTCGGGGATCAGAACGCCTTCCAGGTCGAGACATGCGATTTCCATGAGCGGCTTTTTAGCGCGGGATTGGCGTCTCAGCGACCCGCCGCCGAGCCGATTCGGTAGCATGGGGTCCCCCCGGCTATTTTTTCGCTCGCTCGAGTGAGGTTGAGGAGTCCGAGTGAACCCGATCGAAGCGGGCCTGCTTGGGGTCGTCCAGGGGCTCACGGAGTTCTTTCCCGTCTCGAGCTCAGGACACCTCGCGCTCCTCCAGGAACTCTTCGGCGGACGAGACGGCGGCCAGCTGCTCTTCGAGGTCGCCGTTCACGTCGCGACCCTCGTGGCCATCGTCTTCTTCTATCACGAGCGTATCACCGCGCTCGTCATGGGTTTTTTCGCGCGCGAAAGCGACTCGATCGAATACGTCGCAAAGCTCGCGGTCGCGACGCTGCCGATCGTGTTCGTCGGCTTGACCGCGAAGGATTGGATCGGGTCGCAGTTCTCGAATCCGGTTCTCGTTGGCTGCGCCCTGCTGGTCACCGGTGGAGTCGTCTTTTCGACGCGTTGGACCGCGAGGGCGGCGACGAACGAAGTTCCGGGCTGGAAGGCAGTCATCCTGATCGGTATTGCCCAGTCGTTCGCCATTCTACCCGGCATCTCCCGCAGCGGGTCGACGGTCGCGGTTGCCCTGGCGTTAGGTGTCGCTCCACGCGCGGCCGCGGAATTTTCATTCCTGTTGGGCATCATCGCGATCTCGGGCGCCGCGGTCCTGATCTTGCCGGAACTATCCGGCGCGGAGCCCGAGCAACTTCTCAACCTGGGAATCGGGGGTGTCCTCGCATTGGGTTCGGGTCTTCTGGCGCTCTGGCTCTTCGTTCGGATGTTGGACCGGAATCTATTTCATCACTGGGCGTGGTATTGCTGGGCCGTGGGCGGCGCGTTTCTGGCCTGGTCGCTCGCCTAGCGTGGATCCAGGCGCAGCAGGACCATCTCCCCAGGTACGAAGTCGTCCGCTTCGAACGCCTCATACTTTTCGGCGTAGAAAACGCCCACGCGCGCTTGCTCCGCGGCGTCGCTCACTCGGACTGCCTTGAGTAGGTAGAGTTCGTCTCCCAGTCGCAGTCGAATCTCCGGATTCTCGAGCAGGTGGATTACCCAGGCAGACTCTTCACCACGCCCGGCGCCAATGTAGAAATTGCTTCCTTCTCCCACACCCCAGATATTGATCGAGTAGGGGTCCTCTGGGCGGGTTTCGATCTGGACGGTCTGCATGTCTCGGGCCGCCGACCAATCGTCCGGTAGCGGCTGGACGCTGCCCGAGAGTTCGCCGCCTGGGAAGGGGCCGATCGGGCTGCACGCGATTGTGAGCAGAAGACATGAGATCGCGAGGAGTCTGGTCATGCCGCCAGCGTAGCAGCGGGTTCGATGGTCCAAACAAAATCGCCGCCGATGACACAGGGTCATCGGCGGCGAAATTCGTTTCGAGACTAAACGCGGATCAGGGCTCGAGAATCGGATGCAACCTCTGAGCAGGCTGCGTCTCACGTAGCTTCTTGAGCGCCCGGGCTTCGAGCTGTCGTACGCGTTCACGCGACAGACCCAACGATTGACCGATCTGCTCGAGCGTATGCTCCTCTTCACCGCCGAGCCCGTAGCGGAGTCGAAGGATCAGCTGCTCCCGGGGAGTCAGGCTTCCGATCAAAGAGCCGACGCCCATGCGCATCCGGTCGTCGTCGATTCCGCCATCCGGCATCTCCGACGTGCCATCGGGTACGAAGTCTTCGAGGCGCTTTTCTGTCCCTGCGACATTCGATTCGAGCGAGATGGCCTCGCGCGATAGACGATCGAGGGCTTCGAGCGCATCCGTATCGGTACCCAATGCCGGAGCGAGTTCGGCCGGAGTCGGCTCGCGGCCCAGCTTGCCCGTCAGTTCCGCCTTCACGCGCTGGCTTCGCTGCAGCCGGTCGTGAACATGCGAGGGCAATCGGATCGTTCGCGAGTGATTCTGGATCGCACGAACCAACGCCTGACGGATCCACCAGACCGCGTAGGTCGAGAACTTGAAGCCACGGCGATGGTCGAATTTCTCGACCGCCCGGATCAAGCCCAGGTTGCCTTCCTGGATGAGATCCGGGAACGACAGTCCAAGGTTCCGATAGTCCTTGGCGATCGCGACGACGAGCTTGAGGTTGTGCTCGATGAAGCGGTTCTTGACCGTCGACATCTGATCATGCGCGTCCTCGACCGTATTGGTCAGCTCGATCATTCGCTTCTTTTCGACGCCCGCTTCGACCTCGAGTTCCGAGAGCTTCTTGGTTCGCTTGCGCGCCCGTCGCATATCCGTGCTCAGGAAGATGCTCTTCTCGCGCAGTTCATGAAGCATGGCGAGCGAGAGCTGAGCGCTGTGCATCTCTTTGGTGACCTTGACGTCTAGCTTCTCGAGCGTCGCGGTATAGGCGAGGCCTGACTTTGTGGTCTTCTTGTCCCGATCGGCAAGCTGACTGCGCAGCTTCTTGACCGCGCGTTCGACGCGGGCCGCGATCTCACCGGTCTCTTCGTCGCCGACGGATTCCGAAAGCTTGGCGCCCGTATGGGAAAGCGCGCGCAGCGCATCCCAGCGCGCGACGACATGCTTCGCCGAGAGCGGGATGGCGTAGAGCGCATCACGCAGCGACGCCGTCGCGGCTTCTAGATCCTTGGCGAGGACGACTTCCTCTTCGCGCTTCAGGGTCCGGGTTCCCCCGATCTCCTGGAAATACGACTCGAGGGGCCGGCGCTCGCGACCGGGATCGAGTTCTTCCGCTGCGACCACCGGCGTGGCTCCCATGGTGGGTGGGGGTGTCGCAGCTGTTGCGGAAGCAGCCGCTTTCGCGGTCGATGCTGTAGTCGTCGTCTGGCTTTGTTCTTGAGTCTTCAACTCGATTCCTCTCACGCCCCGGTGCAATTCTCTAGGAGATACCGCCCGAGGGGGCAGGGTTCAAACAGTCCCTTGAATGCCTCTTGTTTTGATCTCGTGACCCTGGTTGCGTCTCTCGACCGTAAGTTTTGTCGGCTCGCTCACTCATCTCACTCTGAGGCCGCGCTCGCGCGTATGGTTTCGCGCCGAGGCTCGGTCTCGAAAGGAGTTCGTGTCCCGTTAGCGGGGCCACGGCCGAACTGAACACACGTCCAGTTTCAACGTTTGTACCTTCGAGGGGGTCTGGATGTAGCCTGATAATGATTGAATTCCACCTATTTAGCCAGCGAATTTCGTCTTTTGGAACGATTCGCCTTGATTTGTTTTCCGTGCTGAAGGGAATGCCCCATTGGCACTCCCCGATTCTTCGATCCCTCCTGCCTCTCCAGCGGCCGGCTCCCGATACCGGGCTGTCTGAGAGTGCGCTCAAATGCAGGAGACGTGATGTCCAATTCAGTCGGCCTAGAGAATCAATTCTTCCGCGACGGCGCTCGCCCTACACCATGAATGTGGTCTCCGCATCGGTGATGTGGCGGATTCCTCCCGTGATAGGAGGCGCGTCGGCGGATTTCCGTTCCTCCCGGCGAATCCTGTGTGCAACTCATGTGCAGAAGCGCGGGGAATAGGTCGCCTTTCGCCATCCGTCGGTTCCCGGGCGGAGCGAAGATCGGGCCGAGACCGTGATTCTAGAGCGGCCAGAATCGCGGAATCGCCGTGAGGGCCACCGCCGCGCAGATCAGATCCAGGGGAATGCCCACGCGCAGGAAATCACGGAATCGATAGCCGCCGGCGCCGTAGACGATCAGATGGGTCTGATAGCTGACGGGTGAGGCAAAGGCGCAGGCCGAAGCGATTGCGACGGTCATCACGAAGGGCCGTGAATCGACACCGAGCTGTGCGGAGGCCGCCAGCGCGATCGGAAACATGATGGCAACGGCGGCGTTGTGGTGAAGGGTCTCGGCCATCAGGAGACACAGCAGATAGATCACGATCAGGCTGGCCTGCGGACCCAGGGAGCCGACAGCGGTCACCAGCCCGTGTGCAACGAAGCTCGCCGCGCCGGATTGCGTCATCGCGTTGGCGATTCCCAGGCCGGCCCCGATCGTGATCAGCACCGACCAGTCAACGCTCTGACGCGCTTTGGTCGCGCTGATGCAGCGCGTTCCGATCAGCGCAGCGACCGTCACGAAAGCCGCGATCGAGATGTGAATGTTTCCCAGCGCGACCACCAGGACCATGACCACGAGAATGCCCAGCGCGATGCGAGCGCGATCGAAGGCCGGTGTATGAGCGCCCGGTAATTCGCTGGCCAGATAGAAGTCACGACTGTTGCGGTGGAGGCGCATGAATTCCGGTGCGCATTGCATGAGCAGCGTATCGCCCGGCCGAAGCACGATGTCGCCGATCTTGCCGGCGACGCGTTCGGCGTTTCGATGGACCGCGATCACGACGGCATCGTAGACGGCGCGAAAATTCGATTGTTTGACGCTCTGGCCGATCAGCGGCGAGGAAGCGGAAACCACGGCTTCCACCATTGGTCGATTTCGGCCTCCCGGTAGGCTCTGGATGAGGTCTTCGGGGGCGGCGGGTTCGAGCCCGCGGATGCGTTGAAGGTCGATGATCGTCGAAAGGACGCCGGCAAAGACGAGGATGTCTCCCTTCTGTAGCGATTGATCCGGGCTGACGGGCGTGATCAATCGAGTTCCGCGGTCGATCTCGACCAGGAAGAGTCCAGGCAGGTTGCGCAAATTGGCTTCCTCGACCGTCATGCCGTCGAGTGGGCTGTCCGCGGTGACGCGCATTGCAGAGGTGTATTCGCGACTTCGATCGTCGAGCTCCTCGGCCGCTTCGAGGCGGACCGGGAGTCGGCCCGGCGCCACGAAGATCAGATAGAGAAGGCCGGCGCTGGCCACGAGAATGCCGACCGGAGCGGGTTCGAAGAAACCCCAGGGTTCGAGCCCGGCATCGAGCACCATGCCGGTCACGGTGAGGATCGTACTCGTACCGATGATGGTAGTGACGCTGCCGAGGATCGAGGCGTAGGAGAGCGGGATCAAGAATTGGGACGCAGCGACGCGAGAGCGGCGCGCCCAATCCGTCACAGTGGGCGTCATCATCGCGACGATCGGCGCATTGTTGAGGAACGCCGATAAACCGGCGACGGGCAGGGTCATCTTGAGCATCGACAGCCGAACGGAGTCCGATCTTCCGAGCACGCGCCCGAGCGTCATGTCGAGTGCGCCTGTTTCGCGAAGCGCGGCAGAGATGATGAAGAGTGCGGCGACGGCGGCGACCACGGGATTGGCGAAGCCCGCGAAGGTCTGGCTGGGTGAGAGAATGCCCGTCGCGCCGAAGCAGATCAGCGCCGCCATCAGCACGAGGTCGGGGGCCGCGAGCTCTCGGATCATCGCGGCGAGCGCGAGTCCGACCATGCCGAGCGTAAATGCGATCTGCCAGTCCATCGGGGCCGCACGATACCCTATTCGACTTCCACGACCTATGCGTGAGCCTGGAGTCCATCCCGACTGTCATAGATAGGTGCGTCGCGACGGAAATTCGTCAAACTCTGGCCATGTCGAGTCCAAGCCAACCGTTCAGCGAACGCGAGTTCTATCTCGCGGAATTCCGCCGTCGCACGATCGGGATCGCGTGGCCGGCCGGTGAGGAGCCGAATCCGTCTCCATTTCAGGAAGTCGTAGACGAACTCGTCGCCAACGGAGCTCGGGTCGTCATCTTGACTCCGCGCCTGGCTGTCTTCGACGACGCCAACGCGGCTCCCCCCATCGACTTCAGTGATTCGAATTTTGCGCCACGCCTCTGGCGACAGCTTCAAGACAAGGGTCGGGCGGGTCTGCGGGTATCGAGCGAGTCCTTCGAGGAACAATGCAGTCAGGCGGCCCAGCTTCTCGGGCTCGCGAAGGTCGTCTGGATCCAGTCGACACCGCCGGTGGAGCGCGTGACGGGTGAAGGACGCGTCTCCATGGTCGATCTCGCCCATCTCCAAACGCTGCTCGACGATCCGAGGGGAGTGAAGCGGGCCGAATCGGGGGAGATTGCTCTACGGGTCGTTCCGGGTCGAGAGGCTCTCCTCCATGCGATTCGTGACATGATTGATGGGGGCGTGCCTTCGGTGAATCTCTGCGCGGCCGAGCAACTGGCGGAGGAACTCTTCACCTACGCCGGTGCCGGGATGTTCTTTACGCGCGATCGTTATGCCGAAGTCCGTCCGCTCGGGCTCGACGACTACGATCCGGCCAGCGATTTGATCGCTCGTGGTGAAGCGGACGGGTATCTCGTGCCGCGCGATGCGGAGGCGCGCGATGCGGTTCTCGTTCATGCGCTGGGCGTCTTCATCGAGGGCCGCTACCTGGCGGGCATCGGTGCCGTACTTCCTCATCCGGGAGAGAATGCTGGGGAGATTGCCTCGCTCTTCGCGCTGACCCGTTATATTGGCGAGGGGGTCGGGACGCAGATCGTCCAGTTCGCGATCGAACGCGCCAGGCGTGATGGCCTTTCCTATTTGTTCAGCTGTACCACGTCGGACCGGGTCGAGGCGTTCTTCTTGCGCCAGGGATTTCGTCGCGTTTCGCCGGACGACGTTCCGAAGGCGAAATGGGAAGCCTACGATCCGGAGCGGCGAGCGCGGGTTCGCTGTTTGCGCTTCGATCCCTGATCGGGGAAGCACGCCGAGGGCCTAACGAGTACGTCGCTCTTACGTTAGGCGTTGACGGCTGCGGTGGTCGCCAACCATGCGCCCGATTGCCCGTCGGAGCGCCCCAGGCATGGCCCGAGGGCTTCCTCCTGGAGGTCGGAACCGACCGTAGGACGGTTCCAAGTGGCCTATAAGCCGGGTTCTGTTCCGACGCCCGGTTGCCCCGGCGTTGGCGAAGATCATTCCTCTAGGCCAGCCATTGCTGACTGGCTCAAGCACTCTCACCCGGACACCGCGCCGAGGCCGAAACCCCGACGATCGAGCGGACCGCTCTAAACGATGTCCCTATTCGAGCTTGCTCCGGGAGGGGCTTGCCCCGCCGCCGGTCACCCGGCTGTCGCGCGTGGGCTCTTACCCCACGTTTTCACCCTTACCTGTGAAGGAACCCAAAGGGTTCAAGGAACCCGCAGGGTTCCCCCCATCGGCGGTGTCTTTTCTGCGGCGCTTTCCCTCGAGTCACCCCGGGTCGCCGTTAGCGACCTCCCTGTCCTATGGAGCCCGGACTTTCCTCCCGTGAACGGTGTTTGTTCACCGGCGACCTTCCAGCCACCTCCGGCGGGCAGGCGGAGCGTATCGCGGGTGGGGGGGAGGGCAACACTGGGCGTTCGAGCCGACCTGGCGCCGCCGAACCTCATCTGTCCTTGACCGGCGAGAGACAAGCCGCGCGGTAGAATTCTCAGAATGAAAACTCTCGCCCGGCGACGATGGATCAGTGGGGTGATGGCCGCATTGATTTCAAGCAGCTTCCTTCTCGGTTGCCAATTGGGGCCAGCCAAGAAAGCCCTGGATTCGGCTGCGCGGGAGTCCGCGCAGCATCGAGACTCGCTCGCGCGACTCTTCTTGGGGAATCCCGTTCTCAACCACATCGCGCTGTCACCGGACGGTCGGCGGGTCGCCGGCATTCTCGCGAAGGACGGTGTCGAATTGTTGATCGTTCAGGATGTCGCGGACGACCAGCTCCGGGTACTTTCGAAGCTCGAGCGATCGAGTGATCACAACAGTTGGACCGTCAGGAAGGTCCTTTGGCCGAGCGATGACCGGCTGCTCGTGAGCGTCGAGATGCCAAGTACGGCGGCCTATGGCGTTCGTGCGCGACAAACGCGACTGGTCTCCCTTCGTCTCGGTGGCGGCAAAGCCAAGTACCTGGGCGCCAAGTGGCCCGACCAGGAGAAAACGCAGTTTCAAGATCAGATCATCAGCACTCTTCCCGACGATCCGGACGGGGTCTTGATCGGCCTTCGGATGATCGGCGAGCGTGGCGTGGGAGTGCGACGTCTCAACGTTGGAAACGGTTTGCTCAGTACCGTCGTTCGCCCGATGCTCGGTGCCGATCGGTGGTTCGCGGATCATCACCACGTGGTTCGTGCTGGGATCGGATGGGCAAAGACCGGGACCGATGAATTCCTCTACGCTCGAGAAAGTGGCGAGGACGACTTCGAAAAGGTCCTGCGTTGGAATCGCTTCGATCGCGAGCAGGATGGCTTCTGGTTCGCGGGCTTTAGCGCCGACCCAAGCGTGATCTACGTTTATCGCTATACGGACCAGGGAAGGCTCGGGGTTCATCGCTATAGCCTCAGATCACGCAAGCTCCTCGATCTCGTATTCGCCGACCCGGAATACGACGTTCGAGAATTAATCCATTCGAGTGAGGATGGACGATTGGTTGCCATCGCGATCGACCGCGAGAAACCCGAGAAATACTTCGTCGATCAACAGGCCGCCGACGAGGAACGTCATCTCGAGAAGCTGCTTCCGGGTCTCACCCGGCGTGTCGTCAGCAGCGATCGGGAAGGCAAGACACTCATCATCCGAACGAGTTCCGATCGGTCTCCGCCCTCTTATTTCTTCTATGAGCGGGAGTCGGGTCGTGTACGTCCTCCCTTCTCCGCCTACCCAGGTCTCGAGAAAATCGAACTCGCCGCCATGCAGCCGGTGCAATTCGAGTCGAGGGACGGCCTCACCATTGCCGGCTACTTGACTCGTCCACATATAGGCGAGGCACCTTATCCGACGATCGTGTTGGCGCATGGTGGCCCCGCGAGTCGCGATCGGTGGGGTTGGAATCCGGAGGTGCAGTACTTGGCGAGCCTGGGATTCGCGGTTTTTCAGCCGAATTTTCGGGGCTCGAACGGCTACGGGCGAGAGTTTGAAACGATGAGCTACGGCGAGTGGGGGCAGGCGATGCAGAACGACATCACCGATGGCACGCGCTGGCTGATCGCTCAGCGCATCGCGGATCCGAATCGAATCGGAATCTACGGCAGTAGCTACGGCGGCTATGCGGCTCTCTGGGGCCTGATCAAGACGCCGGATCTCTTTCGCGCCGGTGCGAGCTACGCCGCCGTGACGGATCTTTCGCGTCTGCTCGGGCGACGGCAATACTATCGCGGAGCGGCCGTGCTGGAACATCTCGTCGGCGAACGCTGGGGTGACCGTGCGAAATTGAGAGCGAGTTCGCCGGCCCGGAATGCCGAGAAAATTCGCGTGCCTGTCCTGTTAGGCCACGGTACCGAAGACCCAACTGTCCATGTCGAACAACTCGAGGCCATGGCCGAGGCGCTCAGGAAGGCGGGAAATGCTGCGGAGACGTATGTCTATGCGGGTGAATATCACGGCTTCCTCGACGAGCGAAATAGAATCGACTTCTATGAAAAGCTCGGAGGGTTCTTCCAGCGCCACCTCGGGGTCGATACGCCTTCGAGTTCCCAAGCGGCAGAGGTGGCAGGCGGGTCCTAGCGAACCCAATGCCGAACGAGTCGCATGATGAAGTAGATGCCTCGAAGCGCAGAAACGCGACACTAGTGAGCGGATCGAGTGCAAAAGCCCAGGGTCCGCGCGGCGTTTTCCGTCCCTGGTGCACGCCAACTGCCGCCGCACTAATATCACCCGAGCGCAAGTCGACTACGGCCGGACTCGCCACTCACAACTACCGGCACTACTGTCTGGGTCGAACGGAGTGCTCTGATGCGGTTTCCGCCAATAGGTATCGCCCCCGGTTTTGCACGCAGGACCCGCAGGCAGCGATCTTTCCGTCGCGAAATCGCGATGGTCTGCGTTGCCGCGCTCAGTCTCGCCTGCAGTCCGGGCGGAGATGGTGGCCGCGATGAGCCTGGTGAGGGCGCGCCGATCGCCAGCTTCACGGAGACACAAACCACAGGTTTGCCCGGCGTTGCGATTCAATTCAATGACACATCGACTGGAGAGATCGGTAGCTATGCGTGGGACTTCGGCACGCTCGGAACGAGCACCGATCCAAATCCAATGGTGGTGTTTCCGGTCGTTGGAACTTACTCGATCGGGCTGACGGTCACTGGAACTCGCGGCACGAGCACCGTCCTAAAGCCGGCGTTGATCGAGATCGCTGAACTTCCAACGGCGGGTTTTGCGTGTGTGCCGACGCAGGGGTTTGCGCCGCTCACAGTTGCTTGTACAGACAACTCGAGCGGCGGTGACGAATCGCTCTTGGATTTCGGTGACGGATCGACGAGCGATCAAGCAAGCCTTGTGCATATCTATTCCGACCCCGGTACCTATGCCGTCGAACAGACCGTGACGAGCGCCGGGGGAGTCGTTCAAGTATCAGACACGATCGAAGTCCACCCGTTTGTGCTCTCCGCGAGTGCGACGACGGGTTCTGCGCCGCTCGAGTCGCGGTTCATCGCCGACGTGGGTGGACTCGTCGGCACTAGCGCCTGGACCGTCGATCGGCAGCTCGTGGGCGGAACACCCATCATCGTGCATACCTTCAACAACCCCGGTACATACGAGGTCGAGTTCGTCTTTGCATTCATTACAGACCCTCCAGAAGACTCATTTGCTGGCGTCCAGTCATTTGAAGTCGTCGTCGGGTATGGCCCCGCATCCGCTGCCTTCACGCCGAAGCCGTCGGACGGGAATGGTCCACTCGATGTCGAGATGTTGGACGATTCAGTTGGCGCCATTGACAAATGGGAGTGGGACTTCGGCGATGGCACCACTTGTGTTTATCCGGCGGACCCAGATCCCGATAGCATGGTATTCACGTGCGATTCGAGCAGCCCGACCCACACCTATGACAGGGTAGGTCGTTACGACGTCTCGCTCACCGTGACGGGTCCATCCGAGGATGGGAATCCTTCGGCGATCCTCTCGACGACGAATATGGTGAATGCGGTCACTGTCTACATCGCCGATCCGAGCTTCGAATCTCAGACGGTAGGGAGCGCGGTCTCGGGCGCATGGACCCATCTTCGACCTTCCGATGAACTCGAATCTGCCCAACATATTGCCCTTTCCGATGCACAACAGACGGACGGCGGCATGCCGACGGAGGGGTCGAATTGGGTAGTCCTCGATGGCCTGGGAACCGACGGATTGACCCCGACCGATTTGATCGAAAATGGTATTCGACAAGACCTACTCATGCCTGCGGATCGGCCCGTGTTGGAATTCGATTACGCGCTTCTCTATAGCGAGGCTCCGATCGCACTTGTGTTGGACGCCGTGACTGCCACCGTCAGCGTTGGAGAGACGACGGTCGAAATTTCGAGTGCCCGCGCTGACGTGTCGAGTCCCTATGCTGGATCGTCCGTCGTCTATCCCACGCGGGACGGAAACGACGTGCGCATGACGCCAACTTTGACCGCCAGTATCAACCTCGCCGACGCCTTCCCCGGCTCCACGAGCGACACGCTCTTTACGTTGACGGTGCGTACCGGAAATCTCGACGACGAATTTCAAAGCCCTC
>CAWLAJ010000045.1:0-19495 GCA_963854795.1 Deltaproteobacteria bacterium UBA4427 | reverse complement strand
ATGCCCTGCGATTTTCCGGCCTGGATGATCGACGACAACATCGGCGTGTTGCCATCGCGGATGATATTCGGAAGTCCAGGTGTTCGGAGCAGAATCTCATTGACCGCGATTCGGCCACCGTTGTCGCACCGCTTCAGAAGAAGCTGCGAAACGATGCCCGCGAGAGATTCCGCCAACGATAGGCGCACCATATTCTGTTCTTCGGCGGGAAAGGCGTCGATAATGCGATCGATCGTCTTGGCAGCGTTATTCGTATGCAGCGTGCCAAAGACCAACATGCCCATCTCGGCCGCCGTGATCGCCAGGCTGATCGTCTCCTGTTCGCGCATTTCGCCGACCAGAATGACGTCGGCGTCTTGACGAATCGCGGACTTGAGAGCCGGTCCGAATCCCTTCGAATGGAGACCGACCTCTCGATGTGAAAAGAGCGAGTTCCGGTTCTGATGAATGAACTCGACCGGATCTTCGATCGTCACGATATGACGTGAATAGGTCTTGTTGACTTTGTCGATGATGGCCGCCAGGGTTGTCGACTTACCAGAACCCGTCGGCCCAGTTACGAGAACGAGCCCCTCATTCAGGTCTGCCAGGTCGCAGACGGCCTTCGGAAGGTTGAGATCTTCGAGCGAGATGATCTCCTCGGGAATGATTCGGAAGACGCAAGCCGCACCGGATGCCTGAACGAAGAAGTTCGCCCGGAAGCGAGCGACGCCATCGAGACTGAACGCGAAATCGAGGTCGCCCGTGTCTTCGTATTCTTCCCACGCCCGCGCGGTCGCAACTTCCTGCATCATCGCGCGAAGCGCATCGTTCGTGAGGACTCCCTGTCCCTCGATCGCCTGAATGGCGCCCTTGGCCCGAATACGCGGAGGCTGTTCGGCGACCAGATGGAGGTCGGATCCGTCGTTTTCCTTGACATGAACGAGTAGCGGGTCGATCTGGGCCACGTCTTGTTTCCTCTGTTAGGCGCCCGCGGTAATGAGCTTCTTCTCTTCAGCGAGTTCGAGTGCGACTTCGCGCGTGATCGTGCCGGCGGCGACGAGGTCGTTGAGCGATTGCTCGAGCAGATACATGCCGTGGGCTTTGCCCGTCTGCATCGACGACCGAATCTGTACGGTCTTCTCGTCGCGAATCAGATTGCCGATAGCGCGATTGATCACGAGCAGCTCGAGTGCCGGAACGCGCGACTTCCCGTCCGCCGTCCGGACCAGACGCTGTGACAGAACGGCGCGCAGCGACTCGGAGAGCATTGCGCGGACCTGATCCTGTTCATTCGACGGGAAGGCACCGATCATTCGATTGACCGTACGAACGGCGTTTGCCGTATGCAGGGTCGCCAGAACGAAATGGCCTGTCTCTGCGGCCGTCATCGCCAGACTGATAGTCTCGAGATCGCGCAACTCACCGATCACGATGATGTCTGGATCCTCACGCAGGGCGCCGCGAAGTGCACGCGCGAAACTCTTCGTGTGGTGGCCGGCATGACGCTGGTTGACCAGGCAATTCTTGGACGGATGAAGGATCTCGATCGGATCCTCCACCGTCAGGATATGATCGTTTCGCTGTTCGTTGATGTAGTTGACGAGCGCAGCGAGAGTGGCCGACTTTCCGCAACCCGCCGGGCCCGTGATCAACACCATACCCTGATGAAAATCGGTGTACTTCTTGAGCGAATCGGGAAGGCCGAGGTCTTCGAGGGTCGGCGGCTTCTCGGGAATGGTGCGAAAGACGGCGTCGATACCGCGCTGCTGGCGATAGGCATTGGCTCGGAAGCGACCGACCCCTGGCAGCTCCAGGCAGAAATCGAGTTCGCCGTCGCGACTGAGGATCACGCGCTGCTCGGGCGTGAGAGACGCCGACACCATTCGTTCGATGGCGTCGGAGTCAACGGTTTCTTCGGTCACGACGAACTCGCCATTGATGCGCTGTTTGAGCGCGCCGCCCGCGTGAAGATGAACGTCAGAGGCATGGTTGGACACACCATCCGCGAGTATGGCTTCGAGCCTTTCACGGTCCACCGACGATGGCTCGGGAACCGGGAGCTCCAATGAATGTTCGTCTTCGCCATCGGCGACGCAGACCGCCGCTTGGGGCTGACTCGGTTGTGGCTGAGTCGATGGTGTCTGTACTTCGGGCGGCCGGTCAGGGACTTTGCTGGCTGGAATCGCCTGCCCGGTCGAAGTCGTTGCGGTGTTGGTTGGGGACACGGGAGTCGGTTGGGACGACCGCGCTTCGTGGAGCGCTTCGACATCACCGCTCGACATCGCCCCAGCAACCGACGCGGCGTGTTCGGCGGCGCCGTGGATCTCCTCCTCGCGTGAAGTCGCGGTTGGGGTCGGGGTCGAAGCCGGCGCTACCGTCGGAGTTGGGCGAGCCGTCTGGGGCTCCGGCTCCGACTTCACTGTCGCCCCACCCGCAGCGGCGTCCTTCTTGGCGCGGTGCTTTTCGATGAGATCTTTCTGGATCTGCTGGAGCTTCGCGATCTGTTCGCGATCGAGCAGTCGCATCTGCGCAAAGACCTGAACGAGTCTCGGATTGCCTGACGAGACGCTTTCGGCGATCGCTCGCTCGACCTCGTCCGGGGTCAACATCTTGAGCTGGATCGCCAGGCGTCCCGCGAGTGGTATTGGCTTTTTCGCTGCCATCAGGGACGCTATCGGCATCACAGGGCGGTGCCCTGAGACCTGTGAGATCGCGCTCCAGCCTTCTTCGACACGGGCGATTGGGCTACGGTCCGCGGCCCAGAAGGCCCCAGCGGAGAATCTCGTGTCCCCCAAGACCAAACAGATGGACCCTGCCGACTCGAAAGGTGCGAAATCGTTTCCGGCCGCCGCGGCCCCGACGCTCGACGGTGCCGCCCGGCGTCATCTGCGCAGTCTTGCACATCCACTGAAACCGATCATTTTCGTCGGCGAGGGCGGAATCAGCCCAGCGGTTGCGAAGGCGCTCGACGAAGCGCTCGAGACACACGAATTGGTCAAGGTTCGACTACGTCAACCCGGCGACAAGAAGACCGCGGCGAATGAACTCGCTCTCGTGAGTGGGTCGGCTTTATGCGGGGTCGTTGGACATACCGTCGTTCTCTACCGACCTCATCCCAGCGAACCGAAGATCGAATTGCCGAAGCAAAGCTGACCCGATCACCGAAGCGCGCTAGCCGGAGATTCGCTTCTCCCGCCCGGCCCATTCCTTTTCACGCAATTTGAATTTCTGGATCTTGCCGGTAGCCGTCTTGGGCAGTTCGCCGAATTCGACTTGCTTCGGACATTTGAAATGGGAGAGTCGATCGCGCGCGAAGGCGATGACGGCGTCTTCACGAAGCTCGGCGCCCGGAGCCGGAACGACGAACGCCTTCGGCACCTCACCCCACTTGTCATCGGGAATACCGACCACCGCGACTTCATGGATGTCGGGATGACCATAGAGCACATTCTCGACCTCGATCGTCGAAATATTCTCGCCACCCGAAATGATGATGTCCTTACTTCGATCCCGGAGTTCGATATATCCATCGGGATGGACCACTCCGACATCCCCTGAATGAAACCAACCGCCCCGAAAGGCATCCTTTGTCGCTTCGGGATCTTCGAAGTAGCCGCGCATCACGTTGTTCCCGCGCATGACGACCTCGCCCATGGCTTCGGCGTTCGCCTCTACGTCATTCATCTCGTCGTCGACGACTCGAAGATGCAGTGCGTGCAAGAAGGGCACGCCCTGGCGCGCCATCTTGGCCGCCCGCTCGGCCGGCGCGAGTTCGCGCCATTCATCCTGAGTCTCGCAGAAAACATGAGGACCGTAGGTTTCCGTGAGACCGTAGAGATGGGTGATGTCGAAGCCGAGCTTTTCCATCTGTTCGAGCAAATTCGGAGACGGCGGCGCGCCTCCGGTACAGACCTTGATCGGTGGATCGAAACGTCGACCACTCGCCGCAGGATCCGACGCCAGCATCAGCAGGACCGTCGGTGCGCCGTTGAAATGGGTGACGTTTTCCTCGTCGATCAATCGAAAGATCTCCGGCGGATCGATCCCCCGCAGACAGACGTGTCGTGCGGCCGCCCCCGTCAGCGCCCAGGGCATGCACCAACCATTGCAATGAAACATCGGCAGCGTCCAGAGGAAGGTCGACTCTCGCGTCAGCGAATGCGTCGCGATCTGACCCATCGCGTTCATCATGGCGCCGCGATGCGTATACATGACGCCCTTTGGCCGACCCGTGGTACCGGACGTGTAGTTGACCGAGAGCAGAAGATCCTCGTCCTCGAGTCGCGGCTGGAGATCCAGAACCGGGGCGTCATGTGTGAAGGATGCGTAGTCCGGGCGACCCGGTCGTGCCGCGACGTCGCCGTCGGCCACTTCGATCACATGCTCGAGACTCGGACAATTCGGAAGGATCTCATCAAGCGGCGGCGCCAGCTCGGGGTCGACTAACAAGATCTTCGAACCACTGTGCTGCAGGATGTACTCGATTTCAGCCGGTGACAGCCGTGTGTTGATCGATACCAGCGGTGCGTTCAAAAGTGGCATCGAAAAATGTGCGGCCAGATGAATCGGAGTATTCGGAAGCAGAACCGCCACGCGATCCCCGGCGGCGATGCCCGCGCGTTCGAGGGCGCCAGCCAGGCGTCCGACCTCCTCGCCAAAACGAGCCCAATTCCATCTCTCGGCGCCATGAACGATCGCCTCGCGGTTTGGAAAGACGCGCAGAGTCCTCTGCAGGAGTGCGGTCGGCGTCATCGGCTCGCGCCAGACCGACTCGTCGCGCTTCTCTCCGGTTGCGCCGCCAACGCCGCTCTGTCCGCTCTGCTCTGGATCACTCATGTCGGTCGTCTCCGGTCCTCGTGCCGCTGCCATCCGGTCGCCATCGTGTTGCGAGCGTATCGCAGAGATCTCTCAGCAGCCGGCCGCGCACGTGATACCGTCAAGCCATGGAACCCGTGACCCACCGCATAAAAGGCGCCCACGAGCTCGAATTGAATCTACTCGAATGGAGCCAGGAGGGCGTGCCGCTCGTTCTTCTTCACGGGCTCGGCAACGAGGCCCATCTCTGGGATGACTTCGTCCCCAGCGTGAGCGCGCATTATCGTGTGCTGGCGCTCGATCAGCGTGGCCATGGAGATTCCGATTGGGATCCAGAAATGCGCTACGACGCCGAATCCATGGCGGACGATCTCGAAGCCGTTCTCGACGCGGTCGGAATCGACCGTTTCGTCCTGGTCGGGTTTTCCATGGGTGGACGCGTCGCGATGACCTTCGCGGGACGTCATCCGGAACGGCTCGCGGGGCTCGTCATCATCGACATCGGACCCGAGGTCGATGCTCGCGGCGTGATGCGGATTTCGGGCGAGATGAGTGAGAATCGCGCGCCGGTCTTTTCGAGTCATCAGGAATACGTCGCGATGCTCTCCCTGAATTATCCGGCTGGTCAGCCCGATGCGCTGAAACGCATGGCCGAGTACGGCTTGAAGAAGCGCGACGACGACCTATTCGAGTTGAAGATGGATCCGAAATTGCGCGGCGCGCGACCGACGGACGAAGCGACAAAGGCCAGGGAAGAAAAATTCATCCAGCAACAGTGGGACGCCCTCGCCAAGCTGCCCTGCGCCACCTTGATCGTGCGCGGCGCGGCCTCGGACATCCTTTCGCCCGAGATCGCCGACAAGATGGTCGACGACGTGCTGCAGAACGGGACCCTTGCGATCGTGCCGCAGGCCGCTCATTCGGTTATGACCGACAATCCGAAGGGCTTTGAAGAAGCGGTCTGCGCCTTCGTTCTGGGTTAGTCGACGAGCGGGACCGACCGGTCTGCGGCCGGATCCCCGGCGACTAGCGGCTCCCTGCGCAGCGACCACAGAGCGCGGTCTGTGTCAGCCCCTGCTCGCCCAAACCGAGAAATGCGCTTTCGCCCGCCGAAAGATTCCGCTCACAACGCCCGCAGGCGAAATCGCGATTCAGCACGAGCGGCTGCCAGCCCAGAATGTCGGGAAAGATCTCGGCAGCGCGAGGCTTGCTGTCCACGGCCTCGGATTGCTCCCCGGCCGTCTCGTCGTTGGCAGCGTCGGAGTCCCCTCCTGCGGAAGGCTTACCGCCTGCTTCGGAGGTTTCGTCGCGACGAAATTCCGCCTCGACGTCCGCCTCGTCTGCGCCGTCGAAGGCCGAGCGCCACGACCTGCGTCGTGATCGCCCGCGGCTTCGCGAGCGCCGTTGATGCGAATCGGCTTGTTTGCGAACGCGTTCGCGAACGCCTTCCGCTTCGTCGATCAGGTCGTCGAAGAGATCGCCAACGTCGTCTGTCACGCTATCGACCACGGTAAAGACCTCTTCGAGGACATTTCGAACCAGGTTCGAGGCCGGCACACGAAGGTCTTCCGCGAACCTGCGGATATCGTCGGACAGCTGCTCGGAGACACGCGTATGGAGGACTCGCTCCTTGCGGGCTCGGTGGCGGCTGGAGCGCCGTCGGTGAGAGCTGTCGGAATGGTCAGAACTGCCAGAACAAGATTTGTGATTTTCCATGTATCACATTGTGACTCATTGTAATACAAATTCAAGTCCCGCTCTGAAGTTTTCTCAGCATTTTCGATTTCAGCCGCCCGATCCTGGGAAATACCCAGCCCAGCCTTGCGGGCAATCCCTGGTCCGGTCCCGAGTCCACCAAGACTCAGCGGAGCGATTCCGATGTAGCGAGAGCAACCATGCAGGCGGATACGGACCGAGGGGTGCCGCGGGAGAGGGATTTGAGAGGCGATACGACCTGGTCGTAATCGGGACGGGCCCGGCCGGATGGTCGGCCGCGCTGCAAGGCGCCAAGTTGGGGATGTCGGTCGCCGTAATCGAGAAGGGACTGATGCTCGGCGGCGCCGGCGTGCGCACGGGGACGCTGCCTAGCAAGGCGCTGCGCCATCGCGTTCTCGAATTACTCAACAGCCGAAAGAACGTGACGCATGGCATTTACGCGACAGAACTCGCGCCGCTCACGATTCAGGATCTCCGTGGCCCGCGCGACCAACTGATCTCGAATCACCAGCGAACCATTCGCGCCTTCTTCGAGCGAAACAAGGTCAAAGTCCTGGCCGGTTCAGCCTCCTTCGTGGAAGCCCACAAGATCCGTGTCGCGAATCGAGCCGGCGAAGAGATCATCGAAGCCAAGAAGATCATCATCGCGACCGGCAGTCGACCGCGTCGGCCGGATTCGATCCCCATCGATGACCGCATCATCGTAGACAGCGATTCACTGCTCGACCTCGACACGCTTCCGAAGAGCCTCACGATCATCGGAACCGGCGTCATCGGCTGCGAGTACGCAACGATCTTCGGCGCGCTCGGTACCAAAGTCACGATCATCGACCGACGCAAAAAGCTTCTGCGTTTCCTGGACACCGACATTCTCGACACGCTCTGCAACTCCATGCGCAACAGCGGTATTCGGGTGATGCAGCAGGAGGAGGTCAGCGGAGTCCGTATTGAAGATCAGAATCGCTATCGCGAAGGCATCGTCTACCTCGAGAGTGGCCGTACGGTTCGCTCGGAACGTGTACTGGTCGCCGCGGGTCGCGTATCGAAGATCGAGGCCCTCGATCTCGATCGAATTGGCCTTCCCACCGATCAAACCGGCCTGATCAAGGTCGACGAGGACTACCAGGCGGATGTGGAAGGGGTCTACGCCGTCGGCGACGTCATTGGCTTTCCGGCCCTGGTTTCGACCAGTATGCATCAAGGCAGACTCGCCGTGCTCCACTCCGCAGGCAAGGAGCGACCGGCGAAAACGATCCTACCCATGGCGATCTTCACGATTCCCGAAATCTCGACCGTCGGTTTCAGCGAAGAACAATGTCGCGAGCAGGGCTTCCCGTACGAAGTGGGCACTGCGCGAACCGCGGAGACGCCGCGGGGCCAGATCGTCGGCGACGAGGGTCTCGTGAAGTTGATCTTCCGACGCGACACGAAGAAGATCCTGGGAGTCCACACGATCGGCATTGCCGCCAGTGAGCTGATTCACTTCGGCATGCTTCTCGTTCACATGGGCGGCACCCTCGACGACATCTTGAGTTCCGTATTCAACTATCCGACGATGTCCGAGGTCTACCGGATTGCCGCGCTCGACGGAATGAATCGACTCTGAGCCCGCAAGGGATGGCTGACTTCACTGGCACACATGGCGCCGATAGCGGCGATGACGAGTGGAACGCGGCTTCCTAGAGGAAGCTTCGCCAATGGTCGTAGTCGGCATTCTTGCCGCTGACGATGTCGAAGAACGCAGTCTGTAGCTTTTCTGTAATCGGGCCGCGTTTGCCTGCGCCGATGCTGCGGTGGTCGATCTCTCGAATCGGCGTGACTTCCGCCGCAGTTCCGGTCAAGAAGACTTCATCCGCCAGATAGAGATCGTCTCGAGTAATCATGTCTTCTTCGACTTCGAATCCATGGTCGCGAGCGACGTCGATCATCGAGGCTCGCGTAATTCCGTCGAGCACGCTGTAGAGCGATGGCGTTCGGATCTTCCCGTCCCGCACGACGAAGATATTCTCGCCGGTACATTCCGAAACAAGGCCCTGCGTGTCGAGCATGATGGCTTCGTCGTATCCGTCGAGCAGCGCTTCGCGCTTGGCGAGGATCGAATTGACGTAGTCACCACAAGTCTTGCCGTTGGTCATCTTCGAATTGACATGATGTCGCGCGAACGTCGACACCTTTGCGCGAATTCCCTTCATGACACCCTCGTCACCGAGATATTTGCCCCATTCCCAAGCGATCACCGAGACACGAATCGGATTGTCGCCGGGGTGGAGTCCCATGGCACCGTCTCCGATGAAGACGAGGGGTCTTATGTAACCTTCTGCGAGATTGTTTCGCCGTAGAGAGTCGAGAACGGCGCTTGCAATCTCGTCTGGGGTAAACGGGATCTCCATCAAATTGATCTTCGCCGAGTCGAAGAGGCGCCGGATATGTTCGGGCAGGCGAAAGACGGCGGAGCGACCGTCGGAGCCGGCATAACAGCGGATTCCCTCGAACACTCCCAACCCGTAGTGCAGCGTGTGCGTAAGCACGTGAATGTTCGCTTCCGACCATTTGACGAATTTGCCGTCAAGCCAGATCTCTTCGCCGGTGACACCCTTTTCTGCGTTCTGTCCCATCGTATTTCCGTTTTTTGGTGATTGCTTTCGCGCGGCCCTGTTCAACTCATCGCCGAAAGATTCGCTTGAGCACGCCCTTGTCTTTGTCGCGACGCATGTTCATGATCCGCAATTCGCGCATCGCCTCGACACACTGCGGCTGGATCTCGACGGCTCGCGTGAACATCTTCTTGGCTGGCCCGACTCGCCCCATCACCTTATAGAGCCGTCCCAGCAAGAGGTAGGGCTTCTCCCGATCCTTCGCCAGCTTGACGCCTTTCCGACAATGCTCGAGAGCTTCACCCAGCATGACTTCATTGTCCGGGTGACAGAGGTATAGACACCAGCCGTAGTTCGAATGGTATTCGCCTTCACTTGGAAAATTCTGCATCGCTCGACCGAAGCTGAGAAGCGCCCCTTCATAGTCCCGCTTCGCGACCATCTGCTCACCGCGCTGGTATTCGGTCTCGGCTTCGAGGGCGCGGCGACCTTCCGCCTCGGCAGCAAAGACGCGCCTTCCACGATCGAGCTCTTCGGCATAGGCCTGGCGGGCCTCCACGGTCGCAATCGCCGAATGCGCTTGGCAGATCCGATCGAAGACCTGCGACGCCAGTAGACGAACCGAGCTACTGGCGCCGTGGAAGCGATCGGGATGGGTGTCTTTCGCGAGTCGCGTGTAGGCCGATCGGATCGCTTCATCCGAGGCCGAAAAGGCAACACCGAGTGTTTGGTAGTGGTCGACATCGCGAATTCGATTCGCGAGGTTCGCGAGGTTCGCGAGTTCGACTCGCAGTTCTTCATCCGTTCTCGCGGCTCTCGATGTTCGACCCGAGCTCTCGGAGTCTGCAGCCCCAGCTCCATGTCCGATCGGCCCACTTCCCGGGTCTGGAAGAACACCGAGCACCTCGATGGAGATCAGCGCGAATGCGATTCGGCGAATGACATCCGGATATTGAAGAAACGTCCCGACAGTCTCGCGGCCGTCGAGCTGACAGAGCCAGTGCGCTTCTTCTTCGCGGAGTTCGAACTCTCCGAGCTGGTCGCTGTCGTAGGGAAGCGGAACGAGAAACTCACTTTGGTGCATCTCGAGATAGCGATCGATCTGGCGCAGTGGATAGCGCCGCCGAATACCTTCGAGGATCAACTTCGACGGGTGTCCATCGATGCCGAAGCTCGACCCGCGCCCAACGTGAGCGCGGGGCCGCACCTGGAAGTTTCCGTCGCGCCAGGAAAAGAGCTCAAAGAATTTCTCGAGCGCATGTTCTCGTAGAACCCGAGTCACTTCTTCTTCGTCGAGGACCTCCATCGCGATTAGAATTTCGCCCTGCAGCCCTTCGCCCGATTTCATCCTCTGTACGGATTCGTCGAGATCGCTCTGACTACAGCGACCTTGTTCGACCAGATAGTTTCCGAAACACTCCGAGATCAGATTCGATTTGATGGAGACCGGCCAACCGCCGCGCAACTCGATCGCCTTCTTCTTTCGACCGTGGTCGAGGAGGAGAACGCCGTCGAGACCTTCGACATGAAGGCTGCGAAGAAGCTCGGGCAGCGGCACTTCCCGAAAGTTTCCATCCCTGAAGACGGGTCCCTGCGCTTCGGCCTTCCCTTCCGCGGGACCCGCGATCTCGGCGACTCTCGCGATCAAGCGATCCGTTTCAATCGGTAGCGACTCGATCCCGTCGGCCCCGAGCCTTTGGGCGCGATCGAGTATTTCATCCGTCAGATCGCCCTCACTGAGCAGGAGGACCGGAAGTTCACGGGAATCCGTTCGCGCGCGAATTTCGGCGAGGACTTCGAAGCCATCCAGACGGGGGAGGTAGGCGTCGAGAAGGACCAGAACCGGGCTCTGTCGACGGAGGATCTCGAGGGCGCCGCGCCCATCGTGCACGGCCAGAACCTCGTAGCCTTCGGCCGCCAACGCGTCGGCATACACGCGCCCGATTTCACGATCGTCCTGGATACATAGAATCATGGCTGACATCGAGGGGGCTCCCAGAACCCTCGTATCGGCCTCCAGCAAATTAGACTGAGGCCAGAGCCATCCAGAATGGGTCGAGAACGACGATCCCTGAAGCGACCGGCGAAGGCGAGTCCGTCGAAGCCCGCGAATCACGGCGACCCACCGATCGGTCGCCACTCGCCTGCCGCAGAGTTGCCTATTTCCCAGCGCCTCGCAGCACCCGACCCAGCGCTCGACCGACTCCGAGTGTGAGCGTGTCGAGTCCGGTCGCCTTGAAAATCAGATCCGGAATGGCCACCAGGGTCTTGGGCGTCATCTCGATCTTCGGCTCGGAGATCGTATTCGTCACGCGGGCAAGAGGAATCCGAACGGGTCTGCGATCCCCGATCTTGGCGCCGAGTAGACCGCCCAACGCCGAAACCAGATCCCCACTGAGCAGGACCTCACCCGTCATGTCGATCTGGAGACTCGGAAGTTGAACCGGCCCGACGAGGCTGGCTTCGTAGGCTTCGTAGACCAGGCGCAGGGTTCGTGCGTTCACCTCTCCCTGACCGATCTGAAAATCGCCTTCGATCAGCTGGAATTCTTCGCCTGCGTAATCTTCGATCGAAGGACCCGAACGCAGGACACCGGCCAGTCTCGCGGCATCCCGAATAAGTGGAATCTGGTCGAGAATCGTCTGAAGAAAGGAAACGCCCTTCAAGCGTCCGCCCCCGACCTTGCCTATCGAGATTTGAACGCCCCCTTCGAGAGAGGAATAGAAGTCACGATCCCCTCCCACGAGGCCACTCAGACTTCCGGCCATCTTGAGATCGCCGAAAACGGTATCCGGCGACACGTTGAGGGCGGAAAAAAGGTCGTTCGCCTCGGCCTTCCCGATCGATTCCATCGAGATGACAAAGCGCCTCGAGGCAAGGGGATCCTCGATTCGACCCTCGAGAGCGAACGTCACGCCCCCGACCGAAAGCCGCATCCCGTCCATGCGAAGTCGCTCTCCCTCGCCTCGAATCGATCCAGCGAGCCGAACTCGCCCCCTTTCAGGCAGTCGAAGACCAACTCCCTCGAATCCGATCCGACCTCGGAAGCGAGCAGGAGAGCCGCCCTTCGATTCGATCTCGATGGCATCGAAGAGGAGAGCTCCATCCGGCTGATACGTCTCGAGGATTGGAAAGACTTCACTCCATCCTTCGAGGGCGATGCTCGTTGACGAGATTGCGACGGAGACCGAATCGCCAAACGCGCCCTGCAGAAGAATTTCGTCCACATCTCGCAACTTGATTCGACTCTCGAATCCAATTTCGCCCGAGGCGTCGGGTGCGAAGGTCGTCGTCATCTCGGCGCGCAAGCCCGCTCGCTTCGTGAACTGGCCTTGATAGTCAACGCTCGCCGCGGTCAGGTCGACATCGATTCGACCTTTCGGCTTCTGCGAGAGCGGCGATTCGATTTCCATCTCGATCTGAATCGGACCTGCGACTTCGTACTCGGGAACGCGTAGCAGCCCGGACTCGACTCGCATGTCGATTCGCAGGAAATCCGGCGATCCGGCCGGACCCACGAGCCTTGCCTTCCCGGTTGCGATTCCCCCGAGTTCCATCGCAGGATCGGGCAAGAAGGGCTTCGCCAGCGACAAATCGAGTTTTTCGATCTCGGCGTGAAGATCGACTCGACCGTCCTGGCCTGCCAAGCCCTCGAGGGCGACTCGCCCGCCCTTCGAGAATTTCAGCAGGGCTTCGAGTCTTCCGTCCACGGACCAATGGCCGGCGAATTCGGCACCCTCGCCTTCGTTCGGTTCGAAGTAGGCGGCAAAGGCGATCGGGCCGTTGTCAATCCGATTTCCCTGCAAGCGAAGCTGGCCAGCGAATTCGACTCCGGGCGCACGAACGACGAGCGTCGGAACGGTTAGATCCAGATCGACCTTTACGAGTTCAGAAGCGGTGCCCGCGACGGAGATCCGTCCCGATAGAACACCGGTGACCGCGGTTTCTGTCTCGGCGTCGGCCTGAGCACTCCGGATATACTCATTGAACGCCGCGACGAGCAACTCATCGAATTGGATTTCGAGATCAAAAGTTCCATCGAGCTGAACCGTTCCGTTTACGCCGATTCGACCTGCATCGCGCTCTTGAGTCTCGATCCGAGCAGCCATTTCGACTTCGAGCGAAAGGGATCGGATGCGACTGCCCGCCTCCAACTCGAAATCCTCGAAGCGCCACTCGACGGCAGGCGAAAGCGTTTGATCGCGAACGATGATGCGACTCCCAGAAACGCTGATTCGGCGAATGGCGAGATCGAACGAGCTGGAATCCGCTGCGTGCGGGACGGATTCACCCGCGCTTCGCTCGCCGCCAACCGGAAACACGAGCCCTTCGGCCGCTCGTGTTACGACGATCTCGGCGCCGCGAACGACGAGCGAGTCGACTTCGACTCTGGATTGCAGGATGGCAAGGACCGAAAGGCGAAGATCGATCGAGGCTGCGCGGATGGACGCCGCGTCTTGATTCATCGACGTCGCTTCAAGGACTGCGGACCGGATCGTGAGTCGAGGCGGAAAGATTCCGGCCTCGAGGCTCTGCCACTCGACCGACGCGCCGAGCGCTTCGGCCGCGGCTTCGCGTAGGGTCGCCTGGAAGTCGTCGCGTTGGACGAGCCGAGGGAGCAAAATTGCCACCATCGCAACGACGAGTAGACCGACCGCGACGAGGGCAAGAGCGACCTTCAAGACAGTCTTCGGCATGAACCCCTCAGCCGCGAATCTTCTCGGCGAGCGTCCGGCGGACCTGATCCGGTGCGGCCTTCCCCTGGCTTGCCTTCATGACCTGGCCCATCAAAAAGTTGAGCGGCTTGTCATCGCCATCGCGCACCTGCTGGACAACGTCCGGATGAGCGGCGATCACGTCGTCGACGAAGGCATCGATCGCGCCCGCGTCCGAAACCGCTTCGAGCCCGCGCTCGGCAATCAGCGTCGCGGGGTCGCCGCCATCGCGGACGAGGTCCGGAAAGATCTGCGCCGCGTTTCGCGCAGTCAGTCTTCCTTCTTCTATCAGTCCGATCATCGAAGCCAGCATGTCCGGGGTCATCGCCACTTCGGACAATTCGACTTCGAGCTCGTTGAGTTCGCGAAGCAAGTCGCGAGTGATCCAGTTCGCGGCGGCCTTCGGCACGCCGCAGGCCTTGGCCGTCTCTTCGAAGAAATCCGCCAATCGCCGGCTGGCGGTCAAGACGCCGGCATCGTAGGCCGAAAGCCCAAACTCCGACTCGAAGCGTAATCGCTTATCCGCCGGCAACTCGGGCAATTGCAATCGAATCTCCTCGATGTGGGCGGGATCGATCCGCAATGGAATCAGATCGGGGTCGGGGAAATAACGATAGTCATCGGAATTTTCCTTCAACCTCTGCACACTCGTCCGGCGCCGAATCGGATCGAAGCCCATCGTTGCCTGAACGACTTCGCCACCATCGGCAATCAGCTCTGCCTGCCGAAGCGACTCGGCTTCGATTGCAGCCTCGACATTCGAAAACGAGTTCAGGTTCTTGACTTCGGTGCGCGTGCCGAGTTCAGAACTGCCGCGTCGCCGAATTGAAACATTCGCGTCACAGCGAAACTGGCCTTTTTCCATATCGGCGTCCGAAGCCCCGATATAACGAAGGATCCCGCGCAACTCACGGAGATACGCGACGGCCTCCTGCGCGGATCGCAGATCGGGCTCGGAAACGATTTCGAGCAGAGGCACGCCGGCGCGATTGAAATCGATGCACGAGTCATCCCGGCCGGCGACCGCGACATCGTGAATGGACTTGCCCGCGTCTTCTTCGAGATGTGCGCGCGTGATGCCGATGCGCCGGGTCTCGTCGAGGGTGATGTCGATCCAGCCACCAGACACGACGGGCTCTTCGAATTGCGAAATCTGATAGCCCTTCGGCAGATCCGGATAGAAATAGTTCTTGCGCGCGAAGACCGAGTAGGGATTGACCTTCGCATGGATTGCGAGGCCGAGACGAATCGCCAATTCGACGACCCGCTCGTTCAAGACCGGCAGCACTCCGGGCAAGGCGAGATCGATCGGATGCACCGAATGATTCGGCTCCTCGCCATAACGAACGGGCGCAGGACTGAAGAGCTTCGATTCGGTCTTGAGATGGGTATGGACCTCGAGACCGATCACGACTTCATAACGATCCAATTCACTCGTCATGGCTTCGACTCCCCGACGGCATCCGGAGGGGAGAGCAGATGATGGTCGCTGCGTCGCTGGTAGGCCGTTCCGATTCGAAAGATCGCCGCCTCGCCGAGCGGCGGACCGAGGAGCTGGACTCCGACCGGTAGCCCTTGACTCGATCCGCAGGGCATCGAGAGTGCCGGTAGGCCGGCGAGGTTCGCCGAAACCGTATAGACGTCCGAGAGATACATCGCGAGCGGATCGTCGCTCTTGGCGCCGAGCGGGAAGGCGACCTCGGGCGTCGTCGGCGTGAGGATCGCGTCACAATTCTCGAAGGCCGCTTCGAAGTCGCGTCGGATCAAGGTCCGAACGCGCTGCGCCTTGACATAGTAGGCGTCGTAGTAGCCTGCGGAGAGAACGTAGGTCCCGAGCAGAATCCGACGCTTGACTTCGGTGCTGAAGCCCTCAGAACGCGATCGCCGATAGAGGTCCTCAAGATCTTTGACATGATCCGCGCGACGCCCGTAACGAACGCCATCGAAACGAGCGAGGTTGCTCGAAGCTTCGGCGGTCGCGATCAGATAGTAGGTCGCGATCGTGTACGTCGTATGCGGAAGTGAGATCTCCTCGAAAGTCGCACCGGCTGCTTCGAGTGTGCCGATCGCTTCTCGAACACACGCCAGGACACCTGGATCGACGCCATCTTCGACGAAATACTCACTTGGAAGCCCGATCACGACACCCTGCAGGTCGCCGTCGGCCGAGGCAGCAGCCGCATTGGCGAGGTCGGCACTCCAATTCGGTGCGGCGCCCGGAATCGATGTCGAATCCCGTTCGTCATGACCCGAGACGACGTCGAGCGCGAGCGCACAATCGGACACGCTTCGGGCGATCGGGCCGATCTGATCGAGCGAGGAGGCGTAGGCGACGAGCCCCCAACGCGATACGCGTCCATAGGTCGGCTTGAATCCCACGACGCCACAGAAACTCGCGGGCTGACGGATCGAACCGCCCGTGTCGCTGCCGAATGCGAGAGGAACGATGCCCGCCGACACCGCCGCGACGCTGCCGCCGGAACTCCCTCCGCAGGTTCGCGCTTCGTCCCATGGATTGTGGCTGGGGCCGTAGATCGAATTCTCGGTGGATGAGCCCATCGCGTATTCGTCCATGTTGGCTCGGCCGACGATGATGGCGCCGGCCGCTTCGAGTCGCTCCGTTACGCCCGCATCATAAGGTGAGACGAAGTTCTCGAGGATTCGCGAGGCGCAGGTGGCCGGCTGACCCGCTTGCACGATGTTGTCTTTGAGAACGATCGGTATGCCGTCGAGTTGCGATAGAGGCTTGCCGCTGGCAATGCGTTGGGTCGCTGCCTCGGCCTTGGCGATCGCCGCCTCATCATCGCGAGAAATGACCGCGCCCAGGCTGGCGCGAGCCGTCATTCGATCGAGACTCGCGGCGACGAGTTCGCTGGCACTGACCTCTCCGAGATCCAGGCCCTCTCTCTGTGTCGAGAGGTCGCCGGCAAGCAGCGTCTCCGCGCTCCCCATCGGGTCAGCCCTCCTCCTCGAGCACCTTGGGAACGAGGAAGGCCGTGCCGTGATGCGCGGGGGCATTGGCGACGGCGAGTTCCGGGTCGATCGGCGTCGCCGGCCGATCCGGGCGCAGAGGCGTCGCCAGCTCGAAGCCGTGAGCGGTTGGCGGAACGTCCTTCGTATCGAGCTCTTCGAGGGCCGCGACGTAGCCGAGAATCTGCTCGAGATCTCGAGTCATCGACGAAATTTCGTCCTCTGCGAGCGCAAGGCGAGCCAGAGAGGCCATGCGCGTGAGGTCATCGCTTTCGATGCGGGACATCGGGCGACCTTAGCACGACCCCGAATCCACCTCCGCGAAGCTGTTTCGAGGCCGACGGCCTCTCGTCCCAACATTGCGCGCACCGCGGCTGAGGGGTAGCGTGCCCGCGCCATATGACTGAACTCTCTGAATTATTTGCCGATTGCGCCTCTAACGTTCAACAATCCATCCGGGAACTCGGCTGGTCTACGCCGACCCCTGTCCAGGCCGCGGCCATTCCAAAGATGCGCGCCGGCGGCGATCTGATCGTCCAGGCGCAGACCGGCAGCGGGAAGACCGGAGCCTTCGGGATCCCGATCGTGGAAGACATCGAAATCGATCTCGCCGAAACCCAGGCGATCGTCCTTCTGCCGACGCGGGAACTGGCCAATCAAGTCGCTCAGGAACTCGATCAACTCGGTCGATACCGCGGCGTCCGAACCCTTCCCATCTACGGAGGAGTCGCCTACGGCCCGCAGCTCGAGGGCCTCGAGAAGGGCGCGCATATCGTCGTCGGAACGCCGGGGCGAATTCTCGATCACTTGAAGAGCAAGCGGATGGATCTCAGTCACACGAAGATCCTGATTCTCGACGAAGCGGACGAGATGCTCTCGTTGGGCTTTTGGCCAGACATGAAAGAAATCGCGAGCTACCTGCCTCGCAAACGACAATCCCATCTCTTCTCCGCCACGATGCCGGAGCGCGTCCGGTCGCTATCACGCTATTTCCTGAACGACCCGGAAGATGTCACGATCGATGGCGAGAATGGTGCGCCCCAGCAGATCCAACACTTCTACTATGTCTGCGCCGCATCGGAAAAAGAAGCCGTCCTCGCAAGGATTCTCGAATACGAAGATCCCGACAGTGCGATCATCTTCTGCAATACGAAAGCCGATGTGCGTTTCATCACCGCTTACCTCGCAAAGCGCGATTTCAACATCGACCAGATCTCGGGCGACCTCGCCCAGTCCGCGCGCGAAAGAGCGATCGGCAAGATCAAGGCCGGAAATCTTCGCTTCCTGGTCGCCACAGACGTAGCCGCACGCGGCATCGACATCTCCGATCTGGCCTACGTGATCAACTACACGACTTCCGACTCTCCCGAGGTCTATGTCCATCGCACCGGGCGCACCGGGCGCGCAGGAAAATCTGGCGTCGCCGTCTCCCTTGTCTCCGGTCTCGACATCGGCAATTTCAAACACATGCAGATCGTGAACGGGATCAAGATCGCTGAAAAGAAGGTGCCGACCGAGCGCGCCATCGCCCGACGCGCAAAGCAACGAGCAGAGGGAAGTGTCGAAGACGAGATCGAGGCGCTGGTCGGCAGAGCACGCGCTGGTCTCGACGCCTTTGAGGACGAGAAGGGCGCGCAAATGATCGGGAAGATTCTCCCGGTCATCGAAAAACTGGCCGGCGAAGAAGACGGTGTGCGTCAGCTCGCGGAAATCTGCGCCGCGTATCTGATGGGCGCGGGGTCGCAGCAAAGCGACGAGGGTCCCGGACAGGCTGCCGATTCAGACGACGACCTGCGGTCGGACAATGACAACGACGACAAAAAGGACAGCGATGCCGGCGAGGAGATCGGGGCATCGACCCTCGACATCGCGGACGAAGCCCGAGCCGATGAGTCCCCGGCGAACCGACGCCGTCGGAGCGGTCGCCGCAGTGGCGGGGGCGGCGGGGGCGCGCGCGGCACTGGATCGCGCTCGAGCGGCGGAGGCAGAGGCCGACGCGGCGGAGGCGGACCTCGCCGCGCTTGACGGACGGACCTTCCTGGACTTCAGATTGGAAGTGGCTCTGCTTCGCAGGGCTCGGTGGATCGCGCTGGGCGAGTCTGAAAACTGGATTCAGACCCGTCTCTAGGAACCAGCGGTCGGTCGCGTCGCGAGATCGGGCAACTCGGTCGCCAGCCGCACCGCTTCGCGCTTGTACTCGTCTGAAAACTTCCTTTCGCCTTCCTTCTGTTCGCCATGACACGCCTCCGGCCACAGTATTGGCCTTTTTGGATGTGTCCGCGAAATCAGGGGAGAACCCCACTTCGCCAAGCCGGCTTCGGCGGACACGATATCGAAGAAGCGGAAAACGGCGTCGAGGCACTGCAAAAATCGAGGCAGACGCACCCGACGTCGTCCTGACGGATTGGAACATGCCCGAAATGTCGGGAATCGAACTGGCACGAGCGATGAACGAAAAGGAGTTGGGCATTCCCTTCGCCTTCATCACGTCGGAGTGCACGGACGAGATGCGTGCGGAGGCCAACGAGGCGGGCGCGGGCGCGTTCCTGACGAAACCCTTCACGGCGGAAACGATGGAGGAATCACTCAGCAAGGTGCTCGACTAACGAGCGGGCTTCTAGCGCAAGAGTTTCGAATTCTCCAATCGCCCGAGCAAGTCGTCACCGAAAGACCCTTTTCATTATGGCCAAGATCCACATGCCG
>CAWLAJ010000044.1:0-19530 GCA_963854795.1 Deltaproteobacteria bacterium UBA4427 | reverse complement strand
GCGTTGTTTCGATGGAAGGCATCTCGACTCCTCTTCTCTCTGGTTCGTTGTACTCGAGCCCAATACACTCCGGTCCGAACTACCCGCTCTCATTGGTTGGGCTGAAGACCGGCAAGACCATGTCCGTGTCGTCGATCGGTTCGGGCGTGAACTCGACGGCCATGCCGACTTCGACTTCGGCGGGGTCACAGCCGACGATGTTGGTGACCATGCGCGGGCCCTCCTCGAGCTCGACGATCGCGACGACCAGCGGTAGCTGCGCCGCGAACACCGGGTGGGGCGCGCGGTACGCGACCGTGTAGCTGTAGACCTTTGCCCGGCCGGATACCGGCGACCACGACAGCGACGATCCGCCGCAGCTCGGACAGGTCGCTCGAGGAGGAAAGGGTCGGTGTTCGCACTGCTCGCAGCGCTGCACAGTCATCTGACCGCGGCCCGCGGCGTCCCAATAGGGCTGGGTGAGCGCGGAGGTGGGCGGGATCGGTCGGGCGCTCATCGAAATGCCCCGCTCATCGGTCAGTTCCAAAGACGAGCCCGACCTGCTCGGCGATGATGCCGCCGTTGCCGTGGGCGTAGGCGAGTTCGAGGTCGGCGACTTGACGATCGCCGCCGCGTCCTTGGATCTGCCGGATGGCTTCGGTGACGTGGCTCATGCCGCCGGCGATGCCGGCCTGGCCGAAAGAAAGCTGGCCGCCGTGGGTGTTGAGCGGGAAGTCGCCGGAGAAGGTCAAGTCATGTGACTCGGCAAACGCGCCTGCTTCACCGGCTTTGCAGAATCCGGCCTCCTCGAGGGTGAGCAGGACCATGATCGTGTAGCAGTCATAGAGCGACGCCAGGCCGACATTCGAAGGATCGACGCCGGCCGAGGAGAACGCCGCGCGCGCCGCGATCCCGATGCCCGTCTCGCCGAAAGCGGGAGCCTGGGCGACCGACGAGTGTGTGACCGACTCGCCCGCACCGAGGAGCCAGGCCGGTCGCTGGGCGGCATCGGCAACGCGATCGGCGGCGGTGACGATCACGGCCGCGGCGCCCGCGGCAGGCATGACGATCTCGAGCATGTGAAGCGGTTCGCAGATGACGTCGGAAGCGAGTACGTCGTCGACCGTCAGGGGTTCCTTGTAGAAGATGGCTGCCGGGTTGGCGTTGGCGTTACGCCGCTGGTCGACGGCCACCTTTGCTCGCTGGGCATCGGTGAGCCCGTACTCGAAGGCATAACGAGTGGCGAGCATGGCGTATCCGATGTTGGCACCGATCATGCCGTAGGGAGCGTCGAACTCTGCGTGGGGCGACCGATCTCGCGCCGGCGGCCTCGAGTGGGACTTGCGAGCGGCGGGGGCGCGGCCGCCCTCGCTCTTCCCGGAACTAGCAGCTCTGCGTCGCCGCCGGGTCCCAGTGAGACACAGACAAGTGGTGCACATGCCGGCGCCGATGGCCGCTGCCGCGCGCCAGATCATGCCGGCACCCGTGGCACCGCCGAGGTCGACGAGCTCGGCGAAGCGCGGACGAAGTCCGACGAATTCGGCCACGGTTGCGGGTACGAACCCCGGCAGCCCACCGATAGGATGGACCAGGAGACCGTCCACTTCGGAACGGTCGATGCCGGCATCCGCCATCGCGTCGACCGCGACGCCGCTCAGCAGGTCGAGAATCGTCTCCTCTCCCGTGTATCGCTGGGGTGCGCGCTCGGCGAGTCCGACGGCGGCTGCGACACCTCGCAAGGACATCAGGCGAGCTCCTTGCCGTCGCGTCCGATCGCGAGGCGATCGGCGGAGAAGCCGAAGTTTCGACACATCAATGTCACTGGAGCGACTCCCGGATTCATCCGTTCGGACGATATCGTATCAAGATCGACCCCTTGATGCGCCGCCGGTCCAGCCATTCATTAAGATGGTTGGGCGCATAGACCACGAGGCCAGCCGAAGGGTTCGCTCCGTCCTGGTCGTGAACGCCACAGGAGAAGCCGAATGCCCGGAATGATCGACGTGATTCTGCCCAAGCAAGCGAACAACGATTACAGGGGCGGCGCTGTTCCCTTCTACGCGTTCTGGTTCTTGATGGCCGTGTCGCTGTTCCGTTCCACCGTTCACTTCCTGAAACCCGACAGCGGAGTCAATTCGATCGCGAGCATCATGGTCTTCGAGGGCACTCCGGACCCGAATAACATCATCTACATGTTCAGCGCCATCGGCGGGATGCATCAGATGCTCTGGGTGATGCTCTGCGCCCTGGTGATGTGGCGCTATCGGAACCTGATTCCGTTGATGTTTGGCTTCCTGGTCGTCGAGTGCTTGTTCGGCTTTGTCGTCGGAGCGATGCACCCGCTCACCCATGAGTACGTCGAATATACGCCTCCCGGCAAAGTGGCGGGTGTGCCGAAACTGGTCTTCGCGGTGGTGATGTTCATTCTCGTGGTGCGGCGCTCGATGAATCCCCGTGCTTCCTCCAAGGCAGAGATCGGCGACGCGCTCCCGGAGTGAGGTCGTCTCTCGCGAAGAGCCGTCCTTGTCCAGGAAATTTGCCGACCTACAGTCGGAGGTTCAAGGGCTCTCTCGCCGACCCTTTTCGGGCAAAAGAAGACCTTGCATGCGATTCCTTTCGGTTGCCCCCCTTTTGTTCCTGCTCGTTGGTATTTGGCTGGGCCGCTCCGGCCTGCTCCCTGCGATGTTTGGATGGGGCCTGGTCGCGTTAGGCGTGTTATTCGGGTTGGCGGTTTCCATCACCATTTTTTTCTCGCGCGTACGCAAGGGACTGCCGCACTTTCGGGTGTTCTCGATCCTCGCGGCGCTACCGATCACCTTTGCCGTGCCCATCGTGATTCATGATCTGAGCTATCCGCGCATCAACGACGTCACGACGGACGTCGCGAATCCACTCGCGTTCTGGTGGCGCTGGAGGCACCGGCCAATACAGGACGCGACATGGCCTACCCCGAGCACTTCGGCCCGATCGTGCGCGAAGCGTATCCGGATGTTCGCCCGCTCGTCCTCGATGAATCGCCGGAACGCGTCGATCAACGCGTCGAGAAACTCGTGGAGACCCAATCCGGCTGGGAGATCAAGAACCGCGACCCCGTGAAACGAACGGTCGAAGGCGAAGTATCGTCCCGCTTCTTTCGCTTCGTCGACGACTTCATCATTCGCGTTTCGGATCAAGACGGCAAGACCCGCGTCGACATGCGATCCAAGTCCCGCGAAGGTCTCGTCGACGCCGGCGCCAACGCGAAACGGATTCGGACCTTTCTCACCGAACTCGCAAGCGAACCCTGAAACTCGCCAGCCTCGATTTCCAGGTCATATCAGCGACGGGCTGGGTGCGATACAGTCGGTCGACGCCCTCCGGAGGTTTCATGCCCGACCACGTAACACGAGTCTACGAGGGAATGTTGGAGATGCTCTCCGGTGAGGAGAATCCCACTCCGATCGTCCGGCTGAACCGAGTCGTGCCGTTTTCGCAGACCAGGATCTACGCCAAGCTCGAGTGGTACAACCCGTTTGGATCGGTCAAGGACCGCGTCGCGCACAACCTGCTCCGGGACGCCGAAGAGAAGGGGCTGCTCGCCGACGGACAGCAGTTGGTCGAGCCGACGAGCGGCAACACCGGCATGGGACTGGCGATGATTGCCAACGCCAAGGGCTACACGCTGACGACGCCGCTGTCCGACAAGATTCCGGTGGAGAAGCGGATCATGCTGCGGATGTTCGGTTCGAAGGTCGAGGAGTTGGACGACGATCTCTGACCGGCCCCTGGGTCCCCGGAGGGGGCCATCGCGCGCGCCATGGAGCTGGGCTCCCAGCCCGAGTTCTATATGCCCAACCAGTACGAGAACGAAGCGAACCTCGAGGCCCACTTTCGCACGACCGGACCGGAGATCTGGCGCCAGACGGAGGGCAAGGTCACACATTTCGTGGCCGGCCTCGGCACCTGCGGAACGATCACGGGCAACGGACGCTTCCTCAAGGGCAAGAACCCTGGAGTCCAGGTGATCGGTGTGCATCCGGAAGTGGGTCACGACATTCCTGGAGTGCGCTCCTTGAAGCAGCTCGAACTCACCAAACTCTTCGTCCCCGAGGAGTACGACGCAATCGTCGAGGTCAGCGATAAAGAGGCCTTTGACATGTGCCTGCGCCTCAACCGTGAGGAGAGCATGATCGCCGGGCCCAGCTCGGCCATGGCGTTGGTCGGTGCACTCAAGGTGATCGAGGATCAGCCGGACGCGGTAGTCGTAATCATCTTCCCCGACAATTCGTTCAAGTACGCCTCGACCTTCGAACGGCACTTCCCCGAAGTTCGTGCCTCTCGTCCCGGCGGTGCAGAAACCGGCGAGCCCAGCCCGAAGGAGCAGCTCTTCAGCACCCTGGTGGAGAACTCCCGAAATCCGCATAACACCTGCGAGGTGGACGATCTGGTCGCCGCCCTCGAAAGCGACGAGCCGCCTCTGATGCTCGATGTGCGCTCGGCAGACGTCCACGCCAGACAGCACGTCACGGGCGCGCGGAACATTCCCGTCGCTGAGTTGGGCGCACGCCTCGGCGAGTTGCCGGATCAGCTCGACCACCCGATCGTCACGGTATGCAGTGTCGGCAACCTGTCGATTTCAGGCATGCTCGTCCTGCAATCGCTCGGCTACTGCAACGTTCGCAGCCTGAACGGCGGGACCGTCGCGTGGGCGGAGCAAGGACTCTCGACCAACGGCTAGTCGAAGGTTTCTCGAGCAGCAGGTCGGGTCCCGAGTTGGATTCGTTGGCGGCGGGCTACCGGTTGCTCGCGCGGCAGAGGGCGCAAGGCCTCGAAACGGACATCTCAGGGCATCGTCCATTCCGCGAGATCCCCATCACCATTTCCCGTATCACCGTGGCAGGGCGTGCAACGCTCATTGAAGACGCGCGCGCCTTCGGAAAGCAGATAGGAGTCGAATCCCGGGCTCGGCACATGCCCCTTCCACATCATCGCAGCGACACGTCGAGAAATAACTCCGCTGTCCCCGGATTCGATCCAACGAGAGGGGGCTTTGGCTGAGGGAGGCTCCGGGTCGACGGTGATCGAGCAGGCCGATACACAGCAGAGCAACGACAGGGCGAGCCCGGTTTTCACCCATGCGAGTGAGTGTGTCTTGCGCAAGTGACTACGTCTCCTATTCGAACTTCCGATGATCACTCTCGGATTGCGATTCTTGCCAACGGTCTTCGTCGAACTCCGTTGTCGATACCTGATTTCCGCTATTCCTCGATCGTGACCCTCAGCTTCATCTTGGGGTGAATGGCGCAACGGACGAGCACCCTCCCTGGCTTCTCAAAGGTCCGCTCCTTCAACTCACCGAACACCGGGCTCTGCTTGATTCGAGCTGGTACCGGCGCGGGTTGGATCCTCTCGGATGTTGGCGACAACATCGACGAGCTGGTGCGCATCGGCGAGCCCGTCGATCCGTTTGGCTCGGCGCTGTGGCTGCTCACCCATGAAGATCTTCGAACGACGCCACGATTCCGCGCCTTCATGGCCGAGCAGTTGACCGGGGGGCCCACCAAGGCCCGATGATGGCCGTCTCCAGCCATTTCCTTTTGCTCTATGCGGTTTTGCGGGGGCCAGGTCCTTGCACTCCTCGCGCCGCGCGAGATCATCAAAGGTCGCAGCCCGTTCTTCCAGAAAGACGATGGCCAAAACGGCCGGAATTCAGGAGTAGTCAACTTGACGCAAACGCGATGGATCTGGTTGGTGCTGTTCGGGATCAATGCGCTGTTCTTCAGCTGGTATACGTCTTTTGGGGGGCCTCTGACCGGGGACGAGGTCGAGCATTACATGGCGCTCATGGAGAGCCACCAACCGGCGCCGGGGCCTGAACGGATGGCGGAACTTCGCGCGTTCATGGAGCAAGACACGGGTGACGACTTCGTGATGGTCAACGTGATCGACATGTACGAAACGCCTCTGCCGATCGAGGGCGTCGAGCCCGGCGAGACCAGCGACGAGGTGTTGGCGAAATACATGGCGTTCATGATCCCGCAGCTATTCCAACGCGCCTGTCATCCGGTGCTCTACGGGCAGGCCGCGAACACCGCGATGGATCTCATGAACGCACCGGGAATGGAAGCGTGGACCACGGGCGCCGGCATGCGCTATCGCAGCCGGCGCGACATGCTCGAGATCGCCACCAACCCGGCATTCGCCGGTTCACACGACTTCAAGATTGCGGCCATGCGAAAGACCATCGCCTTTCCCATCGATCCCTGGTTCCAGCTCGGCGATCCGCGCCTGGTGCTCGCCCTACTACTGTCCCTGATCGGTTGCGGGCTCAGCTGGCGAGTCGCGGTACAGGAATCCAGGAACGGGTCGTCGTGACGCAAAAAGCGCGAGCGGTCCAAGACCCACTAACATCAGATCATTGGAGGAGATAGGAATTGACCGCACCGGATTACGAGACGATTCGCATCGATCGTGAGGGCCCGGTCGATTGGCTCGTGCTCAATCGGCCCGAGGCCTTGAACGCCATCAACACACAGATGGTGACGGATCTGCGAGACTATTTTGGCGGCCTGCTCGAGAATACGGATACCCGCGTCGTCGTGATGCGGGGCGAAGGTCGCGCGTTCTGCGCGGGCCTCGACATCAAGCAAGCGAACAAGATGGTGGACAGTTCAGGACATCGGCCGGTCGGACGCGGCTTTGGCTTTCAAGGCTATCTGGCCGAGGTCTATATGCTGATGCGTCGATGTCCGCAGCCGATCATCAGCCTGATTCAGGGGCCGGCTTGTGGCGGCGGGTTTGCCTTTGCGCTGGCATCCGATATCCGAATCGCCGCACAGAGCATGCGCATGAACGCCGCGTTCATTCGGATCGGGCTGACGGCCTGCGACATGGGGACGTCGTACCTGCTGCCGCGTCTGGTCGGAACCGCGCTGGCCTCCGAGTTGATGCTCACCGGGCGATTCATCGAAGCAGAGCGTGCGCTGTCGGCGGGATTGGTGTCGGAAGTCGTGCCAGACGCTGAGCTCTTGTCGGCGGCCAAGCCCTATCTGGAAGAAATGCTGACGACTTCGCCGATGGGACTTCGATTGACCAAAGAGGGGCTGAACATGGCCATCGACGCGAACAGTCTCGAAGCGGCCATGGCGATCGAGAATCGCAACCAGATTCTCTGCTCACAGACCGAGGACGCGAAAGAGGGCATGCGTGCCTTCATCGAGAAACGAGCCCCGGTCTACAGCGGAAAATAGATTCGACATCGGGACCGCCGCGGTCCGCGAAATGAGAGAGGACACGAGAGAGATGACGGATTTCCTGCGAACACCCGAAGAGAATTTCATCGACCTTCCCGACTTTCCGTATCAGCCGAAATATCACCAATGGCAAGACCTGCGGATGCACTACCTGGATGAAGGTCCGAAAGATGGGCCCGTCATACTGCTGCTCCACGGCATGCCGACGTGGGCCTTTCTCTACCGGCATATGATTCCGGGCCTCGTGGCCGCCGGCTATCGCTGCATCGCCCCGGACCATATGGGCTTCGGTCGTTCCGACAAGCCGACCGACATCCACTGGTACACGATCGCGCGACACACCGAGATCCTCACGTCCCTGATCACGGCGCTCGACCTTCAGCGCATAACACTCGTCTGCCAGGACTGGGGCGGCCCGACGGGTCTGGCGCAGGCGGCCATGATGCCCGAACGCTTCGATCATCTGGTCATCATGAACACCTGGCTCCATCACACGAGCTACGAATACTCGGAGGGGATTCGCAACTGGAACGCGGGTTGGCACGAGGGCGGCACGTTCGATCTGCGGCAACCCGAGCTTGGACTCCTGCTCGTACTGAGCGGCGGACTCGCTGGACCGGAAGTGATCATTCCCGCAATCACGCAGGGTCGGGATCCAGGCCTGACCGGCATCGCCGCGGATGTCTACAAGGGCTTCTCGGCGCCGTTTCGCGGCCTTCCCGACGAGGGTTACAACGGTGCGCGCCGATTCCCACTATCGATCCCCCTGGACAGCCCAGACAATGGAAATGCCGAAGCCCAGAATCTCCACTACCGGACCCTGCTCGATTGGAAGAAGGGCGTTCAATTCATCTGGGGATGTGCCGACGATGTGTTCACGGAGGCCTGGGGCAAGGATTGGGCCGCCCGGATGAACGCGCGCTTCGAGGGTCTCGCGGACGCCGGGCACTTTCTGCAGAACACGCACGGCGAGAAAGTGGTCGAGCTGATCCTGGCGGATCGCGGCTAGAATCTGGCTGTGAGGCGGGGCCATCCGTGCGAAACTGTCGGAGCTCATCGGGCGCTTCCGGGCATACCGTCATGAGCTCGCCGAAGGACCAAGAGATGCCCATCCCTGCCGAATTTGAACCCGAACACGTCGCTTCCAACTCACCCAGGCAGGAACGTCTCTATCGTTCGTTTCTGCGCTGCGGTGAGCCCTACAAGTCGATGTTCGCCAACAACGCCTGGATGATTCCGCCGGATCCGCGAAAGCCTTTGGAGTGGGGCACTGGGGGCTACTGGGATACGACGGTCGCGCGAAAGCACGACTATTGGAAGGCCTTCGATCTGCCCCAGCCGACGCGCGACCTCCACCGGATGCGTCGCGAACTGGTCGAATGGGGCTTCACGCTGATCGAAGACGGGATGTCGGAGGCGCAAACCGATCGATTCCTCGAGAGACTGCTCGCCCAGGCCGAAGGCGAGCGACTCGCGGGCATCGAACAGATGACGCCGGCCGGTCAGTACGTGAACACGCTGATCAACAAAGGCGAGGTCTTCGCCCAGTGCATCGAACAAGACCCTGCGGCCGTGCAGGCCGGGCCCTTGATCGAGCAACTGATGAACGAGATGCTAGGCGAGGGTTGGATCTGTCATAGCTTTCTCTCGAATGGTGCCGATCCGGGCGGCTATCCGCAGGGCCTGCATCTGGACCAGGGACCGCTCTTGCCCTGGGTCCCAGAAGAAGCTCCCGCCCTCGTCAACACCATGTACATCTCTCAGGACGTCGACGAGGAGAACGGCGGCACGCTTCTGATCCCCGGTTCGCATCGCATCCTGATCGACGCGGGCTCGGCCGGTGAGGTCGGCGCGATGCCCCCTGCCATCAACCTCGAGGCGCCGGCCGGCACCATCATGGTCTTCGACGGCCGGGTCCTGCACGGCGCCGGAGTGAACCGAACCAACGAGCGCCGCTTCGTCGCCACGATGAGCAACGTCAAATCCTGGATGCGCCAGCAGGAGAACTGGGTGCTCTCGGTTGCGCCGGAAGTCCTCGAAGCGGCGAGTCCGAAGCTGCTCCACCGAATGGGCCTGCAAGCCTTGACCTACGGAGCGACCGTCGAAGGCTTTGGGCTCGGAGCCGGCGGACGCGTCGACGATCCGTGGGGTGCGATCAAGCAGTTTCGAAGCGCGTACGATCGCGGCGAGTACATCCGGGTGCGCGAGTTGTCGAAGGACTCGCCGGCCGAGGATCTGCATCAGGACTACACGTCGTTCAAGGCGACCCAGCGGGCGAGGGCGGCGAAGGCAGCCAAGAGAGAGAAGTAGCGTTCGATCCAGAGGCGAAGGCGTCGTCAGACTGAGCGGCCGTCAGCGCTCAGGTGCCCAGCTTCATCTGTCCGAGGAAGTCCCGCTTGCCAATCGAGACGCCGAGCATGCGCAAGATGTCGTAGGTCGTCGTGGCGTGGAAATAGAAATTGGGAAGCGAGAAGGACAGCAGGAAGTTCTGGTTGGTAAACGGAAGCTCGTTCTTGCCGAGCTTGAAGACCATGGATTTGTCCGCGAGCGCGTCGACGTCCGATGCGGCGAGTCCCTCCAGTCCTTCGCGTGCTTCCGCCACCAGACTCTGAAGGCCGGCGTAGTCCTTGTCGAGATCGAACGATGGCGTCGTGAAGCTGCCCTGCTGCAGGCCTTGTATCGCGCCCCACGAATGGTGGGCGACCGACACGACCTGGAAGTGGAAGGGCATCATGTCTTCACGTAGCCGCGTCATGACGATCTCTTGCAGATCGAGCCCGGCTTCGGCCGCATGGCTCGCCCCCTTCTCGAGAACGCCGGCGATCCCGCCCAGCACCTGCAGATAGCTCCCCACACTCGCATCGTGAAATGAAATGGACACCTCGTTCTCCTCGTCTTGATCGTTCGTGGTCCTCGCGCTCTCGAACTCCCGATCTTCGCATTATCCTGACCCCCACGGCAAGGTGCGTCTGCCGGGCTCGATTCCTGCCGCCGCCGCCATTAGCATTCGCTTTCTGCTCCACACTCGAAAACCTCGAAATCCGGAGGAGCCCATGACCCATCCCGCCCTGCAGACACAAATTTGTGACACTCTTGGAATCGAAGTTCCGATCATCCAGGCCGGAATGGGCTTCATCGCGCGCGCTGAGCTCGCGGCCGCCGTCTCCCTGGCCGGAGGGCTCGGAATGATCGGATCGGCCTCCCTCTCACCCGAGGAATTGCGTGCAGAGATTCGCAAGGTGCGCGAGCGGACCGATCGTCCCTTCGGTGTGGACATTCTCTTCGCAACGAGCCGTCGGCCGGCCGCCGACGTCGTGACCGGCCAACTGGCCAGTAGCGTGCAGGCCCACGTCGATGTCGTCTTCGAAGAGCGGGTGCCCGTCCTCGCGAGCGGGCTGGGCGACCCCGGTCCGGTCATCGGCCAGGCCCACGACCTGGGAATGACCGTCATCGCACTCGTTGGAAATACCAAGAACGCGCGTCGTGTCGTCGAGAGTGGCGTCGACATCGTCGTGGCTCAAGGCTACGACGGCGGCGGCCACACGGGTCGCGTTGGAACGCTGTCGCTGCTCCCCGCCGTGCTCGACGCGGTCGATGTCCCGGTGATCGCCGCCGGTGGGATCGGGGATGGACGCGGCATTGCCGCGGTGCTCGCGATGGGCGGTGTCGGCGTTTGGATGGGCACGCGCTTCGTCGCGAGCGAAGAAGCCTTCGGCCACGAGAAATACAAGAATCGGATCGCCGAGATCGATGACGAGGGCACGATTCGAACCCGCTGCTTCTCCGGCAAACCGTGTCGCATGATCCGAAACCAGACGACGGCCGCGTGGGAAGCTCCAGAGCTGGAAGCACGAATCCGCGACTTCCCGAAACAATTCGGTGTGATCCGCGACTGGCTCGGTGAGGACCCATACACGACGGGTCGATTCGAGGGTAAAGTCGAGACGGGCGCCCTGGCGGCCGGTCAGTCCTCGGCGGTCATTCGCAAAGTGCTGCCGACGAGCGAAATCATCCAGATGTTGGTGGCTGAGACCGAAGCGGCGCTCGACCGCTTGTCCGCCGGACGCGCCGGCCAATCCGCGTCGAGCCAGGCGGGGACCAGAGAGGGCCTCGCGCCCGAAAGGAGTTCGCCATGAGTAGGGACTGGAGCCAGAGCGACATCCCGGATCAGACCGGTCGCGTCGCGATCGTGACCGGAGCCAACAGCGGCATCGGGCTCGAGACCGCCCGCGAGCTTGCTCGCCGGGGGGCGCACATCGTGTTGGCCTGTCGCAGTCAGGCGCGCGCCGACGAGGCGATCGAAGACATCCGGTTCGAATTGCCCGAGTCGCAGATCGATTTCATGGCGCTCGACCTCGCCGATCTCGAGCAGGTTCGCGCTTTCTCGGCGTCGGTTCATGCGCGCTTCGATCGTCTCGATCTGCTGATCAACAATGCCGGCGTCATGATCCCACCGGCCAGCAAGACCAAGCAGGGTTTTGAACTTCAATTCGGGGTCAATCACATCGGTCACTTCGCGCTGACCGGACTGCTACTCGATTTGCTCCTCGCGTCCGAGGGTGCGCGCATCATCAGCGTGTCGAGTACGGCTCATCGAATGGGCCGGATGGATTTCGAGGACCTCGACTTCGAAGCGCGCGGCTACAACGCCAGCTCGGCGTATGCGCAAAGCAAGCTTGCGAACCTGCTCTTCATCGCCGAGTTGGCGAGAAAATTGGACGGAGCGCGTGCCGACGTGTTGGCCGCCGCCGCGCATCCGGGCTGGACGCAGACGAACCTGCAGAAACACTCGACTGTCTTCCAGCTCATGAACCCGCTCTTTGGGATGCAGCCGATTGGCGGCGCGCTGCCGACCCTACGGGCGGCGACCGACCGGAGCGTCGAGGCGAACGACTACTTTGGACCCGGCCGGTTCTTCGAGATCTGGGGTGCGCCCAAAAAGGTCGGACGTACAGAGCGAGCGAAGAGCATCGCCGACGCCTCCAGGCTGTGGGAAATTTCTGAAGAGCGCTCGGGCGTGAGATTCGATCTGTAGTCGCCGGCCCGATGTAGCTAGCGAGCGCGCTCAGGGTACGACGGGCTCGGTCTGGAATTGCTTGTTGATGAATCGAACATGCGGCGTCAGCCAGGCTGCCCAGCCGAGGAACGCCAATCCCACCCACGCGATCGGGAGCTGGGAGAAGGCAATCGCCCAGGCCGCCAGGAAGAACGGGATTCGCAGGACCGCGCGTTTGGCGCGCCGCTCGACGCTGGGGCCGTCGCTCAAGAAGGGGAAGGGTCGCGGCTTGACGAACCAACCGTTCGCGACCAGCAGCGACACGAAGAGTGGCCAGGGGATTCCGCGCGAATCGAGTTTCGGCTTCCGATCGAGCCCTGCATCCGGGGGCGGATCGGAAGACGCCGCAACAGAGAGCGCTCGCGAGACGTTTTCGAAAACATGCTTCGCGGTCGGTCGCTCGGTCGCGCCGCCCATGTTCTTGCGTGTTGGCGTGCCCCGCCAGCGGTAGAGTACGCGGCCGTCCGAGGCCAGCGACAAGACGCCGGGCTGGAAATAGCCTTTGGGATGGCTGTAGGACGAATTCTCGTCGAATTCCATCAGGTTGGTCCGGGTATTCACGAAGAGTTCGAGCAGACCGCGCTCGCGACAGGTATTCGAGATTTCATGATGTGGATCACCGACCGACTCGAAGGCGAGTTCCCAGACCTCCTCGGCCTGTGACGCGAGCCGTTGGGGTTCGCTCGTGATGGCATAGATCTCGCCACCCGCGGCCCTGATCTCTTCCACGACTCCATCGCGCGCATAGCCCCGTAACTCGGAGCGACAGGGCGGTCACCAGAATCCTCGGTAGAAGACCAGCACGACGAATTTGTGTTTACCGAGGACCTTGTCGAGCCAGGCTCTGCGCGCGCCGGGCGGCGGATCGAGCTCTGATTGTACCTTCGTGGCCGTGTCGTCGTCCGACGGCTCGGTCTCCGAGTACGCGACATCGAATCCCTCGGCCGATCGCGCGACGCGAAAGCTTCGCTGCTGACAGGTATCGCCCCCGCATAACACGAGTTTCAATTCGCGGGGTGTGTCCGCTTCGACGGCGAGATCGGCATCGATGATCCCGGTCACTTCGAAGACATCCGATTGTGTGCCGTTGAACCAGTCGAGGGCGGCATCGACATCGGGCTGCAGGGCTGCGGGGATGGTTTCGCTCACGGCCGCCATGGGAAACTCCAAATCGCATTCGAATTCGCATGGGGCGCCGAGGCCCTCTCTGGGGCGCACATCGTGAACTCTTCTCGTTCAGGGCAGGATATTTTTTGGCAGTCTATCTGTCAATATGTCACCTTCGACGGGGACGACGGGCCACCAGAGACCCGCGCCCCTGCGAATGAGCGGACGAATGAGGAGAAGCGAAGATGGAAGTCGAGAATGAAGTGATGCCCGGCAGCCCCGAGCGCATCAAGGAGATGATGGAGGAGGGCCCCGAGGGCCCCATCTACATGATCAACCTCTTGAAGTTCAAGGAGAAGGCTGAATACGAGGACGGCCGCGAGACGGACTTGACCGGCTATCAGGCGTATCAGCTCTATGCTCGAGAAGTCGTGAAATTGCTGGCGGAATTTGGTGGCAAGGGTTTCTTTGCCGGTGATGTGACGTTCCTGGCTCTGGGTCAGGTAGAAGATCTCTGGGACGAAGTGGCGATCGCCATGTATCCCAAGCGTGCGGACCTGTTTCGGATGTCCTCGTCCAAGGCGTGGCAAGAGATTTCCGTACACCGCACGGCGGGTCTGGCGGGCCAATTGAATATCGAAACGGTTGCCCAGCCGGGCGCCTTCGAATAACACATCGCGCTCGGTACAGTTGACGCAGCCAATCGCCCTGGAGATGGCGGGGAGAATGCATGATTGATCTGAAACGCGACGGAAATGTTTATACGCTGACAATGAATGACGGTGAGAATCGTTGGAACACGACGTTCGTGCGTGCGTTCGCAGAGGCGCTCGACGAGATCGAAGGCTCCGAGGGCCCGGCCGCCTTGGTGACGACTTCTTCGAGCGAGAAGTTCTTTTCGAACGGCCTCGATCTCGAGTGGATCTCCGCCGAGAATCTCGCCGAGGACGACCCTCGCGGCGATCGCAAAGTATTCGGTACCGAGTTCATGGCGGTGATGAGTCGCATCATCACGCTACCGGTGCCGAGCGTCGCGGCGATCAACGGGCACGCCTTCGGCGCCGGTCTGATGACGGTGATGTGCCACGACCAACGCATCATGCGGGAAGATCGCGGCTACGTCTGCGCCAATGAGATGCAGTTGGGAATGGTCATTCCGCGGCCGGAACTCGCGCTCTTTCGCCACAAGCTACCGGCCAACACGTTCTTCGAAACGGTTCAGCTCGCCCGTCGCTGGACGGGGCCGGCGGCATTGGAAGCCGGCATCGTGCAGGGAATCGCCAGCGCAGAAGACCTGCTGGACGTCGCGCGAGCGCGCGCCGACGAGCTGGCACCATTGGGTGCGAATCGAAAGGCGTACAAAGCGCAGAAGGAAAGCATGTACGGCGAGAACGCGGCCATCAACGACGTCCACGGTCCGGCCCACCTGCTGCGCCTCCCCGACGAGGACCACAACTAACGTCGAGATTTCGAGCCTCACGAATCACCAGTCGAGCGGTCGCGCCGCTCGCGAGACCGGAGGGCAATCCATGTCGCGATCCGCGATCGAAGAGATCGAGGACATCAAGCGCTTGAAGGCCAGATATTTCAGGCTTCTCGATACCAAGCAGTGGGAGGCCCTGCGCGATGTCTTCACGGACGACTTCGTCGGCGAATTTCACGGTCCCCACCCGGTCAGCCGCGTCGCGTCTGGGGACGAGATGGTCGAAGTGACGCGAGGGTTCCTGGCGGATGTGCTCACCGTACATCACGGACATATGCCCGAGATCGAGATCACGGGCCCGGATACGGCGTCGGGCATCTGGTCGATGGTCGATATCGTGCAGCTCGGCGCGGGATTCAAGGGCTACGGCCACTATCACGACGAGTATCGCAAGCAAGAGGGGCGCTGGCGGATTGCGAGGATGCGTCTCACCCGTCTTTTGATCGAACCCGGAAACGACGCGACCCCACTTCCCATCATCGCGGACGATGACGATCCGTCATGAGTCCATTCGCGAAGAACGTGGAGAGGGCCGCGCGATCTCCCGGCCGTATCGAGCTTTACGCTCTATCGCGGCGATGCCTTTCCCGAGTGGCGAGACAATTTGATCGTCGGAACGTTGAAGGCGAAGGAATTGTATCGATGGGTCCTTTCCGGGGATCGGGTCGTTCACAAAGAGACATTGCTCCGAGGGATCGCCCGAATCCGAGACGTCGAAACCGGATACGACGGAGCCATCTACCTGCTTTTCGAGCATGCCTCCGGCGGCCAGATCGCGCGACTGGTCCGCGAGTAGAGAAGGCTCGACACAGGCGGCCTATTCACCGTTCGCGTTGCCGACTGCGGCCGCGCCATTGGCCTGAACCCAGATCGCCGAAGTGATCGCGCGTTCTTGCAGGGTCGTTGGTTCCGGTGCCCGGACACCCATGGCTTTCGCATCGTAGGTCGACCAGCGTGGCGTCGGGATCTCGAGAATGCGCGCGTAGTAGAAGGCTTCGAGGGACGCGTCGAATTCCGGATCCTGCCAGACGGTCGAGAGTTGCGCCGCGCCGATGCTGTTTTCATAGCGGGCGTTCGCAATGTCGACGGTATCGCCGACGGGCGTGATGCGATGGCGGAGGTCCGGTTGGCGTCCACCCGAGGCCGCAACATCGAAGATCCGTTCATGACTCTTGCCGTCCGCGTCGACCCAACCCTTGATGATCTGGATCCGGTCGAGGTTGGCACCCATCGGGTCCTTCAGCGCAACGACCGCGAATCGCGGCGCGACTGCGCGATCGATTGGCACCAAGGTGCCGCCCATGGGAACGCCTTGCGCGTAGGCCCGGGCCACGAAGTCCGGATGGCTCGTGAGTTCGGGTTCGAAATGCCAACCACCGAAGAATCGGACGGTGATGCGAGGTCCCGACGAAGCGTAGGTCTCCTTCCTTCGTAGGGCGTCGAAGAGCGCAGCGCGTGTGTTTTCCTCGGCCCAGACGGCTGCGAGGCCCTGGGCGCTCCACGAGAGGCTCCGATTCTGACTCTTGGGCAGCAGAAGGCTCTCGCCCAGTCGGAGGCCGATCGTGCCATCGAGCAGCGGAAGCTTCCCGTGGTAGCTGTCTTCCTCGACGGGTGAGCTCGCGTTATGTGAGTCGCTGCTTCCGATGACGCCGAAGCGATAGGGGTTGAAGCCCTTGGACGCGGAGGATTCGAGGCCTCTGCGTAGGGCGTCGCGCGCGTAGCTGCCGCGCGGTTCGCTCTTTTCTCCGCTCGAACTGAGCAGCAGTTCGAGGATTTCGAAGTCGGCGAACTCGTCCTCGCTCGACAGGATGGGGTGGGTCTCCGATTGCCCCTTGACCTGGAGGATCTCGCTGATGGGCTCATTCTTCATGCGGGTCGCTGCGTAAGCGGCATCCTGCGGCGAGCCGTCGAAGCGGACCCGGTCGTACATCAGGCCATTGCTGACGTTGGCGTTATGCGGGATGGCGATTGCCTCCATGCCCTGGCTGCGCTGCTCGTCGAGCGCGCGCCAGAGGTCCTCGGGATCTTCGGATTCGAGGGAGCTGAAGGGCCTTTCGGGCGCTCGGTTCGTTCGGTAGACGACATTACGGTGGAGGTTGTTGGCGTTGGGCATCGAGGTCCACTCGTACGCGATGAAGGTGGTGAACCGTCCAGGCTCATTGTGCCGCTCCGCGGCGGCCATGATTTCACGCCAGGCATTGGCCGAGATCTCTGCGTTTCGGCCAGTACCGGCGTCGCCGAAGGCTTCTTCTCGGGTCTCGGCGTTGCCCATCTCGGAGATCGTGCGACGGATGAGATTCCAGGTGATGCGAATACGGTTCCCCGTCTCCAGAACTTCGCGCGGACTGGGGGGTGGCGTCGGGTTCGCTTCGCCTCGGCTGCGAGGAACGCCGAGAAATTCGACATGGTCAGTGATCGCGGCGAAGTCGAGAGGACGCTTGGCACGGATCGGATATCCAATGGCGTGCTGGATCGTGCCGCCCTTCGCGAAGGTGTAGGCATCGTCGGGCAGCGCCCGAGTGCCGAGCGTATAGGCGTCAAAGGAGTAGGCGGTATGGATGTGGAGATCGCCCCAGAAAACGTTGCGCCCTTCGTCGCGGCCGAGATCGCGCAGCACGGGAGGCGGCTCGGAAAATCGCGCATCCGTCACCGGATCGAGCGAGGGGTCATCGACGCCGAAGCAACCGACGCCTAGCAGCGTGCTCCCGACGATCACAGCAGCGCGAGCGAAGGAGAATGGATCGTCGAGGCGTTTCATTGGACCGGGATCATAGGTCGCGTCGCGAGAGGCTGCGCGAGAGGGTCTAAAGAGGGTCTAGAGAGGAATACGGTGGATGCGCGGCCGTCCGGGTGTGCCCGGCTCGCGTGACCGCCTTCGCAGGTGGGCCGATCGTCTTCGCAGCCGAGACGACGTAACGTCGGTGGCGCGCACGCCCTGTGTCGGCAAGGAGGAAACATAGCGAGACCCGAAGGCGAATCCATCTCGGCGATCGATGCAGCCGATCACGCCTCGGGGATTGGCTGTTTGATGGCGATTCAACAGCCGAGCAGACGGACGGCAACCCGATTGCGGGTCGGAGGCACTTCCATTCGCAAGCTCCGGCGAAGGGCATCGACGGGGCTAGACTGAATGGCCCGATGCGCAAAGGAAACTTGCCATGAGCACTGTGATGATCATTGGAGCCGATCGCGGCATTGGAGCGGCCCTGATCGATGTCTACCGATCTCGCGACGACGAGGCGATCGCAGTCTGCCAGGGCGACGGTGAGGAGTGGGCGGACAAGGGCGTTCGCGTCATTGGCGGAATCGATGTCACGAGTGATGCGGCCATCAAGCTTTTGGCGGAGGCGGTCGCTACGACGAAGATCGACGTCTTGATTCATGTCTCGGGGATCGGGGCGCTCGACCGATGGGGCCAATTCGATTTTGACGCCATGCTCGCGCACTACAACCTGAACGCCCTGGGACCGCTCCGGGTCGTCAACGCCCTGGCCGACAATCTCGCCGTCGGTGCCAAGGTCGGGATCGTCACGAGCCGGATGGGTTCGATCGGCGACAACGAGTCGGGCCGCATGTACAGCTATCGCATGTCCAAGGCGGCGGCGAACATGCTAGGCGTCAATCTCCATCATCAACTGAAGCCCCGCGGCGTTTCAGTCGTACTCTTGCACCCGGGCACGGTGGCCACGCAGATGACGAAGGGATCGAAGGGATGGGAGAGTCTCACAAAACCCTCCGAGGCGGCCGCCGGCCTGGCGGCCCGCATCGATGAACTCGGTCCCGAAACGCCGATCGAGTTTCGGCATGCCGAGGGCATGTTGCTTCCCTGGTAACGGATAGACGCGAGAGCGAAGGCGAGCTTGGGGAAATCAGGCCGGGAAAGCCAGCACGCGTTAGTTGTCAGGCTCCGATTCGAGAACTCCGGCCTCGATCAGGGCATCGATCTGCTCGCTCGAGTAACCAAGAAAGCTCTCGAGAACGGAACGGTTGTCTCGGCCGAGTGAAAGCGCAGCTTTGGCGCGCTTTTCCGGGCTTCGGGAGAGCCTGAGACGCGAACTCTCGATGGTATGCGTTTGGTAGATCTCGTGTGTGACGCAATAGTAGTGCTCACGAACTTGAAGCTGTTCGTCCGCATGGAGATCGGGCATGTCGAATGCCCGGTGCGCGGCGATCCCCGCGTCCTGGAGGCTTTGCTCGAGAGCGATTGCTTCCTGGTGGGTCGTCCAGTCCGTGATCGCCGCGTCGACGAGGTCGCGATCCTCACGCTGATCCAGCAGGTCGACCCGGTTCATCAACTCGCAGAGTACCCGCCACTCGGGCTCGCCGGTAATCGCGATGGCGATCCAACGATCTTCTCCCGCGCAGGGATAGAAGCCGTGTGGCGATAGAGCGAGATCCTCATTTCCCACGGCGACTCGCAGCTCGCCGTTGACCGTGTAGTCGAGGTAGCCGGGCGCGAGAAAATGCAACGCGGCCTCGGCCTGGGACATGTCGATGTACTGGCCCTCGCCGGTACGCTCGCGATGGTCGAGGGCGGCGAGGATCGAGATGGCGTTGTAACGAACGCCAATGAAGTCGGTGTACGCGCCGTAGGGTCCCGATGGTGGCCGCCCGGGCCAGCTCGCGAGACCTTGAAAGCCCGTCACGCTGGCGGCGAGGTTTCCGAACCCGGT
>CAWLAJ010000043.1:0-19533 GCA_963854795.1 Deltaproteobacteria bacterium UBA4427 | reverse complement strand
GTTCCTTCGACCCGTCCGGGAAGATCAGGAAATGGGCACAGGAGAATTTGAAATACTCCTTGTGCATGTGAATCGCCCATCGTTCCGTGCTCATGGTTTCTCGACTCCTACCCGATCGCGGTTCCCGGATCCGTCCCCGCAAAGGGGCCCTGCGCCAGCCAACCGATCAAATCGCGCAGCGCATTCTGGTTGATCTCGTGTCCCATTTCATATTCTCCCCAGGCGGCTTCGATCCCGAGTTCCTGCAGCTTCTCCTGCGCTTCCTTCGCATTGTCGATCGCCACCATCGGATCGTTCGAACCATGGATGACCAGCGTCGCGAGCGACGCGCGGAAATCGCTCTCCTGCAATCCCGAAAGAACGGCTTCGGGTAGCCAGGTGGAAAGCGCCACCAACGCCGCGAATCGCTCGGGGCGACCCAGGGCGAGGTCGTAGGCCATGACGCCCCCCTGACTGAAGCCGAGCAAGACGAGGCGCTCGGGGTCGATCGGATAGCGCTCCATCGCGTCTTCGAGAAATCCCTCGAGCAACCCACGGGCACCCACCAGCGACGCCGGCTCGATCGCCCCCGCTTGCGAAAGCGGAAACCAGCCATACGCGCGCTGGCCGGGAGCCGCTTCGATCGCCATCGGACCCTGTGGGCAGATGAACAGAACCTCGCCGTTCTGGATATGGGGCGCGATGCCGAGCAGATCGTGGCCGCTGGCACCGAATCCGTGAAGGGCCACGATCGTCGGGAAGGGACCCTCCCCGACCGGCACGTGTGCCGTATGCATCAACTCCATGAAAGTGATTCTCCTTGTCCCCGCTGGGTGCTCGTCTCGTGCGGGGGGTGAGGGTAGAGGACTAGCGAGGTCGTGCTATCCATGCCTCCAATTCCGAAGTGAAGCGGGTCGCGAGTCGCGAATGCAGGCGCGAGAACGATCGAAACCAATGAAAAGAGACGAAAAGACATGGCGAACCCTGCCAAGAATTTGTTCCAGAAGGTCTGGAATGCCCATCGCGTGCGAGAATTGGCCTCGGGTCAAACGCAGCTCCTGATCGGCACCCACCTGATCCACGAGGTCACCAGCCCTCAAGCCTTCGCGATGCTGAGGGAGCTCGAATTGTCCGTGCGTTATCCCAAGCGGACCTTCGCGACCGTCGACCACATCATTCCCACCGACGATCAGTCGCGTCCGCTCCAGGATGAGCTCGCCGAGGCGATGATGAGCGAACTCGAGCAGAATTGTCGCGAGCACGACATCCAGTTCTTCGGACCCGAGTCCGGATTCCAGGGCATCGTTCACGTGATCGGACCGGAATTGGGATTGACTCAACCCGGCATGACGATCGGCTGTGGCGACTCCCACACCTCGACCCACGGTGCGTTCGGCACGATCGCCTTTGGCATCGGGACCAGTCAGGTCCGAGACCTGCTCGCGACACAGTGCATGGCGATCTCTCCACTCAAGGTCCGACGAATCGAAGTGACCGGGACGCTCGAGCCGGGGGTCTTCGCGAAGGACGTCATCCTGGCCATCATTCGAAAGCTCGGCGTGAATGGCGGCGTGGGTTATGCGTACGAATATGCCGGGCCTGTGCTCGATGCAATGTCGATGGAAGAGCGCATGACGATCTGCAACATGTCGATCGAGGGCGGCGCTCGCTGTGGTTATGTGAACCCGGATTCGACCACCGTCGAATACCTGCGCGGACGCCGCTATACGCCCGACGATGGGGACTTCGAAGGGAAAGCAGCTGCATGGCTCGCTCTGGCCAGCGATCCCGGCGCCGTCTACGACGATGTCGTCGAAATCGACGGAAGCGAGATCGAGCCCTGCATTACCTGGGGCATCAATCCCGGACACAACATCGGCGTCAGCGAATCCATTCCGACCCCGAACGAGGCCTCCGACGACGAACGGGCCGGCGTCGAAGAAGCCCTCGAATACATGGACTTCGTTGCCGGCGCTTCGATTGCCGGAACACCGATCGATGTCGCCTTCATCGGCTCGTGTACGAATGGTCGAATTTCGGATCTTCGCGAGGCCGCTCGAATCGCGGCGACCGGTCACGTCAAAGAAGGCGTGCGCACGCTCGTGGTCCCGGGCTCGGCAGACGTGCAGCGGCAGGCGGAGTCGGAAGGGCTGCACGAAATCTTCCGCAAGGCCGGCTTTGATTGGCGCGAGCCGGGTTGCTCGATGTGCCTGGCCATGAATCCAGACAAATTGCGCGGTCGCGAGGTCTGCGCGTCTTCGAGCAATCGGAACTTCAAGGGACGACAGGGTTCGCCTTCAGGTCGAACGCTTCTCATGTCTCCGGCCATGGTGGCGGCCGCTGCGATCGCCGGTGAGGTCGTGGACGTTCGAAGGATCAGTTGAACCGTCGGCGAGCATGGCGAGATCGTCTTTCGACTCCCGAGAGGAAGTGAACATGGGTAAGGAATTGCAGACTTCGATTCGGATCGACTCCGTCGAAGGAACGGGTTGTGTCGTCCGCGGGGATGACATCGACACAGATCGGATCATCCCGGCCCGATTCATGAAGGACCTCACCTTCGACGATATGGGACAACATGCTTTCGAGGACGCTCGAAAGGCAGCCAAAGGCCAGCATCCCCTCGACGACGAACGTTTTACTCACGCTTCGATCCTGATCGTCGGCCAGAATTTCGGCTGCGGCTCGTCGCGGGAGCATGCTCCGCAGGCGCTGATGCGCTTCGGCTTCAACGCCTTCGTCGGGGGCTCGTTCGCCGAGATCTTCGCGGGCAACTGCACGAGCCTGGGCCTGCCCTGCATAACGCTGGGTGAGGTCGACCTGGCCAAGCTGATGGACGCGGTCGAACTCGATCCGACACAGAACCTGCGCATCGATCTCGACGCGCGTAGCCTGACTTCGCGTGCCGGCGAGATGTCGATCTCGATTCCCGACGGCGTTCGGCATCAACTCCTCGCAGGAGATTGGGACGCGATGCGCATTCTGCTCGACGCGGGCGACGACATCGAAAAGACGGCCAGCGCCCTTCCCTACTAGCCCCTACTAGAATTGAACGCGGCAGGCGGTTTCGACCGTTCGTTGCGGAGACGGTCCCCCGCGGACCCGTCCGGTCATTGCCCCTTGAAATCCGGATCGCGCTTTTCGACGAAGGCCGAGGTTCCCTCGACCCTGTCCTGCGAAGCGAAGACGAGACCGAAAGCGCGCTGTTCCAGCGCGTGAGCCGTTCGGACGTCCGCATCCTGACCGTCTTGCATAACCTGTTTGGCGATGCGGATCGCGATCGGTCCCCGCGCCGCAATCGCTTCTCCAGCAGCGAGTGCTGCCGGCAAGAGTTCCTCGGGCGGAAAGATTCGATTGACGAGACCGATTCGTTCGGCCTCTTCGGCGACCAGATTCTCGGCGACGAGGACGAGTTCCTTCGCCCAGGCGAGTCCGACTCGTCGAACGAGTCGACTCGTCCCCCCGAAGCCGGGAATCAAGCCGAGTCTGGTCTCGGGCTGCCCGATGCGCGCCTTGGTACTCGCATAGATCCAGTCGCAGGCCAGCGCGAGTTCACAACCGCCGCCTAACGCGAATCCGTTCACGGCGGCGATGGTGGGAATCGGGAGCTCTTCGAGACGCGCGAAGATCCGGTGTGCCGATGCGGAAAAGGCTTCGGCTTCCAGCGGCGTCATCGACTTCATCTCGGCGATATCGGCCCCCGCAATGAATGCTCGACCGGCCCCGGTCACGACGAACGCCCTGATCTCCGGATTCGAAACGACCGCGTCGATCGTCGAATCGAATTCCGCGAGTAGCTCACGATTGATCGCATTGAGCGCATCCGGCCGATCGACGGTCACGAGGGCGACCCCCGACTTGACTTCGAGATGTACGAGTTCCGACACGGAATGCTCCTTTTTGACTCGTTCTTGTCGCGTGGGCTGCCGGGGACGCGGCTACGCTGTCCGCCCAATCCGGGATCCCGACAGGCGAGGCGAACGCGATCACCCGTTCAGGGCGCCCGAGCATAACGCGTTCAGGGCTCCAATCGGCGCGCGGTCCCGCCCGTCGCCGAATCGTGGTCGAGTCAGGCGTGATATGATCCCGCTCGCTCGACTCGGGCCAACACATGGCCAATGATGATGACCACTCGAACGACATTGAACGACATTGACAGGACCGAAGGAGATTTCGATGGCGGCCGCCGCACCAATTCTCTCTCTCGTCGCAGGTCTCGTTGCGCTGCTCGGCGTGGCGGGCGCGTTTCTGGGGCTGCTCTCGCCCTTGATGGGTTTCCAACTCTTCGCAGCCGGCGCCTTGCTCGGCGGCCTGCTCAGCGTGGTCGTCAGTCTCGTTGGCCTCCTCCTCTCGCGGGGTGGCCGGGATCCCGAAGGCCGCACCAAGTCGTTGACCGGTCTTGCCATTGGACTGGGTCTCGTGATCGTCGTCCTCGGCCCCGCTTCGACCGCCGTCGATGCACCCCCGATCAACGACATCACCACGGATCTCGAGAATCCCCCGGCCTTTACCTCCTCGTTGGTGGTTCCCGACTATGTCGGACGTAACATGAACTATCCGGAGGAGTTCAAGAGCCAGGTACGCGAGTCCTATCCCGACCTCGCGCCGCTGCGCGTCGCCGGCTCGCCCGAGGACGTCTTCGCGATGGCGATCGACGTCGCTGAATCAATGGGCTGGGAAATCGTCGCTCGAAGCGAAAGCCAAGGGATCTTCGACGCTCAGGATGTGTCCTCCATTTTCCGCTTCGTCGACGACATCACCGTTCGAATCAAAGCGGACGGAGCCGGAACCAGGATCGACATGCGCTCGAAGTCGCGAGACGGAAAAAGCGATCTCGGTGCCAACGCCGCTCGAATTCGCGCCTTCTTCGAACGATTCATCGAATCGAACTAGCGCGGAGACGATCTCACTCGTCGAGAACCGCGCACAAGCGAACGATCCCGAGCATCGCATCGAAGGTCTGCGTCGTGCGCGCCGTGGGTCCCGCGAGTGAAAGCTCGGCAAACCCACCATCGCCCGCTTGTTCAGCGAGAACACCCTCGAGCAGTTCGACCACGTCGAAACTGGCTGCCGGGAGCGCCTGCGCATCGCAGGTCAGCAATACCCGAAGCGTCGAGACAGCGTCGTATCGGCGACTCCGAAATCCCTTCTCGAGCCCGCGGCCGCACCATTGCAGCGCTTCGTCGGCCAGGTCGTGTGCCACGTTGGTAAAGAAATGGGCATTCGCGAGAAGAGCCGAATAGCGATCGTCCTCGACGGATTCCGGCGTGAATCGACTCGCCAGAAAATCCCCGGCGGCCTCGAGTCCGCTCGGACGAGAAACCGGAGTGCGTCCGAGGATCCCACCGACCATACCGGTCCAGAAGACATCCGCCTGCTCGGCACTGGATCCCGATCCGAGAGCGGCGACCCTGAATGCACCGTCGTCCGCCTGCAGGGATTCGAGCGCTCGCGCCGCGCGTTCGACCCAATCCGCGTGCATCACCCTGGCATCCGCAGCCATCAACAAGAATTCGAGAGTACCCACGATCGCTTGCTGATCCGTCGCCAGCGAACCGAGGTCCGTGTCTGGAAATCCACCCCCACCGCCGGATACGAGGGTCGCCATCGGCAGACGACCGTCCGCCGTCTGCAAGCCTGCGATTGCATCCGTGAGGTCCTCGACTGGCCGAGCGTCACAGAGAATCTGCGCCCGCAATCGCGCCCATTGATCGGGTTGTTTTTCGAGAAACCCGTAGGCGCTTTCGAGTACTTCGGCCGCACGCAGACGGAGTGCCTTGATGTTTTCCTCGTCTCCGCCGCTGGCGCTTCCGCCGTCAATGTCGAGATGAACGATCGCCATGACCGACAAAGTAGTCGGCCGGTCGCATTCTCGCTGCTCGTCCGCGACCGGGAGAAAACTCACGCCGGAAGACAGTCGGCCGGCTAGACTCGTCGGCGCCCATGAGCCACGAAGACTCCGCAGACGCGACGCAGACGGCGCGACCGACCAATCGGCTCGGGCGCGAGACCAGCGCCTACCTTCGCCAACACCAACACAATCCCGTCGACTGGTATCCGTGGGGCGACGAAGCGCTCGATCGGGCGCGGGAATGCGACCGACCGCTGCTCGTTTCCATCGGCTATAGCGCCTGCCATTGGTGTCATGTGATGGAGCGCGAATGTTTCGAGAATCCTGCCATCGCCGGGCTCATGAACGAAGCCTTCGTGAACATCAAAGTCGATCGAGAAGAGCGACCCGACGTCGATCAGATCTACATGGATGCTTCCTTGCGCTTGAACGGTCATGGCGGTTGGCCGCTCAACGCGATCTGTACTCCAGAGGGTCGCCCCTTTTTCGTGGGCACATACTTTCCGCCCGAACGCCGCGGAAACACCCCCGGCTTTCCCGAAATCATTGCGGCATTGACCCGAGCCTGGCGCGAAGAGCGGCGCGAGGTCGAGGAAAATGCCGGACAGATTGCAGCCGCCCTCGTCGCACGACCGACTCGCCCCGAAGAGGCGTCGTCGAAAACGTTCGGTGTGGAGACCGTTCGGAGCGCAGCCGCACTGATCATGCGAAATGCGGACCACGCGCACGGCGGTTTCGGCAGCGCTCCAAAATTTCCGACGCCGACGAATCTCGAATTCTTGTCGACGGCGCTCGATTTCCTCGATTCAAAAGATGCCACGCAGGTTGCTGGATTCCTGATGCAATGCGCGCGGGAAATGTCCCGGCGCGGGCTCTACGACCAGCTCGGCGGCGGATTCCATCGCTACTGCGTCGACGCGAACTGGACGATTCCGCATTTCGAGAAAATGCTCTACGACCAGGGACAGCTCTTGTCTTTCTACGCCGAACTCGCGCGGCGAAGTCACGACGCGCACGAGCTCGAGTGGCCGGTACGCGAAACCGTCGAATATCTCCGCCGCGAGATGCGCGCAGCCAACGGCGCGTTCCACGCCAGTCAAGATGCAGACAGTGAAGGCGTCGAGGGGAAATTCTTTGTCTGGACCCCGGAAGAGATCGATGCCGTTCTGGGAGACGAATCAAAGAGCTTCTGCAGCGCCTACGGTGTCCGCGCGAAGGGCAACTTCGAGGGGTTCGCCAGCCACCTCATCGACGAGGCCCGCGGCTCGCGAAGCGAATTCGAATCGGCCCGAGTGAAGCTGCGCGCCCGCCGAGCGGAACGAATCGCTCCGGCTCTCGATCCCAAACACGTCGCTGCCTGGAATGGCTACACGATCTCCGGCCTGGCTCGTGCCGCTTCGAATTGGGCGGATCCTGCGATGCTCGAGGATGCCGTTGGCGCAGCCGACTTCGTCCTCGGTTCGATGGTGGACGAGAAGAAGAAACTCCAACGAGTCCACAACGAAGGCCGCAGCCATACCTCGGGATTTCTCGACGATCATGCCGCCATGTTGAACGCCTGTCTGGATCTTCATCGCGCCGGTGCCGGCGATCGATTCCTGGCCTCGGCGGTCGGCTTCGCGGATGACATTGTCAGTCGGTTTGCCGATCGCGATTCCGGCGCGCTCTACCTGACCGACCGCGAGAGCCAACGACTCATCCACCGACCGCGATCCGAACACGACGGGGCCACCCCCGACGCTTCCGGACTTGCGATCCTGGGCCTTACCAGACTCGCTGCGATTTCCGGCTCGAGTGAACTCGACGCCTTCGTTGATCTTGCAATCGCGGAGGAGGCTGTGGTTCTGGAGCGATCGCCTCATGCCTTCCCGACGCTTCTGCGGGCGATTGCACTGCGCATTCGAGGTCTCTCCGTCGCCGTGATCGTCGGCGACGCTTCCGATTCCAACACGCAGGCGCTCGCCGAGCGCGCTCGCCGTGTTCTTCGACCGGAAGATGCCGTCCTGGTCGTCACGCCGGACAGCGCAAGCGAAACGGCATCGGCCGGAGCAGCGCCTTCGATCCTCGGAGTCGGGGCCGATTGGCTCGCCGGCCGCGAGGCCATCGATGGTCGCGCCACGGCTTACGTCTGCGTTGGAACGTCTTGCTCCCTCCCCATACACGAGCCGACCGAGCTCGTCGCCGATCTCCTCCCCCAAACTTGATGTTCTCCCGGGCGAATTCGAATCGCCCGTACCGATCGAGGAATTCAAATTGACAGTGAAGCGAGACTCGGACAATTACGGAACCGGAATCGACGACGGACTGGAGCCCCTGGTCCCGCTCGACGTCGCCCGGCTCGATAGTGTAAACGCGCTCGTCTCGGCAATGGCGGATACCGCCTTCGGTGGACGGCGACTGGGCGAAGCTGCGGATGCGCTGGAAGAGATGGTCCGCGACCCGAATTGTTTTCGGGTCGTCACGATTTCGGGCGCCATGACCATCGCCAAACAGGGACTCGTGTTATGCGAGATGATCGAGCGCGGATGGGTTCAAGCGATCGTGGCAACAGGCGCCTTGATGACCCACGGTGTCGTCGAAGCCGCCGGCCTGCTCCATTTCAAGCACCGGCCGTCGATGCCCGACGAAGAGCTCTTTGAACGCGGCTACAACCGCGTGTACGACACGATCGAACTCGAACGCAACCTCGATGACACAGAAGCGCTGCTCGATCTCGTTCTTTCTGGAATCGAGCCCGGAACCACGCTCTGTAGCCACCGACTGCTCGAGCGTATCGGCAGCCACCTCGAGCAAAGCGATGCCGGTCGGGCGATCCTGCGCAGCGCCGTCAATCACGGCGTTCCCATCTACGTCCCCGCCTTTACGGATTCCGAACTCGGCCTCGACTTCGCGATCCACAATCGTCGGCTGGAAGCCGCCGGAAGGCCGACCTTTGCCTTCGACCCCTTTCTCGATCTCGAAGACTTTGCCGATCGGATTCGACAAAACGAGTGCCTCGGCATCTTCACGATCGGCGGCGGAGTCCCTCGAAACTGGGCACAACAAATCGCCCCCTATCTCGAAATCAGCGCTGACCGCCTGGGGACCCACGAGCCGGTCCGACGCTATCGCTACGCCGTTCGAATCTGTCCAGAACCGGATCACTGGGGCGGCCTCTCCGGCTGCAGCTATGCCGAGGGCGTCTCCTGGGGAAAGTTCATTCCCGAGAGCGAGGGCGGACGCCACGTCGAGGTCTACGCCGATGCGACGATTGTCTGGCCGATCATCGTCCGCGCCGTGATCGAGAGAGTCGACGCCCGCGGCTGACTCCTGCGAGGACCGCCCACTCGCACTAACGACTCATCGGGTCATTTGATCACAAAATCTATGCATAAATGTCCGCTTTTCGGAGAGCGTGGCCGGAGGCGCCCCAAGAATCCAAGGCAGCTGAGCCGGCTGAGCCGGCTGAGCGGAAACCGTGTTACGGTTGAGGCTCGCACCGCGTAGAGTCAATATAGGATCGAGATCATTGGCGTAGAAAAGTAGGAGTCATTGCTGATGCCGGATCATTTAGACAATCCGCCCCGTCCATCCAAGAATTCCGCGAACGGAAGCAGCGACCTGCAAGCCGATATCGCACGCGCAAGCGAAGCCCCAGCACCCCGACGAATCCTGATCGTCGATGATGAACCGACCTACCGGGAATATCTGGAGCGGTTTCTGCGTCGCGACGGGCTCGATGTCCGTACGGCCGAGACCGGCGCGGAAGCGATCGAAGTTTCGCGCGACTTCGAACCCGACATCCTGCTGGCAGATTGGATGCTCCGCTGTGAGATGCACGGCATCGAGGTGGGAGAAGCTCTGCGCGGCCAATGGCCTGATCTGCGAATCCTGTTGATGACCGGATTTTCAACCGCCGACCTCCAGTCCGAAGCAGAGCGCGTCGGCATCGACGGTTTCCTGGAAAAGCCCTTCTCGCTCGAAGACCTTTCGGTCGCCATCCAGGACGCGCTCGCCCTCTCCTGATCAAGTGGTCTGAAGAAGGTCCCGGCCCTGCACGAGTGGGTCAGCCGACGTTCTCGAAGAGCGAGGGGTCCGGCGTCTCGGCCAATTCGAGCGCCTCGTTGCGTTCGAGCAGACGATCAAAATCCCAGACGCTATGCGCGAGCAGGGCCCAATGATCGTCTCGATCGCGAACGACACGAATGCGCTCCGAATATTTGTAGTCTTCGGGATCGAAACCCGCCTGGGGCCAGCGCGCAAGCTTGTAGGGCAGATTCGACAGCGAGAGTTCGACCCCATACTCCGTCTTGAGCCGATGCTGCATGACATCGAATTGCAGCGGCCCCATCGCGCCGAGTATCCAGCTCGCCGACCCACCCTTCGGATCCCGAAAAAGCTGAACGACGCCTTCTTGGACGAGCTGTTCGATTCCTTTCTCGAGAGCCTTGCGTTTCTGGACGCCCGCCACTTCGACGCGCATATAGGATTCCGGAGCGAAGATCGGAATGCCCGAGTAGACGACCCCGGCAACGTCGGAGAGTGTGTCGCCAATCCGAAAGATGCCCGGATCGAAGAGCCCGATCACGTCGCCGGCGAAGGCCTCCTCGATTTCTTCGCGATCCTTCCCCATCAACAGCGTCGAATTCTTGAGTCGGATCTGTTTCGCCGTTCGCATATGCATGGTCTGGCGCCCCTTCTCGAATTGCCCGGAGCAGATTCGCACGAAGGCCACGCGGTCACGGTGGTCGGGGTCCATATTCGCCTGAATCTTGAAGACGAATCCCGAAAATGGATGAGTGACCGGGTCGACGAGGTCCCCTTCGCTCTTCCTCGGCGCAGGTCCCGGGGCCAGTTCGAGAAAGCGCTCCAGGAAAGGATGAACCCCGAAATTGGTCAGCGCACTGCCAAAGAACATCGGCGTCTGCGACGCGTTTGCGACGAGGGCAGGATCGAGGGCGGCTCCGGCCCCGTCGAGGAGTTCGAGTCCACCGAGGGCGTCGTCGGCGAAAGGACCCATCGCCTCGCGAATTGGGGCCGAGTCCGGCTCCCCGTCGATTACGAACTCTTCGACGCGATGCGTCCCATGTTGGCCGCCCGAAAAGGTGACGAGTCGCCGGTCGAGGCGATCGTAGATGCCACGGAAGTCGCTGCCCGCTCCGACGGGCCAATTCGCGGGAACCACATCCATCCCAAGCACGTCTTCGATTTCGCTCATGATGTCGAGGGGATCACGTCCGTGCCGATCCATTTTGTTCACGAAGGTGAAGATTGGAATTCGACGAAGCCGACAAACCTCACAGAGCTTGCGGGTCTGATCCTCGACGCCCCGCGCGGCGTCGATCAGCATGACGGCGCTGTCCGCGGCCATCAGCGTTCGATAGGTATCCTCGCTGAAATCACGATGGCCGGGCGTATCGAGGATATTCACGTGGTGGCCGCTGAACTCAAAATGAAGAACGGAACTCGAGACCGAGATGCCGCGCTGCTTCTCCAGTTCGAGCCAATCGCTGGTGGCATGACGCGCCGCCTTCTGCGCCCGAACGGCGCCGGCTTCGCGAATTGCTCCGCCGTAGAGAAGCAGCTTTTCGGTCAGCGTCGTCTTGCCGGCATCGGGATGGGAAATGATGGCGAAGGTCCGCCTTCGCTCGATCTCTCGGCGGATCTCGTCGGGACTGCGATCGGTGGACAAAGTGGGACCCTCTTCGCGGGATCATGGGCCTGAAACGATTCCGCAACGGGAACCGCAGCGAGCATCTAGGTAGCGGAAGCCTGACAGATGGCGTCGATCGAAGTGTCGAGGGTTTTCTCGAATTCCTCGTCGGATTGTTGCGCCGAAAGACCTTCTGTGAGCGCGCGCGAAAAGCTCGCGATCACACCGTGATTCATGGCCAATCGGCGATTCGCCTCTTCGCGCGAGTAGCCCCCAGAAAGCGCGACGACCCGCGCGACCCGAGGATGGGCCACGTGGCGATCGTAGAGGCCGGCCTCGTCGGGGAGCGTCAACTTGAGCATCACGATCTGATCCTCAGCGAGCGCATCGAGTCGGGGTAGGAGTTCTTCGGCCAACAAGGTCTCGGCGTCTTTCTTGTCCGTGGCATGAATGTCGACCTCGGGTTCGATGATCGGAACGAGACCGGCGGCACAGATCTGGCGACCGATTTCGAACTGCTGATCGACGACCTTCGTGATCCCTCCCGCATCCAACATCTTGATGACCGAACGCATCTTGGTTCCGAATGTGTTGCATGCGTTCGCCTTGTCGAGAAGCGCGGCGAGGTCGGGCATGGGCTTCATGATCTGAACGCCGTCGACCTCGTCGGCGAGTCCTTTGTCGACCTTCAGGAAGGGCACGACATTCTTTCGCTGCCAGAGAAATTCGGAGGACAGCAGGCCTTCGATCTCGCGATCGAGAGTATTCTCGAAGAGAATTGCGCCGAGAATTCGCTTGCCGCCAAAAGCCTGACTCGAAACGATTCGAACGCGCATCGCATGAACCATCGCGTACATCGATTCATCGTCATCGTACTCATTCTCCTCGACGCCATAGGTCAGGAGCGCCTTCGGCGTACTGCCGCCGCTCTGATCGAGGGCAGCGATGAAGCCGTCCGCGGTTAACACCTTGTTCAACATGTCTGGATGGATGACCAAAGATGCCCCGCTTTCCTGCTCGAGTGGGATGTTGGAAAAAGTCGCCGAAACGCGAGCCGCCACGATCGCACGAGACCCGGTCGACTGATGTTCGAGCGATCAGCAGGCGCCCTGGACTCGGGATTTGGCCGGCGAAGCGTGGCAAAAGGTCTTCCGGCATGCAAGGTCCGAAAGCCCGTTCAGGCTGACGACGTCAAGACGCAAGGATCGAGTCCGCGACGAATCGTTCGAGCGTCTCGCGATGGCCCGGGGCCACGCTGCTGAAGACCAGGCCGACATCCGGTAGAAGCTGGTAGGCCGCTTCGGCTTGCAGCCGAATCGAGCCGGTCTCTGGAAGCGCGAATTCGATCAGGATCCGATCCCCGAGCTGGATCGCTTCGGGACTCCGCATGAGACAACCATTTTCGGACAGCGACAGGACTCGTCCGTCCCAGTATCGATCACCCCTTTCGCAGCGCACACGAAGCTGCGTGGCGATGCGCGGAGTCGTCCGCGGTTTGTCTTCGAAAATCTGTTGAAGCAGGCGATACAAATCGTGTAGCCCAGCCGGCCGCTTGACCGCCCCCACGATTCGAGAGTCGCTCTGGGCGACACCACGCTTGCCGGTCAAGAGTACGATCGGAATCGGCCCCTCCTCTTCATCCATCTTTGAATCGACGATTTCGACCATGCGCCGTTCGTCGACCAACAACAAGTCCGCGCGAAGAGCCGGATCTTCCGCACGCAACGCAACGAAGGTATCGAGCACCAGCATCCGATATCCCAGTCGCGACAGGATCACATCCGTCATCAATCCAAAGGCGTCTTTCGGGGCATGGCAGACGATCGTTCGCTTCCACGGCATGGCTTTCGGCATGAAAGGAAAATCGGAAGATCGGTCCCTACAATTGAGGCAATAAAGACCCGCTATCGGTAATTTCCCCTAAGGAAATCAATGGAAAGCCCCGTTCATTCTCATCATCGGTGAGCGAATTCATTCGTCCTGGCAAGGGGTTCTTCAGCGGCCTGCTAGTTTCCGGTCGTGGACGACACGATCACTGGGAATCCGAATCGTGACCTCTCGAAGTGGCTGATGAACCAGCGGCTCGAAATCGAGAAGGTCATGCACGCGCGCCTGGGTGCGGCAGCCCCGGCCGCCTCGGGCCCAGAGGCAGAAACTCTGCGGCGATTTCGAACCTTCACGTCGACTGCGCTGATGCGCGGCGAAGCGCCACGCCCCGTCCTCGACGGGCTTCGGCCCAATGAACGTCGCGTGATGGCTCTGCTCACTTGTTGGGCCGAATCCGCAACCGAACTCGCGGGACCGGAGCGGGAGATCGTAGCGACCGCACTCGCCCCACTGCTCGACGCCTTTCGGTTGGCGATTCGAACGACGGGTACGAAACGAAACTCGAGTGGCCGGCCGCGTGCGACGCGGCGCGCGATCAGCGCAGCGATCGATCGCGTAGCCGATCTCTTCTTCGCACTCGATGTGGACACCGGAGAGATCCTCGACGCCAATCCGGCGGCCGGCGCCGCACTCGGAGTCGCGCGCGATGCGCTGATCGGACTGGAGTTCAATGCCTTTGTTCCCGCCGATGCCCAGGGGCCATGGTGGACGTCCCTCGATAGCATCGCCGAAGGCCAGGAAAACCACGCCTTTCTCGCGACCATGCAGGATCGCGAAGGGAGCCCGATTCGCCTGGAAGCCTCGGCCTCACGCTACCTGCGAAGCACTCGGACGATTGCCCTCATCCTGGCTCGCCCTTCGACGAAGGTCGAAGCGCTCGTCGAAGCTGTCGTCGACGCGCAACCCGTCGACTGAATTCAGGCCAGCTCAGAACGTAGAAACGGAATCAGCCGACCCCACGCTGCCTGCGATGCCTCGGCTCGGTAGGCGGGCTCTCGTGTTCGATTCAAGAACGCGTGACCGGCATGCTCGTAGCGGTCGATCGTGAACGGCTTGCCACTGCCGGAAAGTGCGGCTTCGAGCCGATCGACGTCGTCGTTGGGAACGAATTCGTCTTCCCGTCCAAACGATGCGAGCAGCGGCATGCGGAGTCGATCGGCAATCTCCAGTGGCGAATGGGGTTTCCGTTCGCGGTTGCGACCCTCGGGCGCGGCAAGCATCCCGCGGTCATAAGAGAGAATTCCGTAAAAGGGCGCGGCGGCGGAAAAGCGATCTGACGTCGACGCCGCAAGAAGCGTGAACGTCCCGCCCATACAGACCCCGACGACGCCGACCTTGCGTTTGTGACCCCACGACTGGCTGGTCAGCCAATCGGCGCCTAGATCGAGATCGGACAGAACGCTCGGATCCGATAGCGAACGGATGAACGCGCCCGGGTCTTCGGTCGGCGGCCCGGCGCCGTCTCGATAGAGATCGATTTCGAGTACACCAAAGCCTTCGGCGGCCAACGCCGAGGCGAGCTGTCGACTATGGTCGGAAAGGCCCCAGACATCGTGGATCAGAACCAGGCTGGGAAACGAGTCTCCCTCCTCGGGGCGATGAATGCGGCCGAGAGCGACTTCGTCTTCACGGGTCGGCAGGATGCTCATTTCGACTCTTCTCCTCCGCTCGTCTCTTGGCGTGACGGATGGCGTGACGGACCTGAAGCCCTGCGCTGCCAGCCTCGGCGTCTCCAATTCGACAGAGGAATTCGCTGCCCATGGACGAAGGGAAGCTAGGCCGGCGACCGATAGGGCTGCAATCGTACTACGCGAATTCGGGCCGCTTCTGTTCAGTTCAGCCCCGGCCGCGAATGCGTCCCTGGCATCGCGCCCTGCCCCTCAGTAGACTCGCCGCCCTTCGAGGAGAGACCCCCAATGAGCGAATCCAGCAGCACCCCCAAGATCATCCGCAAGAAGACCGGAAACTTCCTGGAGGACTTCAAGCCCGGACAGATCTTCCGACACAAGGGTGGCAAGACGATCACGGAAGGACTCTTCACGACCTTCACCGAGTTCTCGATGTCGACCCATCCTCTGACCAAGAACGCCCGCTACGCGCGCGCCTATGGCTACGAGGGTCTCGTCTGCTCCCCGGGTCTCGTGATGCTCGTCGGGTTCAGCCAGACTGTCGAGGACATCTCGGAAAACGCTCGCGCCAACCTCGAGTACATCGATATGAAGTTCGGTGCACCCGTCTACATCGGTGACACGATCGAGGTCGAGACGAAAGTTCTCGGTCTGCGACTCTCCGCGAGTCGGCCCAACCTCGGCATCGTCCATGTTCAGTCGACCGCGCGAAAGAACATCGGCGACGCCAGCGAAGCGATCGTCGCCACCTGGCAGCGCAAGGTCCAGGTCTACAAGGGAGATGAAGCCATCGAGATCGAAGCATTCGATGTCACTCCGGATGAAATCGAATGCACGCCATGGATTCCCCCCTATGACGAGAACGCGAAGCTCTCCGAACTGGCCCATCTCTCGAGCCCCGACAGCTATTTCGAGGACCTCGAGGTCGGCAGTCGAATCGAACATTCTCGAGGTCGAACGATCACCGACGAACACATCTCGATGACGGCTGTTCTCGACAACACCAGCCAGGTCCACTGCAATCAATACATGATCGACTTGAACCCCAAGCAATATGTCGGGGGAAAGCTGATCGTATTCGGTGGGATTCCCTTCACGCTCTGTCTAGGGTTGTCCGGCCCCGACGTCGGGGACAACGCGCTCGGCGACATCATCTATACGACCGGTCGCCATACAGCGCCTCTGCAGGCCGGAGACACCGTGTTTGCGGCGACCGAAATTCTCGCCAAACGTGACCATCCGGACCGCGAAGATCTCGGTGTCGTAGAGACTCGGCTCTTCGGACACAAATTCGTCCAGGCGGAAGGCGAGACTTCCGACGATGCGCCGGATGGCTGGAAAAAGGTTCAGATTTTCGAGCTCGACCGCTCGCTGGCCGTGAAGCGGCGAAGTCATTACACCTAGACCGGTAGAACAGACGCGTAGAAGAATCGACGAGTAGGGCGTCGCGACCTGGGGGGGTGCCAGGCCTCACGCGAATGGCCGGGCACGGCTTCGAGTTCTAGCGCGGTTCGGTTCGCGTGTAGAGCCAGCTGTCCTTCTTCTTCATGGTCAGACGGTGTTGAGGGCCCGGCTCGGCGGGATTGGCCGAATCGTAGCCGGCGTCTCCGTGCCACATGGCGACGGGGCCCTCGTCGGAGAGACCGATCACCGTTTGGAAGCGTTCGGGATCGCGCTGACGGATGGATTCGAGGGCGTGATCGGCGTTCTTGAAGGCTGTTAGTTCGCTGAGGCTGACGAACGTAGGTGGAGCGATTTCGATCTCACCGGCGTCGCGACGGCGCAGCGCATCCGCAGGACTCATCCAGCTGGACTCGTGAATTTCGCCGTGGTCGATCGCGACCTCGCCAGCACCCGCGCGGGCAGCAAAGAACCAGGTCAGAAAGCGCCGCGGCGTCGTCTTGGGTGGCGTCCAATGGGAGAATGCATGCATGGACTCGGAATCGACTGCGAGGCCACATTCTTCGAGCGCCTCACGCTCCGCTGCCCGACGCGAAGCGCCGAGATCATCACCCTCGTCGACGCCCTGCCAATCCTCGGGATCGATCCGTCCACCCGGGAAAACCCACATTCCACCGAAGGCGATCTTCGAGTTTCGCTTCAACATCAGGATTTCGAGGTCGCTCGAATCTTCGCTCGATCTGGAACCGTCGGGTCCATCGGCGCCATCGCGCAGCAGAATGACCGTCGCCGCGAGAACCGGCGGGCTTCCCTCACTACCGTCCTTGGCCCATTTTTCTAGAGCGCTCGCATGATCAGCACGACTCATCAAGCGAGCGTAACACGGATCAAAAAGTACTGAGCACCAGCGCAGCACGACCTATGCCGACCGCCAATTCGATCATCCATCCGTCGCAGAGTTCCGCTTCGTAGTCGGGGGGACCGAGCTCGACCGGATGGCCTTCCTTCGCAACCGCGCCGGCTGCGTTGCCACAGAGCACGTTCAGGAATTCGCCGACGGCGTCGGCGACCATCTCGGGGTTGAGATCGCCGCGATCGAGTCCACTTGCCGCCATGGCCAGCGCTTCACCGAACTCGAGGTCGCACACGAGCGCCACTTCGAGCCCCCGCGCTCCTTGAATGGGAACCGAGACCGCGATCTCCCGAAATTCGGGTTCTTGATCGAAGTCCTTGACCTCACCCACCTTCACCTTCATGCGCGCGACCCTCAACATGAAGCGAGGAAAGAGATCGATGACGTAGTGCGAAACTCGGTGACTGACGAGTCCATTCGGCAAGTCCATCATAGCGACGTCGTATTGCGCCTGATCGGTCTTGTAGGAATCGAGCAGGACTCCTAGACGATCGCTCGCGACATGCCCGAGGCGCACGAGGGCCTGTCCGATCGGCAGTCGCGTGGTGCGCTGGACTTTCAGGATCGTGACGAGTTCTTCGCTTCGGAGCAGACCCATGTCGACCGCGAGATCGCCAAAGGAAAGGTCTCGGTTGCGCTGTTCGGCATTGACGCGGACGACCTGGCGCTGCTGCATGAAGCCCTCGGCGATTGCAATCTGACCGAGCGGTCGATTCTCATGGTCCATGAGCTCCAGCGCTTCGCGAACGTGGCTCGCGTCGACCTCGCTGGAATCGATCAAGAATTGTCCGAAGAATTTGACGCCCACCTATTCGTTCTCCGTCGCGTTTTCGAGGCGAGTCTCTCGCACGGTTTGGATGAGGGATTCGATCAGGTCGAGATCGAAGGGCTTGCCCAATACCTGACAAGCGCCAAGCCGGAAGGCCTCTTCGGCCTTTGCAGGGTCGCCGCTGACCGAGGACACCATCGCGATCTGGATTCCCGGATTCAGCGACTTGATCGTGCGCAACGCAGAAAGCCCGTCGAGCCCCGGCATGACGATGTCCATCAAGATGAGGTCGGGCAGCGACTCACAGGCCACGCGAATGGCGGCGGCACCGTTGCGCTCCATGCCCACGATGGCAACGCCGTCGAGATCGCCGAGAATCCTCTCGAGCTGAGCCAGGACCGTACGACTGTCGTCTACCAACAACACGTTGATCTTGGCGGCCATGAAATCCTCCGAGAGATTCCTCCTCATCGGAGCGCGGACGGTGCAGATTGAGGCCAGGGCCCCGGCGGAAGGGGCACGACCTGCCACCTGCATACGGATTGCCAGCGGACCGCGAGCGGCGTCCCGGGTTGTTGCCGCAAAAATCAAAAATGAATACAGTACGCGGCCTTACGGAACGTCCGGCCAGGCCGGATTCCGTTCCCTTCACCTGTTCCCGTCGGCTGGAGTTTCTTCGCATGCGATTTTATGAGTACGAGGCCAAGGCCCTGTTTGCGCGCCATGGCCTACCGCTGGGCAAGAGTCGACTCGTCGACAATGCCGCTGAGGCGAGGGCTGCCTTCGAGGCGCTCGATTGCGGTCCGGTCGTTCTCAAGAGCCAGGTTCTCTCCGGGGGTCGCATGAAGGCCGGCGCCGTTCGATTCGCGGACGATGCCGATGAAGCCGCGGCTGCGACAGAGACCATCTTTCCCATCGAGGTCAACGGGCAGATCTGTCGCTCGGTCCTGGTCGAAGAGAAGATGGCGATCGAGCAGGAATATTTCGTCGCGATCACCTGGGACGGCCGCGCCAAGCGACCGGTCTGCGTCTTCAGCGACAAAGGCGGCATCGACATCGAAGAAGTCGCCGAAAAGCACCCTGAGCACGTCTCCAAGACGCACTTTTCTTCCATCCTTCCGCTCACGCCGAGGATCGCCAAAGAGGCCGTCGGGGCGACGGGTGTGAGCGGATCGGACCTGAACAAGCTCGCGCCGATCGTCTTCAAGCTGATGCAGATCTTCCTGAAATATGATCTTACGCTGGCCGAGATCAATCCACTCGCCAAGCTTTCGGATGGCCGCTTCCTCGTCCTCGACGGACATATCGACATGGAGGCCGAGGCGCGCGGTGACCACAAGGCGCTGCTCGAAGAACTCGGCATCGGCGAAGATGAAACGCGTCAAGCGCGACCGCCGACGGAATTCGAAATCGCGGGCGCTCGCGTCAACGCGGCGGACCATCGCGGCGTCGCCGGCAATGTCGTCGAATTCG
>CAWLAJ010000042.1:0-19698 GCA_963854795.1 Deltaproteobacteria bacterium UBA4427 | reverse complement strand
CAGGATGACGGTCGCAACGCCCAGCATCGCGAGTGCGTAGAGCATCGCACGTTGCAGGGCCTCGCCCGATTCGACACCGGACGAAGCGATCCGGTCGCTCACGTAGCCGATGAGATAGGGACCGAGAGCCAGACCGATGAAGGTAATCATCATGATATAGAAGGCCGACGCGATGGCGCGCATTCGTGGTAGTAGCAGGTCGTTGAGAGTGGACGCGGCGGGTCCCGTCCACATCGGAGAGAACATGCTGAAGAAGAAACTGCAGACATAGGCCGTGTTGACGTTCTGTGTCGTTACGAATCCGTAGGCAAAGGGTAGGGCCAGGATGGGCGCCACGAGAACGACGACGAGTCGCCCCGCCGCGAACCGCCTCTTGAGCAGATCCGCGATGACGCCGCCTAACGTGACTCCGATCCAGCCACCGAGTGCGGCTCCCAGCCCCAGAAACGTACCGACCTCGGAAGCGCTCACGTCATGCATGCGCATCATGTAGGGCACGCCCCAGAAACCGACGCCGTACGTGACGAAGGCGATGCAAGGCGCACCCCAACACAAAGAAATCATGGTTTTACATCGAAAGATCATGCTGTAGGTGGGGTAGTCGCGAATCCGAAGATTCTGCACCCAGGAGGCGGCCGCGTAGACGCCGATTCCGAGCGCCCCCCACTGTGCGACATTGCCCGTGGCTTCGATGAGCATCAAGGCAATGGCCACGAGCATCGTCAGGATGGCCAGGTTCCAGGAGAGCGTCTTGACTCCGCCCTGTCGAAAAAGATTGATCGCAGTGAGCGGCGGCAGGACGGACAAAAGCTCCTCGAAGGCTGCTCTGAACGGGTGGGGATGAGTCGCTGTGATGACGCCCTCGCTCTGGCCGCGTCGGGGTTCTCGGAGTGTCCCGACCCAGATGGCGAGTAGGATGCCGGGCAGGCCGACGACCATGAACGCAGCCTGCCAAGCCTTGATTCCGAGTGGGGCCGCCGCGATATCGGGATAGGCGCCGTTCCAGCCATCGACGATCATGCCTCCCAGAAACGTTCCGATCCCGGCGCCGATGTAGACGCCGCTCGAATAGATGGAGAGCACGGTCGCCCGCGTGGTCGGTGAAAAGTAGTCGGACAACATCGAGAACGCGGCGGGGGTCGCGCTGGCCTCGCCGATGCCGACACCGAAGCGAAAGACGGCGAGCGAGCCGAAGCTTCGGGCCGTTCCCGACATCGCCGTCATGATGCTCCAGAACAAGAGCCCCAGCGAAATCAGTCGACTTCGGATCCAGACGTCGGCCAATCGCCCGAGTGGAATCCCGAAGATTGCGTAGAATACAGCGAAAGCCGTGCCGTAGAGGAAGCCGATCTCGGCATCGGAGATTCCGAGATCGGCTTTGATCTCCTCTGCCAGAACCGACAGGATCTGTCGATCGATGAAATTGAAAACGTAAACGAGAACCAGGACGAAGAGGACGTACTTGGCGTATCGACCTCCGATTTGCTGTTCGGGCGATTTCGTATTGGACATGGGCTCCGCTAGCGAGTCGGGGGTCCCCCGAATCCTAACAGGATGTGTCCTCGACGGGCCCGCATTGGGCACTTATACAAAGGAATCACTGTCCAGGTCGCGCGGACACGCTCCCCGAAGACCCCGTGATAACATCCACGATGTCCACCAACGCGGTTCACGCGTCTGGGAGTCGAAATGGGAGCCGACATGCAGAGCCCGGGTGCGCCGTGGACAGAGCTCTTCGCCTGGATCGAAACAGAGCTCGGGGGTCGCATCGTCGGCTACGAGCGCCAGTCGCGCTGGCGCCCGGCCTTCTTTCTCGACTTCGAACGCGACGGTGAATCGCTTCCCCTCTACTTTCGAGGCGCGCGCCCCGAACTCGCCACCGGCCCGGAGGTCATCGCACACGAGGCGCGCGTGCTTCGAGAACTCGAACGAGAGGGCATTCCGGTTCCCCACGTCTACGCCGTCTGCTCCGATCCTTGCGGCATCGTCATGGATTGCAGCCCGGGCCGCGCAAACCTGGCGACGGCGAAAAGCGAAGCGGAACGCGAATCCGTCATGGCCCACTACATCGAGATCCTCGCCCGCACGCATGGTCTCGATACTTCGCCTTTCGAGGCGACGGGGATGGAGCTGCCGAAGACGGCCCGCGAGCGGGGACTCTGCGACCTGGACAAATGGGAGTCGGCCTATCGAAAATTCAAGAGTCGCCCGGAACCCCTGATCGAGTTCGTGCTGGGATGGTTGAAGCGCAATGTGCCCGAAGGGCGTTCGCAGACGAGTTTTCTGGCCGTCGACTCGGGGCAATTCCTATTCGAACAGGGCAGGGTGACGGCGCTCATCGATCTCGAGCTTGCCTGTCTCGGGGACCCGGCGGCGGACCTCGCCGGTTTGCGTACCCGCGACCTGAGTGAGCCATTGGGCGACTTGTCCATCGCCAACGCTCGCTATTTCGAACGGACGGGCGCGGTCATTCCCCGAAACGTCATCGACTACCACACCGTGCGATTCAGTCTCTATACGCCGATGGCGGTCGCCCATCTGGTCGCCAACCCCGCTCCCGGCCTCGATCTGATTCAGTATCTGGGTTGGTATTGGGTCTACTCGCTCGCGCCGATCGAGGTGATGGCCCACGCTATGGGGCTCGAAGCCGATGCGACCCCCTTCCCCGAGGCTCCGCCCACTCGATACTCGAAGGAATCCGAGGTTCTCGTTGCGCGCCTGCGCGAGGCGTCATCCGGAGATGACTTCGCGGCGTACGAGCTCGACGCCTCTCTGCGCATTGCCGAGTACACGGCAAGGGCCGAGCGTTACGGTCCGGGGCTCGAGGCGAGCGACCTCGAAGAAGTCTCGAATCTGCTCGGCCAGCAGGTCGACGGGTGGAGTGAGGCGGACGCGCTACTGGAAGCATCGGTCGAAGCGGCTTCGCCCGAACGGGACGTCGAGTTCGTGCGCTTCTTCCGTGCCCGCGCTCGACGCCAGGTCGCGCTGCTCGATCCCGTGCTGCGGGAACTCGAAGGCGTCTCGATCCAGCTCTTGGACTGATCCGCAGGCCCGCAGGTCGAGTTCTTGGCAGCCGAATGCGTGGACTTGTTAGTCGGCCCGAGGTTCCGTCTGGGCGCCCCGAATCAGTCGACCCGGGAATACGCCGGTCGGTTCATCGTTTTCGATCGTTACCTGGCCGGAGACGATCGTGGCTCGATAACCATGGGCACGCTGCATGAAACGTTTCCCGCCGGCGGGCAAGTCGTGGATCATTTTGGGAGGCTCCAATCGGAGCGCATCGAGATCGATCAGGTTGAGGTCCGCCTTCTTGCCGACCTCGATCGTTCCTCGGTCCATCAACCCATAGAGTTCGGCCGTGTCCCGCGTCATTCGCTTCACGGCGAACTCCACCGGGATGCGCTCGCCACGTGTTCGATCGCGAACCCAATGGGTCAACATGAAGGTCTGGATCGAGGCATCGCAGATCATTCCGCAATGAGCACCCCCATCTCCGAGTCCAAGCGCTGCGCGTGGATGCTGCATCATCTCACGAATGGGTTCCGCATCGCCGCCCGAGTAGTTGAGCAGCGGAACCAGAAAGAGTTCGCGTCCTTCCCGCTCGAGCATCCGGTCATAGAAGAATTCGATCGGGTCGACATCCTCGGCAGACGCGAGTGCCTCGATCGAGTCTTCGTAGGCAGGTTCATAGTTGGGCGGATCCCCCATCGGGAACAGTCGCCCGAGCTGTGCCAGCAGCATCGAAGTTTCCGCGCTGGCCTCCGAGAGGATCTTCTTCTTCGTTTCAGGATCGAAGAGACGCGCGACCCGTTCCTCGAATGACAGTCCCAGGAGTGCGGAGAAAGTTGGACAGGCGGCGAAGGGATGGACTTCGGTTTGGTGTCCGATCAGGAATCCGAAGGGGCGACCGGCCACCTGGGGAAAGACTTCGGCGCCCTCTGCCACCGCGGCGGCCGAACGTTCGAGCAATTCGCGCCAGAGATCGGGAGCGGCATCGACCTGGAGCATCGCGAAGGTGACGGGTCGGCGGATTTCCTTGGATAGGCGAACCATCCAATCGAGTTCCTTCGCCGGTGCCGCGATGTCCTCGCCCGCCGCGCCCGCGCCGGCGACCTCGAAGATTCCAGTTTCGAGTTCGCCTAGCACACGGCCGATCCCGAAGAGCTCGTCCTCGGCGGCGAAGGTTCCGGGTACGGGCTCACCGGTGATCGCGGTATGGGCGATGGTTCGAGAGGTCGAAAATCCCAGAGCGCCGGCCGCGATGCCTTCCTTGACGATGGCGGCCATCGCTTCGATGTCGTCGGCGGTCGCCGGTTCGTTGTTCGCGCCTCGCTGTCCCATGACATAGGCGCGAACGGAGCCGTGCGGAACCTGGGTGGCCACGTCCATCGAGAACTCGAGCCGATCGAGGGTGTCGAGGTATTCGGGAAACGTCTGCCAGGACCATTGAATTCCCTCGTGCAGCGCGGCGCCGGGAATGTCTTCGACACCCTCCATCAAGCCGATCAGGAAGTCTTCCTGCCCGGGCGCGACCGGCGCGAATCCGACACCACAATTTCCCATCACGACCGTGGTGACCCCGTGAAAGCAGGAAGGCGCGAGCTGGGAATCCCAGGTCGCCTGGCCATCGTAGTGGGTATGGATGTCGACGAAGCCCGGCGTTACAGCGAGTCCGCGAGCGTCGATCTCTCGGGCTGCATCGCCCCCGACGTCTCCGATCGCGGCGATCTTGCCATCGCGGATGGCAACGTCTCCGACAAAGGGGGCGCCGCCATTCCCATCGATGATTTTTCCACCACGAAGGATGAGATCGAATGCCATGGACTTCTCCGCTCGGGGTTGTGTTCGGGCTCCGGAATCTTACTCGCTCGCGGGCTTCTCCGTCAGCCGGTTCTTTTTTGGTCGATTTTCTGTCAGACTCGACCTGCTCTCACTGCCGCGGTGGCCAGAACGTCAGATCGGAGGAATCAGTGTCCATCGAAGGAAACCGAAAGACCGTTGAAAAGCTGTGGAATGCGCTCAGCGAGATGGATTGGCCGAGGCTCAAGAGTTGTCTGTCCCCGGATGTCTTCTACGAAGACGTTGCGACCGAGGACGTTGGCGCTCGAGGACCCGACAATGTCGTGAAGCGACTGTCCATCGCTTTCGATCATCTGTCCGACCATCAGCACACGATCCACCACCTCGTCGCCGAAGGCGACGTGGTCTTCCTCGACCATACGGAGGTCTGGACATTCAAGACGGGTGAAAAGGTGACCAATACCTTCGCCACGATGCACGAAATGACGGACGGCAAGGTCTCGAAGTGGAGCGACTACTGGGACGTCGCCGGCTTTGTCGGACAGTTTCCGAAATCTTTTCTCGAAGAGATGGCGAAGAGCACGGAAGCGGACTTCACGGATCCTTAGGGAGATCGACGAAGGGCAGCCGTTACTAGAAAACGCGGTAGCGACGCTGAATATGGAGTTGGCGTTCGCGGATTCGTTCACGGCGTTCGTCGCCACTCACCTCGCGGACGTTCTTCGGCAGGTGATTTCGAATTTCGGAGAACGAAACCTTCGTCGCCTTCACGGTGGGCCAATCCTCTTGGGGCGGTGTTTCCGTATAAGCCCAGCGCGGAACGAGGAATCCTTCTGGATGTCCAGTGGTGTCGACCCAGTTCGGGATGCCTGGATCACGGTGTGCGACCACCCAGCGCAGGACGCCATCGTCGTCGATCTCCATCTGCTTGCCGTTCAGGCTGCTCTGATGGTTGGCGAAGTCGTGCGATTCACCCCATAGATTCGAGAGGTGGAATCCGATGTATTGGGGTGGGACCTTGACTCTGCTCTCGATGATGAGCGCTTCCTCGAGATCGAGTTCGTAGACGCCGCCGGCGTAGATATTGGTGCTCTGGCCGCCGCCGGTTTCTCGAGCGGCCGCGTTCGGCTCATTGAATTTGTTGCGCGGCATGAAGCGTTCGGCCCCGGCGGAATGTCCGCCCTCGCGTTTGCCGTAGGTCTCGAGAAGAACCGTGTAGAACTCATTCCAGAAATGCATCGGGCCGCGCACCAATGCGCCGGTGCGCGTCAGCTCTTCGACAGCTCTGGCCGGGGTGTAGGCGGGTATCGGACTACCGGAATGATCGAGCGACTCGATGGTGAGTGCGACGGCCTCCTCACGCGACCAGTCATAGAAGAGTTGTCGGCCGCTGATGTAGTCGGCATAGCGATCGGGGCCACTGACGGCTCCGGATGGATCCTCGGCTCTGCTCAGACGATGGGTCGAGATGAAATTTCCCTCGTAGCCGTCGGGTCGCTGCGGTGCGAGCAGGATTTCGAAGCTGCCGTCAGCGTCGACCTGCAGGTCACTCGAATCGAGTTTTCCGGTCTGTGCTTTGATGCCGGGTCGTAGTTCGGCGAGGCTGCCGGTGTCGCCGGCCAGGGGCCCCTGGCTGACTTCGAAGATCACATACTGCGGAGCCAGACGACCTTTTTCGGCCGCAGACTCGCCACGCCAATGCCGGTTGTCCTCGGCGCGGCCGCGCACGAGATAGCGCTGCCGCCCATCGATCCGCGCCTGAAAATAGATCGCGTCCGCATTGTCGATGGTCGCCTTGTTGACGAGCTGCAGGGCATGACGAATGAACGGATGGTCGACGTCGGAATGAAATGCACGCTCGATGGCATTGTGGACGTACCCGAGCAGATATCGGTATCCCTCGGCGAGGTTGCGCTCATTGTCGGGGGCCGGCATCAAGTCGGATTGATCGATCGCGTCACGGGCACGCTCGAACTCGGCGATCATGTCGTTCCAGGCTTCACGAAGTTGTTTGCGGGTGTCGTCCGACATCTAGGCGGGGTCCTCTACTCGGTGCGGCGGTTCCTGTGAGGATCGATCGGGCTCGCCGTCCGCCCAATCGAAGCGCTTGAACAGTGGGGCCAGTTCGTCGCGAATCGAATTCTTGTCGAGTCCGAATTCCTCGAGACTGTACTCGTTGCCGCTCTTGTGTTCCCTTGCGCGACGAACCTCGCCTTGCAGGGTCTTGCGGAAGTGCGGCGTGATCTCGAAGTCGAGATCGCGGTAGATCTTCTCGATCGTCTCTGCCGGCTTCGCAAGTAGATCACGGTATTCGATCACGGCATGTGGAACATGGGGCATCCGCGCCAGGACTTCGAGCGGATGTCGATAGGTATGAAACGACTGATTGGCGAGAACTTCGAGGGCCGGCCGCTGACGTGCCTCTCCCCATCCGAGCGCTTTCCAGCCGTGGCGCATCAGTTTCAGCAGACTCGGGATCGTCTCGAAGGGGTTGCGTACGGGCACGACGATGCGCGCATCGGGAAAGGTTTCGATGAGCGTCTCGACGCGACCGGCGAAGATCGGACTCTTGTTGAGATGGGTCTTTTCGGGGCCGTTCAAGTAGAGCTGGCGTCTCAGGCACTCGCGATAGAAGCGCATCATTCGTCGACGCTTTTTTTCGGGCCACTCGTCGACGTAATAGAAATCGAGGGAGCCCAGGTAGGGCAATTTCGTGATCCAATAACCCGACGCCATCGAGTAGTAGAGGACCATGTCGTCCTCTTCCATCTTCGTCAGGCTCATGGGATGCCGTGATTGAGTCGCGGCGTAGTGTCGCTCGTCCCAGGCAACGATGCGTCGCCCGAGGTACCCACCCAGTTTGCGATCGAGCTCCCCGACGCGTCGAATCACCCATTTTTGCAAGAGCGATGGGAAGTACATTTCGTAGAGCATGAAGGCACTGAAGCGTTCTTCGTCCTGACTCATCAATCGATGGACGAGGGTCGTACCACTGCGCGCATGACCGACGATGAAGACCGGGTTCTTGATTTCGACGCGAGACAGGCCGGGAAAGACCAATCCGTCCAGGAAGAAACAAAGCGCATGAAAGAGCGATACCGGCGGAACCCACAGCAAGAGAATCACGAGAAAATAGATCCGGACTTGCAGATTCGACTCTCTTGCGGCGAGTCGGAGGAGTTTTGCGTAGTTCTGCCAGTCGAATAGAAAGATCAATCGAACTTCCACCCCTTCTCAGATGATGGCACTCAAGTCAGCGGGAAGAAATGAATCACCGAGGATGATCTCTCCGTCCAGCGAACGAACCGGTCGTGCGACTCGATGGAGAAGCTCGCGGCTGAGTACGACCTGTCCGACATGACGCTCCGTGCAGAGTTCGAGCGCAGCCTCGACCATCAACTCGATCGGTTCGACCATATCCGGGTTGTCCTTGGCAATCTGGCTGACGAACCCGGCCGCTCCCTGTGTGAGCACGATCGCGACCGGGGCGAGCACGTTCACGAAGACGTCATCGATGGCGACTTCATGGGCGAGTCCCGTCATGTAGCGGTCGAGCGCGGCCTTGCTGGCGCCATAGGCGGTGATGACATGTGCGGCCGCCTGACTGTCGCGGTAGGGAACGGGGGGTTGGCGGTGCGAATCGCTGCCGATGTTGAGAATCCACCCCCGGCCTCGCTCGCGCATTCCGGGCAGCACTTGTTGCGCGAGATCGACGGGCGCTTGCAGGTTGATCTCGAACATCTTTCGCCGATCCGAAAGCGTCGATTGGCTGGGCATTCCCCAGCGGCCGAGCGCGGCGTTACTCACGAGAATGTCGAGTGGGCCGTGGGCGGCCTCGGCGCGCGAGACGAGATCCGATCTTGCACCCTCGTCCAGGAGATTCGCGACGACGGTCGCCGCGCGTCCTCCGGCACGTTCGATTTCGGCTGCGCTTTCTTCGAGCGTGCCATCCAGATCACCATGGCTCCCGAGGCGCGAAGCCGAAAGAACGACATTCGCACCTTCGGCCGAGAGGCGTTTCGCGATCGCACGGCCGATTCCGCGACTTGCGCCCGTGATCAACGCATTCTTTCCCTCACAAGATCTCACTTCGTACTCCCTCCGAATGAGAAGTGGTCGTTGGGTCGGCACGGCTCTTCAGGTCGTGATCGATCCGCCATTGAGTTGGATCGTCTGTCCGGTCATCCAAGAGGCTTCGTCCGAGGCCAGGTAGACACAACAGGCGCCAACGTCGTCGGGGCTTCCGGTACGACCGACCGGAATCCCCTTGACCAGCGTGGTGAGGGTGTGCTCGGGTACGTTGTTCATCAGGCCGAGCGCGATGCTATTCGCGGTCACCCCATTTCTCGCCACTTCGAGTGCCAGGTTTCGCATGAACGCGAGCGCGCCTCCCTTTCCGGCCCCATAGGCGGAAGTTCCGATCGAAGTTCCGGTCGTTCCCGCCCCAGACGAAATCGTAATCACTCGGCCGAAACTTCGCTTACACATCTCGTCGATCACAGCCTTGCTGCAATTCAGGACCCCGTAGAGATTCACGTCCAGATAGGGCGCCCACTCCTCGGGCTCGGTTTCGCGAAATTTCTTCGTCGTCATCTTGGCGGGAACGCCCGCGTTGTTGACCAGTAGATCGACGGGCCCGAGTTCGGCCTCGATCGCCTCGACGCCGAGGACGACACTCGAGTAGTCGGATACGTCGAATTGGAAACTGGCGGCTCGTCCGCCGCTTTCGACGATCGTTTTGGCGGTCGCGGCGGCGCGTTCGGCATGGAGATCGTTGACGGCGATGCACGCGCCTTGCCGGGCGAGTTCCGTCGCGATGCCTACGCCGACGCCCCGACCGGCACCGGTAATGAGTGCAACTCTTCCAGATAGATTGAACATCCGGTCCCTCTCGCTCTGCTAGAAGCCTTCACGGGTTCGGCACCTCGGGATTCTACTGTTTCTCGAGCGCCTCCGGTGATCCGGATTGATCGAGAGATCTCTGAGGTCCTATCAGAATCGTCGTATGTCTCATGGGAATCGATCCGGATCGCCCGCGAGAATCGCCGAGCACGAGACGATTGCGGATAGAATGGGAGCGAAGAAGCATCGGCGCTTGTGAGGGTGGCGCGCGACGCAGGATGGGAAGGCGCGGAAGGCGGCAGCTTTCGCCGAGTGCGGGCCCACAAGAGGAGCTGGTCGATGCAACCGTCGTCACCGTTCCAGAACCTTCTCTGGCGAGTGCTCTGATGGCGGGAATCGCGCTGCTCGCCTGGCTTCGGTCCGGCACCCGGCGGCGGCGCCCTCGCGCTGGGCTGGCCTATCTCGCCGAGCTTCAGAATCTACTGGACAACATTTTCGACGAGACAGAGCGGATCGCAGAGATCGATCGAATCGAAACGCTGATCGCGCCCGTGACCGGCGACATCTCGGCGGATCTCGATTACGTGAGAAATTGGATCAACGCTCATCGTGTCCTGGTGCAAGCCGAGATCAATTTGCCGCCCACAGGCTTCTCGAGTCAGCCGCTTCATTTCTGCATCTTCTAGTCGCGGCAGGCGATCGAATCGACCACGGCGACAGCCACGTCTGATTCTACGGGGCTGAGCGAGTCACTGGCGTCTCGAGGGTTCCAAACATCCAGTCCCAGATCATCGTGAGCGACCCGTAGTTGCCTTGGCTCATGTTGACGTGGTGAGCGGCGTGGAGAGACGTGATCTGATCGATGGTCTTGAAGGGGAAGTAGGGCAGGTTGACGAACGTATGATTGATCGTGTTCTGCTGGGTGAAGACCAACGTTGCGATCGCCATGGAGAAAGCGTTCAGAGGCCCTCCAGTGAGGACCGCGACCAGCGGCATCGAAAACACGAACAGGACGATCCCGATGGCTGTCTCGTAAGGGTCGACGTAGAGTGCGTCGATGTAGGTCGGTGTTCTCGCCTCGTGGTGAAGCGCGTGAATCTTTCGAAGCGATTTCCCGTGGAAGAGAAAGCGGTGAACCAGGTAATAGAAAAAGTCGAACACCAGCAAAACCAATACGACGTCGAGCACGCATCGCCAGAGGGGCCGCGCCTCGAGGCTCACGCAGAATGGGACGAGCGCGATGAAGAGGACCAGGTTCGTACGAAGACCCATGTTGTTGCTGGTCTTGACTGCGGCCCGGTAGCGGTCGTTGGCCAACTTCTCGCGATCCGTTTCATGATTGAGCTCGCGCATCGTCTGCAGCGCGGGAATCTTGAAGACGAGATAGCGACCCACGATCGTGATCGGAATCAAGGCGCCGAGCAGCGCGAGGGTGGCCGTCCAGTTGTAGTTCATCCGGTCTCTGTCTCCCGCTGCTGCACGTCAGCCTAGAATGTACCGCGCTTGCGGGATTACGTGGCCCGATCGAGTTGGTTCTGATTGAGGGACGACGAGGGACCCGTCGGCATCTGGTAGTGGTAGCCGGCCCGAGTGCGTTTGGTGGGCTCGATCAGACCGCAGGCCTTGAAGCAATAGGCCAGTCGCTGGGCCTGGTTACGGGAGACCACGCCGGTTTCGGCCAGATCCAGGGTCGTGAAGACCTCGGGCAGGCCCTTCGGGAGGAGTCGTCGGAGATCTTCGACGTTCCGGAAGCGATGTGTTTCGAGCACGGCCTCGAGCGTTCGATCGGTGGTTCGGAAGCCGCCGCGACCTCGGCGCGCCTTCGGATCCTTCACCTGATGTCTGGCGACGCGTACCAGCACGACTTCCAACTCCAGATTGGGGTGATCCAGCATGGTGGGAATGCTGACGAGTTCATCGAATAGCGAGTAGATCGTCCCTCGCTTGGGGGAGCGGCGCGGGCGGGCACCCTGCTTGTGGAGCACGCTCTCGACCGCGATCGGGTGGACCAGCAAGATTCGTCTCTGCGACAAGAGTCGATCCAGCTTCTTGCCCATCGCGCCGAACGAGCTCGTTTGAATCTCGATCAGGAGTTCGCGCGGTCGATCTCGTTCGCGAACGATGTCGATGACGAAGCCTTCCATGGATACTTCGAATTCGTCGCCGGGCTGGGCGTATCGCTCCTTCAAGGCCGCGTGGAGGGAGCCCTCATTGAGCGTGCCGATCTTCGAGAGCGCGGAGCCTTGCGAAGGAGAAGTGTCCGGCGATTCGCCAACCGGGGTCGGGGAATCGGGCAGCCTGGGGAGTGCTGGCTGACCGGGCACTGTCGCTGTCATCGACGTGAACATACTTGGAATCGCGCGTCGATCCAACCGTTTCGCATGGCAAGGCGCCGCGCGAACGAGAACCGTCGACCGCCGACATCTATTCGTCGGGGTTGCGGCCGTGGAAGTCGCTCGCGCTGTAGTAGCTGTCGCGCGGTCCGCGGCTGCCGCCGAGCTGGCCATCACTCCCGAAGTGTCCCTTTCCGGGGATGTGATTGACTTCGACGCGGATGCCGTCCGGATCCGCGAAGAGAATCGAGTAGTAGCCGGACGCGAAATGTCCACCCTCTTCGGGCCCGTGGACGACGGTCGCGTCGGGTTCGGCTTCGATGAATTCTTGAACTGCTTCGACATCCTCGCGACTACGGGCTCGGAAGCAGAAATGATGCAGGCCAGCTCTGTCCTGGTCGAAACGCCCGCTCGCTTGATCCCTGGGCGCCTGCCGGACGAGAATTCCCGTTCGGCCTCCGATGCAATAGACGACATCCTCCCCTTTGATCAGGGTTTCCATTTCCATGAAATGGCAGAAGCGCTCCCAGAACGGAAGACAGCGCTCGCCGTCTTCGACGGTCAGCTGGATGTGGGCGATACCGTTGATGCGAACACTCATCTCGAGGTTTCTCCTTCATTCGTGCTCTGGATTGTCGAACCCATGTACGGATTCGGGCGCCACGCCCACCCTAACGCAGGAGCTTCCGAAGCGCGTTCGGGTGGATTCCGACCTTCATCGGAAATCTCCGAAAGAGGACGAGGCGCGTCTCAAGCGAGCGCGGGACTAACCTTTGAGCGAGATGAGGAAGCGGGATTCCCCGTATTCGGAATCATCGATCTGAGAGACTTCGCCCTTGAAGTCGAAGAGTTCCATCAGACCCTCGAGGAGGCCGAGGACCATGGGCTCGAGGCCCTCTCGATCGGAGACGTAGAAGACGATCAAGTCCGAGCCGGACACTTCAACGCCAAAGTTCGGTGGCAGCAGCTCGGGCATCGATTCTGCCACGATTTCATGGATCCCGTTCAGCTGAAGCAAAAATTCCTCGAGGTCGCCGTCCGCCTGCTTGTAGAAATCCCCGTAGCGAGACTGTGAAGTGAACAGAATCCAGTGTCGCCCGAAGTCTCTGAGTAGTTCCTCAGCCGGCGTATCGAGCCTTTCGCTGGCCGCTCCCACGATTTCGTAGGTGATCGAGTCTGGATATTGTTGCAGGTCGTCGAACTCTTCTTCTTCGAACCCAACCACCGTGCAGATTTCGGTCCAGACGGCGGGTCCCGCACGCATGAGCACGAGTTGTTTCAACGCCCGGTTCGCGAGTCCGTACATATTGCTGTCCTTCATCAGGTTCACAGACCAGATTCCGAATCGGCCGGTCGCGCGAGTCTCTTGATGGGGAGAAACCATATGGGGCCGTACGGTGACTACCTCAGTCGATCCGACACAAAGCTGTGACGTTCTGCCAGGCTCGATTTCAGCTGCCCCGGAGTGGTTCAGCGAAGCGGCCGAAAAATCTCGGGTTGCCCCTTTGCCGGCTGGGCACTATCTCTCCGCGATGGTCGACTCTGCCCGCCAAATCGAAAACCTGCTCTACCTCTACGCGGAGCGCATCGATTCCGGTGATCTCGAGGGCGTTGCCGAGCTCTTCGCCCACGGGCGGATCATGGCGTCGCCGGACGCGCCGTCTGCTGCAGTCTTCGAGGGCCGCGAACGCGTGCTCGAGATGTACCGCGCGGCGACGCGACTCTACGAAGATGGAACGACTCGAACGCGACACGTCACGACGAATGTCATCATCGAAGTCGATGAGGAGGCGAGAGTCGGCTCGGCCCGAAGCTACTACACCGTGCTGCAACAAACGGAGACGCTGTCACTACAGCCGATCATCGCCGGTCATTATCACGATACATTTCAAATGATCGATGGAAGCTGGTTCTTCGACACCCGGATCATGTTCATCGATCTGATGGGTGATCTCAGCAAGCACCTTCTCTACGACCTGGATTGAAGGACTCGCTCGAGGGGTCCTCGTTCATCCCGTGCGGATCCGATGTTGTCGGGCCCTCCGTGGAGAGGCAAGTCCTCGCGACGGGGAGTACCTTTGCGGCATGTTTGAGATGGAAGACGATCTCGAGACCTTTGCCGCGACCAAAGTGCGCGGATTGAGTCCGACAGCAAGTGATGAAGACGGACCCGCTCTAAAGGCCGCGCTCGGGCGGTCCGGCGTTCTTTGTCTGCGAATGGATCGACCGCTCCTGCAGGACGAGTTCGAGTCCGTGGCGGCGCTGTTCGGGCCGATCAAAGATCCGATCGCGACGACCCGAGACGGCGAGGCGCTTCGCTATTCGGAGCGCCGGCAGACGATCGACTCCGGCTTCGTCATGACCGATGAGATCCGCGAGAAGCTCGGTGACGTGACGTTTGGGGGTCTCGACGATGAACGTCCCGGGCTCTTCGAGACCTTTCACTGCGACGATACTTTCACACGCGAACCCGCCCGGGTGACCGTCCTGCATGCGCGCAATCTTCCAGCGAGCGGTGGGGGTCCGACGTGCTTCATGGACATGCGCGCGGCCTACGAACTGCTGGGCGAAGAGTCGCGCAAGGAGCTCGAAGGTTTGCGAGTCGCGTATTCGCACAACAACGAGAACGCCTTCCCGCCCCGTCGCGCGGCCTCGGGCCCGGCGGACGTGCTCGAAGACGTCGCCCATCCTCTCGTGCGCACTCATCCGCTGGCCGGAAGTCGAGCGCTCTTTCTCGACCTCGATCGCGCAACCCACATCGAGAGCATGCCGGTCGCCGACGGTCGCGGGCTGATTCGGCGGCTGCAGGATCACTCGGAAGCGAAAGCCCCACGTTGCGAGCACGAATGGCAGGAAAACGACGTCCTGGTCTGGGACAACGCGTCGGTACAGCACAAAGCGAGCGGTAATTTCAAGCTCGGCGAGTCACGCCGCTTCTGGCGCCACATGGTCTCGAGCGAATGTCCGGTATAGAAGCCCCAGGCCTGCAGGCTGCGCAAGTTGGAAAACCGTCCCGCCCTATTCGACGAGGCGGTACACGCGCGTTGCGGTGTCGTGGAAGAGGGCAGACTTCTCCGACTCCGATGCGTCCGCGACCATCTTCTTGAACGCGTTCCAGAGGACGGCATAGGAGCAGCTCTGCTTGTCGACCGGGAAGTTGCTCTCGAACATGCAGCGGTCCGCTCCGAAACACTCGATGACGTGTTGGTAGTATCGTCCGGTGACTTCGACGATCTCGTTGGAAGTCGCGGGTCGCGCCCGCTTATGAAAACCGAAACCGTTGATCGGCATGAGTAGACCTCCGAGCTTTGCCGTCACGTTGGGGCACCGAGCCAGCTCTGCGATGTCCTTCTGCCAGCGAGCATGAATTTCTTCGCGCTTGCCTTCGTAGGGTCCAATGCCGAGCGGACCCCCGAAGTGGTCGAGCACGATGGACAGGTTCGGAAATGCCCGTGCGAGCTCAGTGAGTTCGGGAATCTGAGGATGGTAGAGCCAGGCTTCGAAGCAGAGTCCACGCCTTTCGAGTTCGCCGATGCCCTCGCGAAACGTCGTGTCATGGAGCATCCCGGCGAACGGGTTCGAGTGGGAATTGCGCACGTCGTCGTGCGAATCCCAGCCCGCCGCGTGGCGAATTCCGCGAAGGCGAGTGCTCGACTCCATGTGTCGATCGAGTACCTCACCCACGGAGCGGCCCAGATTCAGGTCCGCGAACCCGATGATGCCCGCACAGGCTCGGATCTCCCCGTAGCCTCCGCTCGCCGTCATGGCGGCGACTCCGTTGACGAACTCGGTCTCTCCGACCGGTCGGAGCTGTTCGGGACCGTCGACCCGAAACATACTGCCGCATTCGACGAAGACGGTGGAAACGATGCGATGGCCACTCTCCGTGTCCGCGAGGAGTTGATCCAGGAGATAGCGACGGTCGGGATGGTCCCAGAGATGGTGGTGGGGGTCGCAGATCGGGCGCTCAGGCTCGACGATGCTCTCGGTGACCTGTCCTAGCCATTCTGCCTGTTCCACGGTCGAAGATTCTACCACGCTCTACGCGCACCAAAGAATGGATGTATCTTGCTCGCGAACTTCGTGGGAAGAGAGTCGTGAGCACGGAAGAGACCAGGCGTAGTCGATCGGAACGTGGCGAGGAGGCGCAGGTCAAAGTCGATCCCTTCTCCGATGACGCTCCGCCCGAGCTGGCAGCCGTTCGCAGCGGTGAGGATCTGCGCTGGGATCGGATCGAAGCGCACCTTCGTGCGAATCTGTCGGAGGAGTTCGATTTGTCCGGCGCCTTCGAGGTCGAGCAATTTCCGAATGGAGCGGCCAACCTCACCTACCTGATTCGCTTTGGTGGGCTGGAGCTGGTGCTGCGACGGCCGCCCTTTGGGAAGTTGGCTCCCGGCGCCCACGATATGAAGCGCGAGTACAAAGTCCTTTCGAGGCTCTGGCAATGGTTCGATCGCGCGCCGCGGGCGTTGCTCTTTTGCGATGATGCCGAGATCGCGGGCGCGGACTTTTTCGTCATGGAGCGGCGGCGCGGCGAAGTGATCCGGAATGTCATTCCCGAGACCATGCGCAAACACGACGAAGTGGGTCGACGAGTTGGCACGGCACTGGTCGAGGCGATGGGAGAATTTCATCTTCTCGATCCGGTCGAGTGTGATCTCGCGGATCTGGGTCGTCCAGAAGGCTTCGTCGAACGTCAGGTCAAGGGCTGGAAGAAGCGTTGGGATCTGGTCGCGAACGAAAAATACGATGCGGTGATGAGTGAAGCCCACGCTCGACTCGAAGCGTCTACTCCGGTCGCGCAGCGAGTTTCACTGGTTCACAACGATCTGAAACTGGACAACTGCATGTTCGATCCCGCAGACCCCGATCGCGTGATCGCCTTCTTCGACTGGGACATGACGACGCTTGGCGATCCGCTGATCGATCTCGGTACGCTGCTCAATTATTGGCCCACGGCATCAGACGGGGAGGGCGCACGCGGCGGCCATCCTGGGATGGAGAGCATGGGTCTTCCCAGTCGCGGGGATGTCATTGCGATCTATGCGAAGCGAACCGGCCTCGATCTATCCCAGGCGGGTTGGTACGAGGCGTTCGCGCTTTGGAAGACGGCGACCGTGCTCCAGCAGCTGCATTATCGCTGGGCCCAGGGCGAGAGCACCGACGATCGGATGGAGACGATCGCCGCGCGCGTACCGATCCTCGCCAAGGGAGCGGCCCGCCTGCTCGACGAACTCGACTGACCCGACGCGCTATCCGAGGTTCGTCGCTCATGAATTCCGGGGGTCGAACGATGCGGGTCGGCTCTCTATGATCGCTGCGAGGATCCCAGAAAAGAGAGGAGGCCAAGTTGTCCGACGATGATCGCTATGAGCGCGGTACGGAGATGATCAAGAAGGTCTACGCCGGAGACGTCGCCGTCCCGCCAAAGGGTGCCCTGGCCTTTACCGATCTGATGATCGAGAGCCTCTTTGCGGAGGTCTGGACCCGCGACGTTCTTTCTATCCGCGATCGGCGTCTGATCCTGCTCGGGGCGATCGGCGCTCTCGGGGAGAAAGACACCTTCGCCATTCAGGTGAAGGCTTCGCTCAAGAACGAAGAGCTCACTCCGGAGCAGCTTCGTGAGGTGGTGATCATGTTGGCCAATTACGCGGGCTATCCACGTGCGGCCGGCGTGCTTGGCGTCGTCGAAGAACAGATTGCCGCGGTCGCCAAGGAGCAGGTCGAGGAATAGGGCGCGCCGAAGCGCGCAGACGTTCAAAGCATCCCTCGGTTATTTGCCCGACCCGCTCGGTATGGCGATGACCTTGGTCTCGAGATATTCCTCGAAGCCCAGGATCCCATTCTCTCGTCCGATGCCGCTTTGTTTGTAGCCGCCGAAGGGCGTGTCGGCATGGAACCAGTGTGCCCCGGCGACGCCGATGGTGCCGACTCGGATTCGCCTCGCGATCGCGAGGCCACGCTCGACGTCCGCCGTCTGAACCGATCCAGAAAGTCCATACGAAGAGTTGTTGGCGATCCGAACGGCGTCGTCATCGTCCTCGTAGGGTATGACGCATAACACCGGACCAAAGATCTCTTCCTGAGCGATGGTCGAATCGGGATCGACGTCGACGAAGAGTGTCGGTTCGACGAAATAGCCCTTCTCGCCGAGCTTTCCGGTCGGCGCACCTCCGCCGACCAGACATCGCGCACCCTCCGCTTTGCCCTTTTCGATGTAGGCGAGAACGCGTTCCCGCTGACGATGGCTGATCTGCGGACCTTGAAGGTTGGCCGCGTCGGTCGGGTCGCCGTAGCTCCAATTTTCGAAGGCCGTCTTCAAGGTTCCCAATGCCTCGTCGTAGCGCGAGCGGGGAATCAAGATGCGCGTCGTGATGGCGCAGCCCTGACCTCCGTGCACACAGGTCATGGCCGCCATCGGGAGGACGGCCGCAAAGTCCGCGTCGTCGAGCACGATATTGGCCGACTTGCCGCCGAGTTCGAGGAAGACCTTCTTGAGCGTCGGCGCGGCACATTCCATGATGCGCCGACCCGTCGCCGTCGAGCCGGTAAACGTCACCACATCCACTCGCGGGTCCGTGGAGAGAATCTCGCCGAGGAGATGGTCGGAGGAGGCGACGATATTCAGGACGCCGGCCGGGATGTCGGTGCTTTCGCGAACGATCTTGCCCAGATGCGTCGCGGACCAGGGCGTATCGGGGGCCGGCTTCAGGACGAGCGCGCAACCGGAGGCCAGGGCGGGTCCGATCTTGGCGATATTCAGATAGAGCGGCACATTCCACGGCGTGATCGCCCCGACGACGCCGGCGGCTTCGCGGCGCAGGATCCGTCCATGTTGTTGACCGAGGAAGGGCATGTCCGGCATTCGCGTTTCATAGGAGTAGGAGGCCGCCAGATCCGCCCAATAGCTCATCATGTCGATGGGACCATCGACGTGCATGAAGGACCCGAGCGAGATCGGTGCACCCGCTTCGCGAACGACGATGGCCCGTAGCTGTTCCCTTTCTTCGAGCATTCCTTCATGAAGCTGGCGAATGCATTTCTTTCGAAAATCGTGATCTACGGACCAGTCACTTTCGTCGAAGGCACGACGCGCCGCCTCGATTGCGCGGAGCATGTCTTCCCGCGTGCCATCGGCGCAGGTACCCAAGACCTCGCCGGTCGCGGGATTCGAATTCTCGAAGCTCTGGCCCGTGCTCGCTTCACAGAGTGAGCCGTCGATCAGATTGCGTGTTTCAGGGGCAAGCGGCGCTAGGGACAAAATGAAAACCCTTTCATGCGATGGCTCAGGGACGTCGAATCTGTCCACCATCGACGTTGATGACCTGGCCCGTGATCCATGAGGCCGCGTCGGAAAGCAGGAATAGACAGGTCTCGACCATATCTTCCGGCCGGCCGATCCGCTGGATCGGCAGTCCCGCCACGATCTGGTCTGCCACCGGTCCCGCCGTCTTTTTCAAGGCGTCGGTATCGGTCGGGCCGGGGGCGATCGCGTTGATTCGGATCCCTTGTGGTCCGAGTTCACCGGCAAGACAACCCGTCAGTCCATTCATGCCCAGCTTGGCGAGCCCGTAGAAGCTGACGCCCATCCAGGCGGCCGTCGACGATTGCATGACGATCGAGCCCCCGCCACGTTCCCGCATGGCCGGCGCGCACGCGCGCACGCATAACAAGGCGCCGTCCATGTTCACGTTCATGAATTTCTTGTAGTAGTCCCAATCGA
>CAWLAJ010000041.1:0-19707 GCA_963854795.1 Deltaproteobacteria bacterium UBA4427 | reverse complement strand
GCCGCTCGTCGACAGTTATGCTGAGGGAAGGCGCGTCCAGATCGAAACCCAAGAATGCGCGGAGCCGATTCCCGTAAAAATGAGCAAGGTCGACATTGAAGAGATGCTCATCGACATCCTACGAAATACCATCGAATCCGGGCCAAAATCGCCCGTTCAAATCCGCCTCGAAGCGAACCAAGACACGGCGATGATCGAGATCGAAGATGATGGATGTGGTGTGTCAGCCGAGCGCCGCCACGAAGTCTTCGACCCCTTCTTCACGACACGACTCGAGCAGGGGGGAACCGGCCTGGGCTTGAGCATTGCGGACGGCATCGTGGCAGACCACAAGGCAACGATCGAACTCGCCGCTCGCGAGGGTTCGGGTACGCGAGTGACGATTCGATTGCCGCTCGATCTCAGTGCCTGAGCAACCCGCTCAATGAAGCGTCTGACGCATCTGACGCGTAGTCCGTTCGGCTTCACAAAGCTCCCAGAGTCGTTCGCGATCTTCACTCGATTCACGCGTGGATGGCAGCCAATGTGTGCGAACCGCCTGTCGATCGAAGAAGAAACGTCCTGTACGCCCTTCGACGGACGGTGATGCGGCGAGCCAGATGATCGTATCGGCGCCTTCCGCCGAGGTTCGCAGAATGGGCTTCGCCAATCTCCGAAGCAGGGGCATCGAAGTGCGAATGGCCGAGGCATCGACCCAACCCGGATGCATCGCATTGACACGGACGGATGTGCCGTCGAAGGCTTCGGCCCAGAGTTCGGATAACACGACCTGCGCGCGCTTTGATTCTGCGAAGGCAGCGCCGCCGTCGTAGTCCCGCTCAGTCCAGTGAGGATCCCCGACGTTCACTCGACGGGCAAACATCGCGCCCGACGACACCCATATGACGCGCGCATCATCGGAGGCTTCGAGGGCCGATGCCAATCCGCTCGTCAGTCGATGAGGGCCGGCGACATGGTTGGCGAACGAGAGTTCGAAGCCGTCTTCGGTCACGACTCGCTCTTCGGAGTAGCGCCTCGAACAATGCACGAGCACATCGACGGGACTCTTTCGCAGGTCGGCGACGGCCGCGTCGATCGAGCGGCGACTGCCAAGATCGAGCTCGATGACCGAAACGCGGCGATTGCCCGTGGCTTCCCGAATCGACTGAGCAGCTTCTTGGCCGCCTACGGCATCGTCCGCATGATCTTCTTCAGCGCAGAGCAAGACGATCTCCGCGCCCAAATCGGCCAGCGCCAGCGCCGTTTCATACCCGATTCCCACGTTCGCTCCCGAGACGAGACAGCGACGACCGTAGAGATCGACGTCGAGATCAACGGGGTCGAAGGCGATGGAATGCCGTTGGAAGCCGAGGCGATCGAAGGACAAGAAGGGCGTCGCGTCGAGCGCGGGCCCAAGCGCGTTCATTGCGGGAGCCAGAAGCGAGGCCGCCGGACTCTGCTCTTCGATACCCTCTGCAGCCTCGTCGAGCGCTGCCTCGATATCGTCAGGCGAAGCGTGATCGCCGGCGGCGGACGAAATATATTGAAAGCGCAGTTCGCCCCCCGGTGCAAAGACGAGGACTCCGCCGAGCTGCCAAGGATCCCCCAGAACCGCCGTCTGTCTCGCTCCACTTCGAAGAGCGCGGACCGCATTCCCGATCAATTGCGGTGATGCGATCTCCCGATGGCCGCGGCGCAGACCGGCAGCGCGATAGGCGTGAAGATCCGGGTCGATCAGCAATCGCCCTTCGATCTCGAACTCTTCGCGAAAGTCCTCTGCGAATTCTCGGTTTCCATTCCCAATGATGACGACTTCGACTCCCTGGCTACGCCAGGACTGCATCGGGTCACGCAACTGCGCGACTTGCTCACGACAAAAGAGTCAACCGAAATGCCGCAGAAAGAGCAGGACGACAGTACGGGTCTGCCACAGATCGCCGAGACGGACGGGCAGATCGGTCGCGGAATCGATCAGGGCGATCGGCGCGAGGCGGGTCGAGCTACGCAATCGGTTTTCCTCCTGGGCCGGGCCACGACGACTCTAGCAGGCGACTCGCTCGGATTGTTCGAGATGCGCCTGGGCCTATGCGATCGCCCGAGCGGCAGCGCGAATCTCGTCGCGGAAAGTGGGGTGTGCGATTTCGGCCAGCGCGAGGGCGCGTTCCTCGACGGTCCGGCCAGCGAGTTCCGCACTACCGAATTCTGTAACCACGATGTCGATTTGATGTCGCGGACTCGTCACCAGCGAGCCCTTTGGCAGCTGCGCGACGATTCGAGACTCGAGGCGACCACCGAGCTCGATCGCCGATGGTAAACAGATCGCCGAACGCCCGGCGAGGACTCGACCGGCGCCGGCCAGAAAATCCTCGTGTCCACCGATTCCCGAATGCTGCCTGCCGGAAATCGAATCGGCGACGATCTGGCCGAACAAGTCGATCGAGAGCGCACCGTTGATCGAAATCATGTTTCGATTCTTGGCGATGATCGCGGGATCGTTCACGACATCGACGGGCAGGAAGCAAACTTCTTCGTTGCCGTCGAGCCAGTCATAGAGTTCGCGGGACCCCATCGCGAAGGTCGTGACCGAGACGCCGTCGAAAACTCCCTTCCGATTGGTGATTTTCCCGGCTTGGTGGAGACGCATCAGGCCCGTCGTGAACATTTCGCTGTGGACGCCGTAGTCGCCGTCGCTCCCATTCGCGAGCAATTCGACGACCGCGTTCGGTATGCCGCCGATGCCGGTCTGAAGAGTCGCGCCAGACCCGATGAAGTGGGCCAGCTCGGCGGCGATCGCGGCCTCGATCTCCCCCGACGCTGTGTCGGGAAGCACGACGGGCTCCGCGTCGCTTTCGATCCAGACATCCACATCCTCGAGCGCGATGGAATGGGGATGGTCGGGCGAGATTCCAATCGTTCGCGGATAACTCCGACTGGTTTCGACGATCAACAATCTGTCGGGATCTCGACTGGCCTCTTCGATCATCGAAACGGTCGCACCCGCGTGCAGTGACAGCGAGAGTCGCCGGTTTGCATCCGGGGGCGCAGCCGCGGTCGCAACAACTCGCGGAGCGAAGCGCTTCGCAATCTCGGCGAAGCGTCGGAAATCCGAGGGCACGAAACGAACATCGTGCCCGGCGGCGCGGAGTGCACGCTCAGCGGGGCCGAAGAACCCGGAGCGGAGGTGAACATTGGGATGCGCGAATAGCGGAAAGAGGTCGGCTAGCAACGCGCCAAAGACGTCGAGGCGAGTCCAGTCCTCTCGACCCCCGAGCGCGTGCAACAATGCGACTGGCTGACCGGTCCCGAGAGGAATACCCAGTCGATCTTCGCATTGCAGCATGCGCGCCGCAGTTTCGGCAGAACAGGAATGGGGCAGCGACATTCGGACAAAGATAGTGAATCAAAGGGAGAGACTTCCCAACCGACGAGAACCCATTCACGCCTGCGATGGGGGCGTCCCGGTCGAGGATCTACCGTTCGATTGACGAGATGGCGCGGAGAATGGCGGCGCATTGCCCCCGATTCCAGGTAGAATCTCGGCATGGGAGCCGAATCGCATCCGACGACGGTGACCGAGCCAGACTGGCCCGACACTCATCCGGATCAACAGATCGTGTTCCTCGTCGACTCCGCGAGTGGCGTCGAGCGTCGACTCATCCGACGCTGGATCGAATCGCACCGCCCCGACGATGCCCGCGATCACGAGAAGCACGGAGAACAAGGTGAGCCCGCGGACTCGAGCGGGATCCATGGCGGATCATCCGTCGAGGTCATCGCGATTCCGTCTTCGCGGCGACGGGGTCGGCGAGCAAGGCTCGATCCGCGACTAGAGGAAGCGCTCGCCACGAAGGGCGATCCTCTGATGGCGCCATTGCGCGTAGTCTGGCGGGGTCGCTTGCGCAATGGCGAGCGCACGGTCAGTCTGCTGGAACTCCTGACGGCGGGCGATCCCCGCGATCCGAATTGGATTCGCCAATTCTGGGTCCTTCATCGCGATTCGGATCGATGCGTAATCGTCGCCGGCGAACCAGCGCTCGCGTCCAATCTACGTGAACGATGGCTCGACGCTTGCGGTCCGAACTCGGCTGAAACCATTGGCTTCGCCGAGTTCGTTTCACAAAAGGCGACGCTGGCACTGGAACGCGCAGAACGACATGTGCGCGGCGCGCGCTACAAGGTCCCCCGAATCGTTCGTGAAGAAATCCTCGGCCGGCCGGCGTTTCGTGGCGGACTGGCAGAAATCGTCGACGACCTCCGCAGTCAGGGGAAGGATGGAGTCTCGGTCGCACGACTCGCTTCCGAGGCTTCCGGCTATCTCAAGGAAATCGCGGCCGCACATAGTCCGCTCGTCATCGATCTCGTCATCCAGCTGATCCGCTGGCTCTATACGCGCGGATATGACGAAACGCTCGTCTACGACCAGACCGCCTTGAAGAACATTGCCGCCCTCGAAGAACGACATCCCGTAGTTTTCCTACCCACTCATAAATCCAATCTCGACCATCTGGTTTTGCAATACGCTCTACACGCTCATGGATTGCCGCCCAATCACACGGCTGGCGGTATCAACATGAACTTTTTCCCGCTCGGACCCTTGATCCGGCTAAGCGGTGTTTTCTTCATTCGCCGCACCTTTCGCGACAACCGTGTCTACAAACACGTCCTTGCTCACTACATCGACTATCTGATCGACAAGCGGTTCCCGCTCGAGTGGTATATCGAAGGCGGCCGGTCCCGGTCCGGAAAACTACTGCCACCGCGATTCGGTTTGCTCGCAAACGTCGTCGACTCATTTCGTCGTGGGAAGAGCGACGACGTGTACCTGGTTCCCGTCTCGATTGCCTATGACCAGATCCAGGACCTCGGAAGTTATGTCGCCGAACAGCGTGGCGGAATCAAACAAGAGGAGGGGTTTTCCTGGCTCGTCCGTTGGATCCGCTCATTGAAACGACGCTACGGCCAGATTCACATCGCATTCGGGGAACCACTCTCCCTTCGACAGCAATTGGGCGATCCGACCCAGACCGATTCCGGTCTCCAGGAAAGCAAATTCGATCTCGAAAAACTCGCTTTCGAAGTTTCCGTTCGGATCAACCTCGTGACACCGATCACGCCGACTTCGCTGGTCACTCTGGCGCTGCTCGGAACGACCGGGCAAGCGCTGACGGTCACCGAAACCCGTCGCAGTCTGGAAGGCCTGCTCGAAAACGTTCGAATGCGCCGTCTGCCGACGACCAGCAACTTCGACCACCTCGATAGCAACGAGGGAACCGAGTTCACATTGAACGCGCTGGTCGAAAATGATGTGCTAACTCGATTCGACGAGGGACTCGAGACGGTTTATGGCATCGGCGACGGACAGCAACTCGCCGCCGCCTACTATCGGAACACGATCGTGCATTTCTTCGTCGGGGGCGCGATTTCAGAGCTGGCGATGCTGCACGCGATCGAAGGTCCGCGTGATCAGGTTCTGAATCGTTTCTGGTCCGAGGTCATGAACCTGCGCGATCTGCTGAAATTCGAATTCTTCTTCCCGGAGAAGGAGATCTTTCGAGAAGAAATCCGTCGAGAAATCGATCTGGTGGCGCGGAACTGGGAGAAGAGGATCGAGACCTTCGAACTCGACCCGGAAGAAATGGTGCGACGCACGAAACCCTATTTCTCACATCGAATTCTCCGCCCCTTTCTAGAAAGCTATCGCGTCGCCGCCGACCAACTCACGACCATCGATACGGATGCCGTCTTCGATCAGAAGCGGTTCCTGTCGGATTGTCTCGGTCTCGGGCGCCAATATGAACTGCAGAAGCGCATCCACGGGGCAGACTCGATTTCGAAGGTTCTCTTTCAGTCCGCTCTCAAGCTTGCCGACAATCGCGGCCTACTCCTGTCGGGCGGACCAGAGATTGCCGAAGCGCGACGTGATTTCGCGAAAGAACTGCGCGACGCCGTTCGCCGAGTCGACATCATCGTTGCCCTGGCGGCGGGACGGCGCGCCGGCTTTCAATCCTGATTGGCGATCCGCCTGACATCTGGCTAGTCGACGGTCGGCCGATCGAGGAGGCTGAGCGCGAGTCTCGACATTGAACGGATCCCCGTCCTGATCGTCAGTTTCGCATCCGGAGCAAAGAGACTGGAGTGGAGCGATGGAAGCGGCTCACCGCCGGCAAGACTCGCCTCCATCCTGTCATGCGATACGGCTCCGAGCCGATAGAGAAATGTCGGAAACCCTCTGGAACGGGTATAGCGACCAAAGTCCTCACCGGTCATCGTCGGCGAAATCTCCAGCACCTTCTCGTTCCCGAGCAGGCGGCGAAACACCTCTATGCCCGATTGAACGAGATCCGGATCATTCCACATCGCAGGCGTGTATTCGGGCTTGATCCAGACCTCGGGCGGCCTCGGACATGCGAAGGCCTCACAATTGGCGGCGGCGATCTCCTCGATCGAAGTCAACAAGAGCGCGCGAACTTCGTTCGAATAGGAGCGCACGGTCAGCTCCAGTTTCACTTCATCGGGAATGACGTTGCTCTTCGCGCCCCCATGAATCGAGCCCACGGTGACGACGGCGGATTCCGAAGGATCGACGCGACGACTCACGATCGTCTGAAGAGCCATGACAAGCTGGGCGGACATCACGATCGGATCGATTGCCTCATGCGGCCGAGCGCCATGGCCACCGCGACCGTGAATCTTGATCTTGACGAGGTCGACATTGGCGGCCGCCCAACCCGAGACATAGCCGATCGATCCCGCCTGCAATCCAGCATCGACATGGAGCGCGATCCCATGATCGGGAACGGCAATCCGATCGAAGAGTCCGTCTTCGATCATGTGTAGGGCACCCTTTCCCAACTCTTCGGCGGGCTGTGCCAGGATCACGAGGGTGCCACGCCAGTCGTCGCGTATTTCCGCGAGAAGACGCGCCGTACCCAATAAGTTCGTCACGTGGACATCGTGGCCACAAGCGTGCATGACTCCGACCGTGACTCCTGCGGAGTTCGTCGTGCGCACACGACTCGCGTAGGGCAATCCGGTCGCCTCGACGACCGGCAAGGCGTCCATGTCGCCGCGAATGAGAAGGCGCGGACCCGCCCCGTTGTGCAGCACTCCGAGAACCCCGTACCCGCCCACGCCGGTCTCGACCACGTAGCCCACCTCGCGAAGAGTCGCGGCGACCAGAGCCGAGGTCTCCTCCTCTTCGAGTGAGAGCTCAGGGTTCGCATGTAGATGACGGTAGACATCGAGCAGGGCCGGCAATTCGCGATCGATCCAGGCATCGACCTGCACATGACGAACATCGTCGGGCTCCTGGCCGTCGCGTTCGGTAGCCAGCGAGTCGAGCGCGCCCGACAACACCACAACGACAGATGCGGCGACAGCGACAGCGGTCCGGCTCGAGACTTGTCTGCGAAAGAGGGGGTCCCGCCATCGGCGGAGGCTCCCTCGACGCCGAACGCTGCCTCCATCCGGGAAGCATTTCATGACTTGTGTGGCTCGATATAGCGGGCTCGGTAGTCCGCGAACGCGGCCTTGATGCCCTCTTCCGTGAGTCCGTATTCGGAGAGCGAATACTCATGGGGCGGGCGGTTGTCGCGTGGATGATCGGTGCGCCAGGACTCCATCGCCGTACGCGCGGACCCCGTCAGTTCGATTCCAAACTGCGCGTAGACGCGTTCGATCTCGCCGATCGGATCGCGAAGGGCATCACGAAACCAGATGTCGGCGAATCGATCTTTGGCCGCTCTGTCTCGGGACTCCATGCAGCGTCGGGTTCCCCAGGCAAGGCGTTCCTGCCATTGTTCGCCGGCTTCATTCGCACCCGGCAAGTCGCTGTAGATCGCCCAGAGTGCGTGATTCATCGACGCCGCGGATGGAATGGTTTCGAGGGGATCGCGGTGGGTTTGAATGATTCGCGCGCCGGGAAAGACCTCGAAGAGCGTGTCGAGATATCCGAGATGTCCTGGCGTCTTCAAGACCCACCTTTCTCGAATGAAACCGCGCTGTCGCTTCTGCCACTGCAGCGATTGCAGGAGTTTCTTCAAGTATTGGTAGGCGGGTGTCCAGTCCTGGCCGTCGATCCAGCTGCGGTAGGAAGGAACGTTGACGAAGGCCTCGGGCACGTGGGACAGGAACGAATGCTCGAGCAGCATGATTTCCTCATCCGGTGCCATCGCGTCCCAAGGATGGATCGAGGCCTGCCGAGGATCGGCCGCCAGGATCGCGGCGACCTCCGCCTTTGCCGGCGCGATTCGAGGGTCGGGCTCGTCCCAATCGATCTCGCTCGGCGGGGCCGGAAACCGCGTCTCCCACCACATCGCCGCATGATTGCGCGGATCGCTCGCGAGGATCCGATGAAGCATCGTCGTGCCCGTGCGCATCAAGCCGACCACCACGAGCGGTGCGTCGATCTCTTCATCGAGGATTTCGGGATGTCGCTTGATCCATTCTTCGGTCTTGAGACGCGTCTCGAGGCTCTCGACGATCCTCCCATGCAGTGTCGCTCGGCCAAAGTCGTTGAGCGGCGCTTCTTCACGAAGTGATTTCAGCAACTTCGAGAGCGGCTCGCGGAAGGCGTCGTCCCCGAATTCGGTGAGCCCGACGCTCGCCTGCGCCTGGCTCATTACGTCTTCGACCTCGAATGTGATTGTCATCTCGATTCAGTCTCTCGCTGCGAGCGTAGAAGCTCGCTCCGCCCTATTCAATTCGATTTTCTGCGCTTCTACATGATACTCTCTGCTTGGACGACGGGGAGTCTTCATGGAATCGCCAACTGATTCGACGAATTCGATCGAGGCCAACGACCCCGCCCTCCGCCTGCTGGACTCGATCCATCGAATTCAGCTTGGCTTTATCGACGTTACGCCAAGAACCCCCGGAGCGGCCGGCATCGCCGGGCGAAGCGCCTTCGAGAAACTTCTGGCAATCCTGCTCGAACTAACAGACTCGGAATATGGCTTCATCGCCGAAGTTCTCCTGAACGAGAATGTCCCCTATCTGAAAACGCGGGCGATTACGAATATCGCCTGGAACGAAGAGACGCGGGCCCTGTTCGATCGCGAAGCCGATGAGGGTCTCGAATTCTACAAGCTCTCGACACTCTATGGAGCGGTCCTCACGACCGGCAAGACTGTCCTGGCCAACGACCCATCCACTGATCCTCGCCGCGGCGGGTTGCCAACGGATCATCCGCCGCTCAGACGTTTCCTGGGACTTCCGATTCACCGCGGCGGCGAGTTGGTCGGGATGATTGGACTGGCCAATCGCGAAGAAGGTTACGACGAAGCACTCGTCCACTATCTCGAGCCCGTCGTCACGACTTGCGCCGGTATTCTCGGATCGGTTCGCGCCGACCGCGAACGGGAAGAAGCCGAGCACAAGACGCTCCGCTACCGACAGCGACTCGAAGAATTGCTCGCGGAAAGAACGAGCGAGCGAGATCTCACGCGAGAACGGCTCATCGAAGCCGAACGCATGGCGTTCATGGGGACCCTGACGGCGGGAATTGCCCATCAGATCAACAATCCGACTGGCGCGATCCTGGCGGCCACGCAATTCGCATTGTCGACACCGCCAGAATCGGATCCGACAGCCATCTACCGCGAATCGCTCGAAACCATCGAACGAGAAGCCAAGCGTTGCGGAGAGGTCGTACGCGGGCTTCTATCGTTTTCGAACAAGCGTTCGTCGAAAAAAACCGACATCTCGCTCGGCGAGGTCGCAGCCCGCGTCGTCAAACGCCTCGCTGTCGTTTCTCCGAACGTCGAGACCAAGGTTCGCATCGAAGAACCAACGCGCAATGTGAGAGTCCGCGGCAACGCGCTCGAACTCGAACAAGTTCTCAACAACCTGATCGAAAACGCACTCGAGATCGAGCCCGCGATCGCCGGCGTCCTCATCCGCTGTGCCCAGTCCGACAAGGAAGGGATTCTCATCGTCGAAGACGACGGGCCGGGCATTCTGGAAGAGCATCTGGAAAAGATCTTCGAGCCCTTCTTCACGACGCGCGCCGAGAGCGGGGGAACCGGCTTGGGCCTGAGTGTGGCCGAGATGTTGATTCGTGCCCACGGAGGATCGATCGTGGCCGTCAACCGTCCAGAGGGCGGTTCGCGCTTCGAGATCCGTCTTCCACGTCCGGATTGAATCGGGCGGCCGCTCATCCTGATCCGTGTCGGAATGTGTTTTCAGGCCAGCGCGATCGTCTGCCCGCATCGCAGGCCTATGCGAGACTGTGTTCCAGTCCAAGTCGACCAACGCCGCCGCCACCCAATCGAAAACGAGGTTCCGCTCCCCATGTCCAGCTACGAAACGATCAACGTCGCAATCGATGATTCGGTTGCGATCCTGACGCTCGACTGTCCGAAAAAACTCAACGCGATGGACCACGCTCTCTTGCGCGAATTGCTCGACGCGACAACGAAGATCAACGATGACGACTTCATTCGCGTCGTCATCTTGACGGGCGCGGGACGAAGCTTCTGCGCAGGTGCCGACCTCAAGATGAAATCTCCGGCGAGGCAAACCGTCGAAGAGCATCTCAAGAACGACCATCGACCCATTCTGTCGGCGATCCGATCCGCCACCAAGCCCTGGATCAGCGCGGTCAATGGCGCCGCCGCGGGCGTCGGAAGCGCCTACGCGATGAATTGCGACCTCACGGTGATGGCGGAAGACGCCTATCTCTATCAGGCTTTCTCGGCGATCGGATTGGTCCCCGACGGAGGCGCAACCTGGCATCTCACGAGAACCATCGGCCGCAAGCGTGCATATGAGGTGATCGCGACCGGCGAGAAGCTCTCCGCTGCGCGCTGCCTGGAATTGGGCCTCTGCAATCGAGTCGTCGCGCCGGAACGACTTCTCGAGGAGACGCTTGCCTGGGCGAAGGAACTTGCCAAGCGCGCTCCGCTCTCGCTGCGTCATGCCAAGACCGCCGTACGAGTTGCGGGTGAAAGCGATCTCGATACGACCTTCGATCGTGAAGCCGAGCTTCAGACTCTCTGTTCCGAGAGCGAGGACTATCGAGAGGGGGTCGCCGCATTCATGGAAAAGCGGGAGCCTGAGTTCAAAGGGCGCTAGGCGTCGACCGGTGATTCCGAATAGGAGAGTCGATCGTGAATGGTGCTGAAAGTCTTCTTCGCTCCCTGGTCGCCGGCGGCGTCGAGCTCTGCGTGGCCAACCCGGGAACCTCGGAGATGGATTTCGTCGCGGCGCTGGATCGAGTTCCCGGCATGCGCGTCGAAGACGCGGAGTCGCTAGTTCGATCCCTTAAAGCATCGTACGCGGAAAGCGGCCCGCAGCTCATCGAAGTCGCACAGTAACTGGCCTGTCCTACCCTACCCGGCCGTTTCCTCAAGTCTTCATTCTTCTGATCCGATGGAGCTCCCGATGGGCCTTGTCGAATGATTCTCGTCGGATCGATTCTCGTATTCCTCCTCTTCGAAGTCATCGCTCCGATCGCGGCCGCAGCGCTCAGCCTGAGCTTCTTTCCGCCGGCGGCCTATACGCGACGAATTCGCGCGCGCGCAGCAAGGCCCGAACCGAGCTAGTCCGATCCAGATCCCGCGAAACCGGGGGTCCGGACAATTCGTTCTCAAAGCTCGCTGCTTTCATCGTGCCCCTCGTATCCGAATCGAGTGACTCGGGCTAGCCTACCGCCCAATTGATTACCGCGGGAACGGCGACATGACGGTTCAGGGTGGCGTTGGCTACCAGACACTCCTCGACGAAGCCAATGAAACGGTGGAGTCGGTCACCTGCGCTGTTCTCGCCGACGAGATCGGGGATCCCGATCTCGTTTTGGTCGATCTCAGGGACATTCGAGAACTTCAGAAGGAGGGGCTCTTGAAGGGCGCCGTTCACGCGCCCCGCGGAATGCTCGAGTTCTGGATCGACCCCGATAGTCCCTACGCGAGAAAGATCTTCCAAGAGGACAAGCGATTCGTCTTCTATTGTCGATCGGGTTGGCGTTCGGCGCTCGCGACAGCCGTCGCCGGCCGCCTTGGACTTCAACGCGCCAGCCATCTCGAGGGGGGATTCGCGGCTTGGCTCGAGTCAGGATTCGAAACCGTCCCTTATGTCGCGAAAGTCAAGAAAGAAAAGAAGAGCTAGAGCCAAAGCATGAGCGCAGCAAACGCCCCCACCGGACACCATGACCGAGAAGACCAGCGTCTCCGTCTTCAGCGAATGGAGGTTCGGCTCGTCGAGGCTCTGCTCGAACATCCCGATCTGATGAGTCGAACTCGCGAGCATCAGATCCGGTACGCAATTGCACTCGCCGCGCTCGACACGTTCCAACCAGGCGCCGCACGGCGGGGCGGCCGCACGAAGCATCCGGACGTTTGCATCCGTGCCCCCAAACTCGCGCGCGTGCGAAAACAGATCCTCGAGAGTCTCGGGCGCGTTCTTCTTCAAAGCGAAGATACGCGAGATCGCCTCGAAGGCGCGGCCAGTGTGGTCGAACGCTCGCTCGATTCGATCGACAAAGCACGAACGGAATTGCTCGACAAATACGCCAGCGAATTCCCGGCCCGACATCTGGACCAGGAACTCGGGATCAAGACTCTCGTGACGGTCGCCGGCGGCGGGGGCGGATCGGCTTACGGTTATGTCGGCGCCTGGGACGTCCTACAAGACGCCGGTCTGGTGCCCGGCTATCTGATCGGATCCTCGATGGGGGCCGTGCTCGGTCTTTTTCGCGCCCGCGACAAGACGGGGGATTTCGATGCCTACATGAAGCTGGCGAAGAGCATGAAACCCGATGTCTTGTTTCGCTACGTAAGCCTGCGAACGCGGTACGGACTTCCCGGCATCGCGCGACTCTTCCTTCGCGCTGGAATCGGTGAAGCCTTCGTTCGTGAAGACGGCGAAGACATGCGGCTGCCCGATCTCGAAATTCCCTACGACGCCGTCGTAGCGGGCATTCGTCGGGGAGCCCTGGACGAGAGCCCCGAACTCTACGGACAGACCCATCACCTGCACGAGGACAAGCGCCCTCGCCCACTCCAGCTGCGCGCGCAGATCGCTGCACAACTCGTCCGCATGATCGGCTTCATCAATCCCATGGTCGTCGAAGAAATCGTGATCGGCCGCGACGAGCTCACGCGTGACTTCAACGCCATCGACGCGGCCGGTTTTTCGGCAGCCATCCCCGGCCTGCTCCACTATGACATGACTCGCGACGACCCCCATATGGAGTCGACGCTCACGCAACTCATGGAGCGCGACGACGTCGTCGCTCTCGTCGACGGGGGCGTGGCCAACAATGTGCCTTCAGCACCGGCGTGGCGACAGGTGCAGCAAGGGCGAATCGGAACGAGAAATGCATACTTCCTGGCCTTCGACTGCTTCCATCCGCAATTTGGTCTCGGTCATCTCTGGCTCCAACCCGTGACTCGACTGATCAGTTTGCAGGTCGCCTTGAACGAGCGTTATTCGCATCAGCGAATCGAGTTCCACCCGACACTGTCCCCGATCAATCTCCTTCCTGGCGAAAGTGCACTCGAGAAAGCAGTCGCCTGGGGAAGAGACCAAATCACCCCGGAGCTACCGCGACTCGCAAAGTTCTTCGAGCGCGTCCGCTGGTCGCCTCCACCCAGCAGCGCGGCCACCTAACCCGGAGCAACTTGGTCAGTTCGCGTTCTCATTCCAGCAAGAGGAGCCGAGTGTGTCGGATACAATGCGTGCATTCAGAGTGGTCGAGTGGCAGAAGCCCCCGGTACTGGTCGAGATGGATATTCCCGAGCCGGGTCCGCTCGAAATTCGAATCAAGGTTGCGGGCAATGGACTCTGCCAGAGTGACTTGCACATGCCGGAACTCCCCGAAGCGATGGGGCAGCTGATGGGGTGGCAAATGCCCTTTACGCTGGGCCACGAGGTCGGCGGTTGGATCGACAAATGTGGCGCAGACGTCGACGGGTTTACCGAGGGACAACCGGTCGCGATCGTTTCCACGCGCTCGTGCGGAGCTTGTCTCGAATGCGATGCCGGCTTCGACAATACTTGCGAGGCCAACAACCTCGGCCGAGGCTACGGCATGAATGGCGGCATCGCCGATTATCTTCTCCTCGAGAATCAACGCCCGATCATTGCGCTCGACAAGCTCGATCCAAAACTCGCCGGCCCCTACACCGATGCGGGAACGACTTCGTATCATGCGGTGGCCCGAGTCGAGAATCGACTCACGCAAGGTCGAACGGCTCTGGTCATCGGCGCCGGTGGCCTCGGTGGATTCGCGATCCAATATCTGAGAATCCTGACGAAGGCTCGGATCATCGTGAGCGAAGTCGATCCGAGCCAACGAGAACGCGCCAGAGAACTCGGCGCCGAAGTCGCGCTCGATGGGCGAATGGATGACCTTTCCGGCGAGATCCTCAAATTGACAGAGGGTCGAGGGGTCGATGCCGTGCTCGATTTCGTCGGCAGCGACGAAACGATCGCAACGAGTATCGCCGCTCTCGCCAAGCTCGGTTCCTATGTCGTGATCGGCGCCGGAGACGGCAAACTCGACCAACCCCTCTTCGGAGCGCTCGCTGGAAAGTCCGCTTCGATCAGCTCCTTCATTGGAGGAACCATTGCGGATACGCACGCCGCGCTCGCCCTGGCGGATCAGGGCATGCTTCGAAACGATGTCGAGTTGTTCGACATCGCCGATTCCCAGAAAGCCCTCGACAAACTCGCATCCGGTCAGTTGACTGGGCGCGCCGTCATCGTGCCCTGAAAGAGACGAGAATGGCCGGCCACCAGAACAAGAGAGTCATCTACGCCGCGCTTGCGGGAAATTCGGCGATCGCAATAACGAAGATTGCGGCCGCCAGCTACACCGGCAGTTCGGCCATGCTGAGCGAATCGATCCACTCGATCGTCGATACGGGGAATGGGGCTCTGCTGCTCTACGGTATGCGGCGCGCCGGCCGACCCGCCGACGATCTCCATCCCTTCGGCTATGGCCGAGAGCTCTATTTCTGGGCCTTCGTCGTCGCGATCTTGATCTTCGCGGTCGGCGCCGGCGTTTCAGTCTACGAAGGCATCCACAAAGTCCAGCACCCCACACCGATTCGTAATGTGGAAATCAACTACATCGTCCTGTCGATCGCGATGGTCTTCGAGGGTGGCGCGTGGTGGATCGCTTTCCGCGCATTCGATTCGACGCGTGGCAAGCGGAGCCTGCTCGCTGCGGTCCGAGACAGTAAAGATCCCTCGATCTTCACCGTCCTGCTCGAAGACACCGCGGCCATGCTCGGCCTCTTGATCGCCTTCGTCGGAATCGCCCTCGGTCAAGCGCTCGGAATTCCCGAACTCGACGGCTTCGCTTCGATTGCCATCGGCTGCATCCTCGCGGGCGCTGCGATGTTGCTCGCGAGGGAAACGAAGGGCCTCCTGATCGGAGAAGGTGCGGACCCGGCGGTCATCGAAGAAATCAAGCGCGTGCTGGGAACGCAATCCGCCATCGAGCGAGTGAACGAAATCCTCTCGATGCATCAAGGTCCGGATGACATTCTCGTCAACGTGAGCGTCGAATTTCGAGATGGGCTCGAGATCGGCGCGATCGAACGTCATACTTCTGCGATCGAACGCGAGATCAAGGCGCGCATCCCGGGCGCGCGACGGGTTTTCATCGAGGCCCAGACGACAGAAGACCATTTGCGCGATCGAGCCGCGCAACCGGAGCGAAACGCTCCGGACCGAGAGAGCGACTAGGACATCTCTCCCGGACGACTTTCGCTTAAACGGGCCCGACCTCTATAGACCCAGCACTTTTCGCGTGGCGTCGTGGATCTTGCGCGCCATGTCCTCGGGGCCGGCTTCGAGAAGCTGAAGACTGAAGACCTCGGGAGCCCAGATCGGGTCGGCGCCGATTTCTTCGAGGATCGAAAGCAGACCGGACCAATCGACATCCCCCTCCCCGGGCAAGAGACGGTTCGTCATCGACTCCATCATGGCATCGTCTCCTGATCCAACACGGGTCGTATCGTCGAGCTGCACGCAGTGGATCCGATCGCCGGGAATCGACCGAAGCGTCGCTTCATCGGGTCCCCCGGGCTGACGCAACCAATGCCAGGTGTCGACGACGAGTCCGAGATTTTCTGCGTCGGCATCCTGAACGAGCTTCCAGGCGCTCTTCAAATCAGGTAGACCCGTCCAGGGAAGCCATTCGATGCAGACGCCAAGTCCGCGCTCACCAGCCATCTCGGCCAATTTCGCCAGTCCGGCCGTGGCCGCATCAGAATTGATTTCGGAGCTCATGACCACGCCGGCGACAGTCTTGGCTCCATAGTAGTTCGCGACCTCGAAGGTCGGGCCACACTGCTCCTCGATCGCAGCCAGATCTCCGCTCTCCCATCCGATCAGCGATTCGACGATCGGAACGGATAGACCGCGATCCAGATGCCAGGATCGAACGACTTCAGAACTCGTGCCGCCGCCCACGACCGCTAGATGATGAAACGCCCACAGTGAAACGCCCTTGAAACCCGCATCCGCGCTGGCGTCCACGATCGTCTTCAATTGCTCGCCCGTCACTTCGATCGAGCCACCGACAAGCGGAGCGTTGCAGAGGACCAGATTCTCTTCGCGCACGAAACTCATTTGCAACTCCCCCTCTCGCAATCAATGATGCCGGCGCTCGGCCACCCGGAGCAGTGTCGCTTCCGATTTTGCCGGGGGAGCAATACTAGGGGCAATCCGACCGGCCTGCCGCGCGCAACAGCCGATGGTTTTCGGGCCCTGTCTCGATTGAGAAGGGCTACTGTTTCGCGCGATGGCCAATGGGATCAGCCGACGACGATTCATTTCCTCCGCGGGCATCTTGATCGGCACAACGACGGCCGGTCTCGGGTTCCCGGGCTGCAGCACGCACGACGCCAACCGCTACACGGAAGCCGACGTCGACCTCCTCGCGGCGCAGATCAAGGCCGAACGCGAGCAATCCGGACTCGGCCCGTTTGGCGTGCAGCGATTCAAGGGGTATCGGGGACTCGCCGAGCTTCCCTGGTTCGAACTCGATGCGAACGGGGTGCTTCGATGTGCGGACGAATCGGTCCCGCTGGCGATCGACATGCATTGCCATTTTGGAATTTCCGTCTTGTTCAAGCCCGAACTCGACTTGCAAGCGCGAACCGACCGCGTCCGACACCTACTCGATTGTGACGAGACCGATCCCGGATGTGATCTCGACCTCGACATCTACATCAACGGCAACTTCACGGACGCGGCTCTTCGAGAACTGCGTTTGGGTACGCTCGCACAGGGCACCTGGGGAAGCGCGCACGCGAAGACGCAGACGATTCCGAACCTGCTGCACGAAATGGATGCGATGCGGGTCGAGCGCGCCCTCATCCTACCGATCGCTTTCAACTTTCCGTTCGGCGACGATCTGACCGACTCCTGGCACGAGGCGATCCGCGAGTCCAACACGAGCGATCGATTCATCGCGGCCGCGTCGGTTCATCCCAATGACGATCGGGCCGTCGAACGCCTGGAAGGCTTTGCCAAGGCGGGCGCTCGGGTCGTGAAGCTCCATCCGACCATGCAAGCGTTCTATCCCGACGAACCGCGGGTCGCGAGGATTTACGAAGCCGCCGAGCGTCTGGGTCTGATCATTTTCTTTCATGGCGGACGCGCGGGCATCGAACCGGAATCGCGACACGGCTACGCCATGCCGCGCCACTACGAAGGCGCGTTGGCCGATTTTCCGAACCTCCCCTTCGTAATCGGTCACGCCGGCGCACGAGATGCCGAAGCGATGGTCGAGATCGCCGCGCGCCACGAAAACGCCTGGATCGGAATCCACGGCCAGGGCGTCACCCAACTCGATCGAATCATCCAGCGAACGGGCGGCGAGCGCGTGGTCTTCGGAACCGACTGGCCCTTCTATCACCTGGCAGCCACGCTTGCCAAGGTCTTGATCGTCACGGAAGACAAGGAACGGGGTGCCATTCGGCATGCGATTCTTCGCGGAAATGCCGAGCGCCTTTTCGCCTCGAGGAGGCCTGCTTGACGATTCCCATTTCCGGGCACTGCGACCCCCGGTTCGAGTCGGTTCGACGAGTCTTCACGGATCGCTTCGAAGTGGGAAAGGAAGTGGGGGCTGCCATCGCCTTCACGCTCCATGGCGAGCCGGTCGTCGATTTGTGGGGCGGCTATCTGGCTGGCCGCAGCGAACGCGAGTGGGAACGCGACACGTTGGTCAACACCTACTCGACGACCAAGGGCATGACGGCAATCTGTGCCCATCGACTGGTCGAGCAGGGGCGACTCGATCTCGATGCCCCGGTCGCCGACTACTGGCCGGAATTCGCGGCCGCCGGCAAAGCAGAGATCCCGGTTCGCTGGTTGCTTTCACATCAAAGTGGGCTGCCCGCGATCCGAAAGGAGCTCCCGCCGGAAGCGCTCTTTGACTGGTCGGCGATCTGCGCGGCGCTGGCCGAACAAGAACCGTGGTGGACGCCGGGAACCCAACATGGCTACCACCCGATGACCTACGGCTTCCTGGTGGGCGAAGTCATTCGTCGTGTAAGCGGTCGAACTGTCGGAGAGATGTTTCGCGAAGACGTTGCCCTTCCCCTGGGCGCCGATTTCCATATCGGTTTGGCCGAATCGGAAGACCATCGCGTCTCGGAGTTGATCGGTTCGATCGGCGGCCCGCCCAAGAGCGCGCCCGGACAGCCCCAAGCTCGAATCAAGGGACCCATGGGCGACTTCATGCGCGACATGCAGGACCCGACGACGATGGTCGGGAAGGCCTTCAACAACCCAAGGATGAGCGCGAATACCGTCCACTCGCGCGCCTGGCGCGGCGCCGAGATCCCGGCGGCCAACGGACACGGAAATGCGCGAGCGCTCGCGCGAATCTATGGCGCACTCGCCTGCGGCGGCGAGGTCGACGGGATTCGAATCCTCGAGCCCGAGACCATCGTTCGCGCGCGAACCGAGCAAGCCTCCGGCCCGGACGCGACGATCGGTCAACTCCCCATGCGATATGGACTCGGCTATATGCTTCGCAGCGATTTCATGCCTCTATCGCCGAGCCCGAACGCTTTCGGCCATCCGGGCGCCGGCGGATCGATCGGCATGGCCGATCCAGACTCAGGCGTGGGCTTTGGTTTCGTGATGAACAAGATGCAGATGGGACTCGTCGGCGGACCCACCGCATTCGAAGTCATCAAGACCTTCTTCAAGGCCTTGTGATCGTTTTAAGCTGTGGTCGATTGGCCGCCGCAACGGAGGAACCAAAATGGCCGAGAACACGATGTCGGAAAGCGAGTACAAGCGATTCAAGAGGTTCTTGAGACCCTTTTCCAAGTTGAATGGCGTGCTCTACAAACTCACGGGAGGACGTGTCATGGGTCGCCTTCGAGGTCGCCCGATCATGCTCGTCACGATGACGGGAGCCAAGACGGGCAAGCCGCGAACGATCCCTCTCATGTACGTCCCGTTCAAAGAGGGCGTTCTCGTGGTCGCCTCCCAGGGCGGTTCGGCTCGCTCTCCGGTCTGGTACAACAATCTCGTCGCCAACCCCGACGTCGTAGTCCAGGTCAAGAGCAAGAAGATGAATCTTCGCGCGCGCGAGGTCTTCGCTGAGGAAAAGGCCGAGCTCTGGCCAACCTGCGTCGAGCACTACCACGAATACGATGACTACCAGAAGCGCACGGACCGGGCCATTCCCGTTTTCATCTGCGAGCCGCGTTAGTCGCATTCCACTCGCGGAGGTCGTATCGGATGCCGAGACTCGAC
>CAWLAJ010000040.1:0-19989 GCA_963854795.1 Deltaproteobacteria bacterium UBA4427 | reverse complement strand
TTCTCCCATGGCACAGGGCTTGCGGTTACGTCATCCGATGGCGGACGCGAGGTCTGTCATTGGAGGTCCTGATGGACGTGACTACAGGCAAGAGAGCCTTGCGGGCAATCAAGCGTAGAGGCGGCTTTACGCTGGTCGAGGCGATGATCGTCGTCGCCATCGCTGGCATCGTCATGGCTGCGGCCACGCCGAACGTTTCCCGCTACTTCGAACACGGACGGGGTCGCGCGGCGGCCAAGTCGATCGCGGATGCACTCAATATGGCGCGCGGGCAGGCGATTCGAACCGGAAACAACCAGGTCGTCTTCTTCTCGGTCATTAATGGCGGCGTTCCCGCCGGCGATACCGGCGGTGCCCCACTGACCGATCGGGGCGGCATCCCGGTTCCCATCCTGGTGTTGGACGATGGCGCGCCGGGTTCAGCGAACCAGAATTGTCTGATCGACGCGGGCGAGGCGCGAATCACTTTTGCTGCTCAACTCGGCGTGGGCTGGGGCGCGAATGCTCCGCCGGCGGCAACTGAAGCGCCGGATGACGATGCGGTTACCGCAATTCCTGCCGCCGGATCGAGTTTCCGCGCGCCCGATGGCACGCCGAACATGACTTGGGTGCAGTTTCGGCCCGACGGCGTTCCCGTCGCGATCGACAACGCATGCAATAGCGGCCAGCTCGGTTCGGGTGGTGGAACCATCTACCTGCAGACGGCCAACCGCGATTACGCGATCACGTTATCACCACTCGGTGGAGTACGCGTGCATACCTGGGATGTTGCGACAGGAGGATGGACACTGTGAACGAAATCACTAAAAGAACTTCCTCGCGCCGACGCGAGCGCCGAGGCGGTATGAGCCTCGTCGAGATCATGATCGCCATGGTCATTCTATCATTCGGTCTCCTGGGCGTTGCGGCCCTGCAAGTGAGGGCGATTACCGAGGGCAGCGGTGGCGAACATCTCTCGGCCGCGAGTGCGATAGCGAGAAATCGGGTCGAAGCGCTGACGCGAGAAGCCTGGGCTTCCGCGGCCTTGGCCGACACCGCCGGGGGGTGGACGGCTCCCACGAACATCGTGATGCAGGCACAGACCTACGCGCAATCGGAACGAATCACGAACAACGCGGCGCTCACGATCAAGGCCGTTGAAGTTCGTGTCCTTTGGAGCGACGGAAAACGACAGAATCGGTCGGTGGTGCTTACCAGTGCGCGGCTCAGGAAGGTGGATGAATGATGATCCCCTCACGCAATCATCGGAGCCGCCGGGGCTTCACGCTCATTGAATTGATGCTGGCGGTTTCGCTGCTCTCGATCGTCATCATTGGTGTCTTCGAGAGTCTGACGAGACAGCACAAGACCTCGATCGTGACGGAGAACGTCGTCGAAGTTCAGCAGAGTACTCGTGCCATCTCGCACCTCATCGAACGAGAGATCCGCATGGCCGGATTCATGGTTCCGAATGCGGTCAGCGTCTGTGGCATCGACTCTACCGTCGCGAGCGACGAACTCTTCGTGTCCGAGACGGAGCCGATCGTTCCCGACGACGAACGAGCCGGGGATCTCGGAGCCAGGGTCACGACCGCGTGGCCTACGGCCAATCCAGGATTGCCGACGACATTCGTCTTGAATCTCGATCCCGCGACGAGTGATCTCGATGGAGATGGCAGTTTCTTCTACGACAACGACGGAAACGGAATTGCGGAGGCGGACTTCCGCGTGGGCGGTGGCTTCATCCTGGGCGACATGGCCAATCCACACCGCGGAGCGGCTTGCGGAATCGTGGTGGCGGCCTCGTCTACGCAGATCACGATCAGTCAGACGGGTGGCAACCTGATTGCGCATATCCCCGCATCCGACCCTGAAGAAGAGATCGTCATCGTTCCCGCCGCCCACTATCGGATCAATGATGGAGCGATCGCGACCGGCAGGCTCGAGCGAAACGGAGACCTGCTTGCTCAGGGTGTCGACGACATTCAGATTTCGTTCTTCTTCGATGTGGATGACGACGGCGTGATCGACGCTGCGACGGCCGAAGAGCCAGGAACGCTCGCCGGCAACGTCTACAACGGAATCAACTGGGACAACTCGATGCTGAAGGAAGTTCGTATGTCCCTGGTGGTTCGGACTCGTGCAACGGATCCGGACTTCCCCAACGGAAATTTCTTCACCTTCGAAAACCGTGTCGCGCCGCTTGGCGGTCCCGACGGATTTCGTCGGCGGGTCATCGTGACGACGGTTCGTCCGCGTAATGTCGGCACTTTGGGGAGTATCTAATGAACGCGAAACGACTTCGACATAATTCCAAGAGGGAGAGTGGTGTCGCCTTGATGCTGGCGGTCCTTCTCCTGATCACGGTCTCCGGTCTGGCTCTGTCGACCATGCAGACGGTCGCCACCGATGGCAGCGTGGCTGGCTTCCAGAATCAAGAACAGATTGCCTTCTACGCGGCCGAAGCGGCCATTGCCGACGCCAGAGACGTCGTTCGCGGTATGGGTGGTCGAACCGAGCTTCCGACCTATCCGGCCGATTATCCAGATCAGGCCAATCCGATCCAGCTTTCGCAGCCGGGAGAGTTTGTCACCGGCCAGCAGCCCATCTATTTCGTTGACCCGACGCCTCCAACGACGGACGCGATCGGATACATCGGCGAGGGTGCTCAATGTACCGAGGGCTGCAACATGACGATTGGTGGAACCAAATACAACCACACGAAGTGGCAGATCAATGTCGTTGGCCAATCGCCATCTGGTGATCAGAAACGACTTGAGCTCGTTGCGACTCGACTACTCGCGGTCGGCTATTAGGCGACCGCTTCGGTCCCCGGGATTGCGAACTCGGGACCCACGCACGAATTCATCTACACGCGGATCAAAACGGAGAAGACCATGACTCGATTCAATCAGCGATTTCTGCGAACGGCTTTGGCAAGTGCTTTGATTCTGGTTGGCAGTGCGCTCCCGGGAGTGGCCGGCGACGAAGACATCTTCTCGACCCAGATTGCACCCAATGTCGTGCTCATGGTCGACAACTCTGGTTCGATGAACGCGATCATGGAGCATCAGACCTTCGATGCCACGACCTTCGCTCCGACCTGTGACGTCCTGCCGGATGGCTACAACGGAGGCGGAAGCTCGGGCTGGAGGCAGATTTCGGACGACAACGGGGATCTCACGTGGCGCTATTGCTGGGCGGAACTCTGCATCCTGGCGACCTGGTCCGGTGCGCCCGGCTGGCAGGCGAGTTCGAATACGTCAGACCATCCATTCCAGGGCTACGTCGAGCGAGAATTCTGCGGACAGGAACGAAAACTCTATAGCGATGGAGTCAACGAGGGCTACGGAAACATGACCTGGCACTACCCGGGTTGGGTCGAGTTTCTGTTCAGCATCGACGACTCGGACAACGTGACGACCTACGGCGACCCCGGAGAAGAGATGACCGCGCCGCAGATCCTCGCGGATGTCGACGACGACGCAAATGGCATCAACTACATCGACGGGGATACGTTCGCCAAGTTCAAGATTTCCCGGATCACGGCTGCGCGCGATATCGCGCGAGACGTGATCTACCAGACCAACACCGATTGCCCGGCCTATCTCGGAGACTGCGGCGTTTATGAGGATCGCGTTCGCTTCGGCATCGCGCAATTCCACCGCTACTCCTACGGCGGCTTCATCAACGCACCGGTCGACGAGTACAGCAACAACCGAACGGATCTCGAGAACGCGATCAACTCCCTGGATGCGGCGACTTCTACGCCTCTGGCCGAGACGCTTTTCAAGATCTACACGTACTTCATGTCGCGGGATACGTCTGATATCCCATACGGAGAAGACGGAACGACGCGGTTTCCCGCCTATGTCTACAACACGTGGAATGGCGACTATACGTCCACCACCTCGAGCCAGCCGGACGATCCGATCGTCGAGGAATGTCAGAAGAACTTCGTCATCATGATCACGGACGGCGAGCCGACCGCGGATGACTTTTCCACGAGTGGTAGCAATACGCAGGGTTTCTCGAAATTCGATCCGGAGTTGATCGGCGACTACGCACCGGACGCCGTCGGTGATCCCGACATCGGGACCGATTCCACACCCGAAGTCGGTGTTCCGCCGTGGACTTTCAGCTCGGGCAGCGGATATCTTGACGATATTGCTCTCTTCATGCAGGAGACCGATTGTCGACCCGATTATCCGGATACGGAAAATCTAGTGGACGTCTATACCGTTGGATTTACGACGACGGGCCCCGTCAACTCTCTGCTCGAGAAGACGGCAATCAACGGCAACGGTCTCTATTTCAATGGCAACCAGGCCGAGGAATTGACGGAAGCCCTTGTCGACTCCGTTCAAGACATCATCTCGAAGTCGCAGGGCTTTTCGGCAGCAACGGTGCCCGCCGCCCGAACCGCGGACGGTGGCAATCTCTACGCCACACTCTTCCAGCCGACCAGCGATCGTCCCTTTTGGCCCGGGCTGCTTCGCAGCTACAAGATCACGGTCGAGGGCTACATCCTGGATAGGAATGGAGATTGCGCGCTCACCGATTTGATCGATCCCAGCAGTTGTACCAGTGGTACCTTTCTCTCGGAAGATCTGGCGCCGCCCTATTGGAACGCCTCCAAGGAGATGCCCGCGGCGAACGACCGAAATCTTCGAGTCTCGACGGATACGGGATCGAGTCAGCAGATCGAAACCTGGGATCTCCTGATCACGGCCGCCGATCTTGGTGGCAGCCTCGGAAGTGTCTCCGACTACCCGCCTTCGCCCAACGTGACGTCGACCAGCGATCTCGACGAGGCGGTTGTCTCGTTCATCGCTGGCTGTGATTGGGGAACCGGTCTGGACGCCGGCGGTGGAGATGACTTCCAGGGTTGTGTCGATCGCACGCGTATCGAAGACGGTTCGACGGTGCCTGACCGTCTGGGAGACATCTTTCATGCGAACCCGGTCGTCGTCGGTCCGCCCAACAGCTATCTCGCGGAACTTTCCTACAATCAGTTCGCAGAGGATCCGACGCATTCCCAGCGTGATCGTGTCATCATCACCGGCGCGAACGACGGCTTCATCCATGGATTCAATGCCGGCGACTACCAGGCGGGCACCGGCCTCTATGACGAGGGCACCGGCGTTGAGCTCTTCGGCTTCATGCCCTGGGGCGCGCGCTCCAAGGTGATGAACCTCGCGAAGGATGATGCGACGCTTCACTCTCTGACGGTCGATGGATCTCCGGCTGTCGCCGACGTCTGGGAAGACAGCAATAGCGATCCCAACGACGCGAAGACGGCAAGCGAGTGGAAGACCGTGCTCATCACGGGCATGCGGGAGGGTGCCGAGCACTATCTTGCGCTCGATGTGACGGACCCCTCATTGGCCGGTTACCCCGCCTATATGTGGGAGTTCCCGATCGAGAGCGATACCGCATGGCGTGCCTATATCGGACAGACCTGGTCGCAGCCCGTGATCACCCGCATAAAGCTCGAGAATACCATGGGCGACATGGAAGAGACGTGGGTCGCGATCTTCGGGTTTGGCTATGACCCGACGAGTGATCCGAATGACGCCGCGCTCTATGACATCAATGCGCTCAAGGGTCGTGGAATCATGATGCTCAACATCGAAACCGGGCTGCCGGTAGCCGTTCGAAAATTCGGAACCGCGACGGGTGATATCAGCGATATGTACTACGCGATGCCTTCGAGTCCCGGCGTTCTGGACTACGACGGCGATGGCTTTGCCGACATCGTGTTCATCGGTGACCTCGGCGGAAACCTCTGGAAATGGGTGATCCGAGAGCGCGGCACGGCGAACCCGTCGAGCAGCCAGCTCTATCAGCCCAACTGGACGTTTCGAAAATTCTTCGATGACGACCCGAGTCGACCCGATACTGATCATGCTCGGAGCTTCTACTTCGCGCCGAGCGCGACGATCGTCAGCGGAATTCTGCATGTCGGCATCGGTTCAGGAGAGCGTTCGGACCTGAACTGTACGAGTGCGGAAGGCTGCGACCTGCTGAATCGTTTCTATATGCTCAAGGATCGAGACGTCTGGGATACGGGCACGTGGGCCGTCATCGATGGACGCGAAACGACGGCCGGCGATCTGACGGACATCACGCCCTTCGAAGATGATTGCCCAGCGGTCGAGCCCGAAGGCTACTTCTTCGAACTCGTCGACGGTGAGAAATTCGTAACCAATAGTGAGGTCTTCGCTTCATTCTTCTTCCTCTCGACGTTCATGCCGGACCTATCGAATGTCTGTGAGCCAGCGGGAATCGCGACTCTCTACGGCTTCCTGGCAAAATGTGGTCAGGGATTCTTCGGCCCACCGAGTCCGACCAGCCCGATCGCGGGAACGGATAGAACCATGGACCTGGGCAAGGGCATGCCGACGGATGCACGTCTTTCGATCGCACCCGGTGAAGGCGGCAACCGACTGATCATCAGCAAGCAGGATGGCGCGTTGATCAATATCCATAGTGGTACGTCGGATTCCGAGCATGGAACACTCTATTGGCGAGAGCTGGACTGACGAGGACCCGAAGCAATGCGTTCGCTCCAAGGGTGGGACGGTTACGCAGGAACGAAATCGGATGACGGCCTCCGAAGCTGCGCAATGCGGCATCGGAAGCCGGGAGGAACGAAAGATGGCAATGGATAGCAAGCGACGAATTTTCAGAGTGGTCTTCGCGGGTCTGATGCTGTGTTTATTCGCGGTGAGTGATGCGGCCGCGAAGGATCGCAAGTGGAAGATGCCCAAGGGTGGAGGTCAGCTCACGATCGTTGAAGCGGTGGATGTCGCGAACCGGACGCTGACGGCGGGCGGAGTCGTCTACTTCGTGCCACAGAACGCGAACCTCGAAGATGCCGGCGGCGATCGGATCTCCCTCAGCCAGATCAACGGCGTCGATTCGAATACCTCTGCGGATCTCGTAGAAATCTGGACGCGAAAGAGGGGCCGCGATAGCCAACCGGAGATCAAGCGTCTCAAGGTCAATCCGGCAATGAGTTTCTAGAAGCATGACTGCGGAGGGGCGATCATGAACACAGACAGCAAGGTCCGCGATTTCTGGATCACAGCCAGGCTCGCAACGATCGCGATTGTCGTGGGCGCGTTCATCGGCTGCGGTGGCGATGAGGACGGGCAGCAAAGAATGCAATCGATGGTGGCCCCACAGGCTTCCGCCGATTCAGAGAGCCCGACCGCGAACCGCGTCCCCGCAATCAGTGAAATCGCGCTCCGCCCGGAGCGACCCTCTCCCGGCCGACCGATCCGAGCGGCCGCACGCGTGACGGATCCCGACGGAGATGCAACCACGGTCCACTACCGCTGGCAGACCATTCGTGGTCGGAAGCTCGGCGAGGGCGCGACTTTCGATACGTCGGGTCTCCGGCCGGGGAGCCGGCTCGAAGTCATCGCGACCGCCTCCGATGGTCATGGAAAGAGCCAGCCGTTGATCCGCGCCTTCGAAATCACACGTCCGTCGCTGGCGATCTCGCTCGTCGCGATCGACTCATCCGAAGGAACCAAACCCGGCGTCGTTTTGACGTCTGTCGTCGAGATGACCAACGATGACTCCGGTCGCGCAGACTTCGAGCTCCAATGGAAGGTCAACGGAGAAGTCGTCGGCTCGTCGGAGGAACTCGATACACAGCCTTACGCCCCGGGCGACGTCGTCGTCCTTCGCGCTCGAGCGAATCAGGGGGGTCGAGGATCTCGCTTCGTATCGAGCCCGGCCGTCGTCCTTACTCGGGGTGCCGCGCCCGCGATCTCCTCGAAACCCTTGGCCGGAATCGAAGCCGGGCTGTTCCGCTACCAGATTGGCGCTCGAAGCGAAGAGCCCGAGGCGAGGCTGACCTACCAGCTCCTGTCGGGACCCGATGGCATGACGGTCCACGAGAAGAGTGGCCTCGTCCAGTGGCGTCCGACGAGTGATCAGCGCGGTCGATTCGACGTGGAAGTGAGTGCTACGGACCAGTGGGGAAGCGGAGTGGCCCAATCCTTCGCAATTGTTGCGGACGCGCCGGCGGGGTCACCGGCCAGTCCACGTTAGACCGATTTCAGTGATCGCCTAACGCATCACGGCATCGAGGGCCTCGGACAGCGGGGCGAGGTAGCTCTTTCCAAAAAGGCAGACGTGAACGAGCAGCGGATAGACCTGATAGAGAGGCACGCGTGCCTCCGCTCCGGGCTCGAGCGGCAGGGCTTCCTCGTAGGCGCTCCATACGCTCGCATCGAATCCACCAAAGAGTTTCATCATGGCGAGGTCGATCTCGCGGTGTCCTCCGTAGACGGTGGGATCGAGGAGGCAGGGCGCTCCGTTCTCATCCGCGAGGATATTCCCGTTCCATAGATCGCCGTGCAGGCGTGCGGCGGGCTCCGAAACGTGAGCGAGCTGGGGAATCGCGTCGATCAGTTCGTCGAGGCGGCCGGCCAGCGCGCGGGTGAGCAGTCCCAGATCCTCGGCGCGTTGCTTGAGCGGCGCGATCCTTCGATCCGAGTAGAAGGAAGCCCAGCTGTCGAGCTGCGTGTTGATCTGAGGAAGGCGCCCGATCGAATTGTCCTGGCTCCACCCGAAACCGGACGCGCCGGCGCTATGGAGCGCGGCGAGTTCGTGTCCCAATAGTTTGTTGTAGTCGGGAGCGGGAGGTTGAGAGTCGATCCAGTCGAGGGAAAGCCAATCGTTTCCGACGGCGAGTACGCTGGCGACCCGGATCGCTCGGGCTTCGGCCAGCCAGGCAAGTTCCCGCGCCTCTGCGAGCGCGATTCCCGGTGCGCCGCCACGGTAGTGTTTCAGGAAGGCGCGCCCACCGCCCTCGATTTCGATGCAGAAGCTTTCGCCGATGTTGCCGCCCGCGATCGCTGCCCAGGTTCGGACGTCCATGCCCGCCCATCGAGTTTCAGGACCTGCTGCGCGCGAAACCGAGAAGTCTCGGAGAACACAAGGATGACGGATCCGGGGGCTGAATCGCCGCAACGAGCCGGGTATGCTGGCTGGGCTTCTCAGACAGACATCCGGAGGCGAGCGGGTGGCACCCGTTCGAGCCAGACCATCGATACGAGCGACCCGATCCAGACCCTCGAAATCGTGCGACCCGACGATTGGCATCTTCATCTAAGAGATGGCGAGCTGTTGTCGCGCGTCCTTCCCTATACGGCTGAGCGATTCGCGCGGGCAATCGTCATGCCGAACCTCGATCCGCCCGTGACGACCGTGGCCGAGGCGCGGCTTTATCGGGCGCGCATTCTTGCCGCCTTGCCGGCCGGTCTCGATTTCGAGCCATTGATGACGCTCTATCTCACGAGTTCGACGACGCCAGATGAGGTCGAGGCCGCTGCCGCGTCGAAGCTGATTTTCGGGCTCAAGTTCTATCCGATGGGTGCGACGACGAATTCATCACAGGGTGTCACCGGTTTTGAGGATCTCCATCCCGTTCTTGAATCGCTCGAGAATTCGGGGCTGCCCCTCCTGGTACACGGCGAAGCGATCGGGCCCGAGATCGATGTCTTCGATCGCGAGCGCATCTTTCTCGACGAAACACTTCGTCCCATCATCGAACGATTCGAAGGACTGAGAGTGGTCTTTGAGCACATCACGACGGAAGAGGCCGCCGCCTTCGTCGCTGAGTCGCCGGCGCGCGTCGCCGCCACCCTCACGCCGCAACATCTCTTGCTCACGCGCAACGCGATCTTCGACGGCGGACTCCGACCGCATCACTATTGTCTTCCGGTCTTGAAGCGCGAGAGAGATCGCGCGGCGCTGGTGGCGGCGGCGATCGGTGGAGATTCGAGTTTCTTTCTAGGAACCGACAGCGCTCCCCATGAGCGAGCGAAGAAGGAATCGGCCTGTGGCTGCGCCGGAATCTTCAGCACACCGATTGCGATCGAGGCTTACGCCGAAGCCTTCCATCGCGCCGGTGCGATCGATCGACTCGAGGCCTTCGCCAGCTTCCATGGCGCCGACTACTATGGCCTGCCGCGAAATCGCGATCGAATCCGGCTCGAAGCGGTCGAGTGGCAAGGGCCGGACACCATCGGTTGCGGCAATCGCGGGCTCGAAGTGTTCTGGGCTGGCGAGCGGCTCCACTACCGGGTGGCCTCCGCTGCGCAGGGAAGACGAGTTTAGTCCGAACTGATAATCAATTGAAAACAATGACTTGACGCCACTGTCGAGAAACTGGGTGATCGCGGGTTCGGAACCCTCGAGGATCGACACGGCGATCGCGAGGCTGCCTTCTCTCTTGATTCCGTCGTTGACGGGTCGCACGTTTCGTAGAGAGTCCGGTCTGGATTCGTCCCATTCTGGCGACCGGAATCGGTGTGACGATCGCAAGCGTCCATCGAGTTCCCGCGTGGCCGCGCGGCGAGGGTTCGGCGCGACTCGACGAGTGTGGACATCAACCTCGGCGAGATCGTCTTCTTCGCGGATCGGCGAGGGAAGCCAGGTCATGGAATGGCCCGCGGTGATCGGCGACGGGAAGCTCTGCGCTTCCGGGCAGGATGGAACGTGATAGGCTGACGATTCGGGCCGCCAGATCGCAATCCGCGACCTCGCCCGGCGGGCAGAAGAATGGGCGTAGAGACCGCAAAGAAAACGGCGGAGGCCAGGGGAGACTCCGGTCGGGAGACCGGCGGCGAGTCAGAAGAGTCTGGTGGGGGCGGGAATCGATGGCGCTGGATGGGTGTCGTGCTCGCTGGGATCATTCTCTTGGCGGTCCTTGGTTTCGTCGCGCTTCGCGAGTTGGCCTATCCGTCAATTGAGCCGATTGCACAGATCGCTGATGTGTCTTCCGAGCGCTTGCTCGCCCTGGGCAGCGTCCTCGGTTTCGCCGCCGAACACGACACACATGCCTGGCTTGGCGTGCCCTATGCGCGGCCTCCCGTCGACGCGCTGCGCTGGCGGGCTCCCCGGGATCCCGAGGCATGGGCCGACACCCTCGACGCTCTGAGTTTCGGTTCGCCCTGCGTGCAGCTCGCCACCCAGATCGGGGGAGTCCCCTCGGAGGACCCCGACGGTCTCGCCGGCTCCGAGGATTGTCTCTACCTGAACGTCTGGGCGCCACGTTCGGAGCCCGAACGGGTGGTCACCGGCGCGAGTCGCCTACCCGTGATGGTGTGGTTCCATGGCGGCGGCAATCGCATCGGGCACAGTGGCTCGGCAATGTACAACGGTGCGCGGCTCGCTGGATCCCAGCAAGTCGTCGTCGTGTCTTTCAACTATCGACTGGGACCCTTTGGCTGGTTTTCTCATCGCGGACTTCGGGCGTCGGCCGAGAACGGATTGGAGGCGTCGGGGAATTTCGGAACTCTCGACCAGGTGCGAGCGCTCGAGTGGGTGCAGTCCAATGTCAGCGAATTCGGGGGCGACCCGCATAACGTGACGATTTTTGGCGAGTCCGCGGGAGGGACGAACGTCCTGGCGATGCTGCTGATCGACTCCGCTCGAGGTCTCTTCCAGCGGGCGATCGTCCAAAGTGGCTCGACGGATTCCGTCAGTCGCGGCGAAGCTGAAAACGAAGTTTCTGCGGAAATCCCGGGACAGCGACATAGCAGCGCAGAAGTCGTCGTCGCTCTACTCGAAGAGGCCGGTGTCGTGCCCGATCGCGATGCCGCGCGGGGATATGCGGCCTCGCTCCTCGATGCCGACCTGGCGGATTTTCTACTCGGCAGATCGGCTCGGGAGATCATGGAGGTCTACCGGGATCCCGATCGTCCCACGGCTCTGGAAGTTCCCGGGCTGATTCGCGATGGCGCGCTACTACCGACCAGCGAATGGAATACCGAGTTTCGCGAAGGACGCTTCAATCGAGTACCGATCATGCTCGGTAGCAATCGGGATGAAATGAAGCTCACGCTATTTGGCGACGAAGACCATGTTCGACAGCGATTTGGAATCTTCTTTCGAATCCTCGATCCAGAGGACTACGAAAGAAGGGCGCGTTATCACAGTGATCTCCGGACGATCCGGGGCGTGACGCGGCCCGCTTCGGCGTTTTCGCATGCGGGTCTCGCGGAGGTCTTCGCCTACCGCTTCGATTGGGACGAGTTGCCAAGCTACTTTGGTGGCGATCTATCCGTCCTTCTCGGAGCCGCCCATGGCTTCGAGCTGCCCTTCGTCTTCGGGACATTCGATCTTGGCGATCCGCTCTTCAATCGCCTGATCTTCGATGAGCAGACCGCGGCAACACGCGAGAGTTTGTCCGCGAAGATGATGAGCTACTGGGCGGAGTTCGCCCGCAACGGTCGACCAGGACGGGGCAGCGAGGGCGATCTCCCCAATTGGGATCCGTGGATACCGGGGACAGCGATCGGCGAGCAGGAGGCCGAGGTCGCCTCCATGATCATTTTCGATACCGAGGCGGGTGGGGGAATTCGAATCGCCGAGACCAGGCTTTCGCGTGACCAGGTCATTGCCGCAGTCGACGCCGAGCCCGAACTGGGTCAGGGTGAAAAGTGCGATCTATTTCATGATCTCTTTTCCCGAAGACCGGAGTGGACGGCGGAGACCTACCGAAGGATCGGGCAGCTCGGCTGCGCGGAACATCCTCGGGAGTGACCGGTTCGATGCAAATTCTAGATCGACTCTACGAACTCGTTCGGTCGCGACGAGACGAACGGCCGGACGAGAGTTATGTCGTGAGTCTGCTCGAGGGCGGGTGGGACGAGATGGCCGCCAAGGTGCGGGAAGAGGCGGAAGAGGTTGTACAGGCCGCACGAAGTGAGAGTGATGGGGCGCTGACTCGTGAAGTCGCCGATCTGCTCTTTCACGTCTGGGTCTTGATGGCTTCCCGCGGTGTCGAGCCCGCTTCGGTCTACGCGGAATTAGAAGCACGTTTTGGGGTAGGAGGTCTGGAAGAAAAGGCCGCTCGGCGAAGTCGCGACGAGGACGATCCTCGATGATTCCCGACGAGAGACTTCGCATCGCCATTCCCTCGAAGGGGCGTCTGCGGGAAGCCGCTTTGTCCATGCTCGAACGCGCGGGTCTGCAATTTCGCGTATCCGGCCGCCGCCTCTTTTCGGTCTGCACCGACACGGGAACGCGAATCATCTTCACGAATACCGCTGACGTTCCGGTTCTGGTCGCCGAGGGTGTCGTCGACCTCGGCGTCACGGGCAGCGATCAGGTCATCGAAAAGGGCGTCGATGTCCTCGAGCATCGTCGGCTCGGATTCGGGAGATGCAGGCTCTCGGTCGCCGTTCACAAGGACGCGCCCTACCGTACGGCGCAAGATCTCGAAGGTCGCGTCGTCGGTGCCAAATTCGTTCGTCTCGCCCGAGAGTACTTCGACCGCAAGGGCGTCGAGAACGTCCGCGTCATCGAGATCCAGGGTGCCGTCGAGGTCATGGTCTTGCTCGGCATGGTGGACGCCATCGTCGAGATCGTGGAAACAGGCAATAGTCTGGTCGAGAATGACCTGATCGAGATCGATCGGGTGCTCGAAGCCGAGGCGGTCTTGATCGGGACGGCCGAGCCGCGCGACCGCGAACTCTGCGAACAGTTGATTCGCCGAATCGACGGCGTTCTCGCGGCGGCCCGCTATGCGCTTCTCGAGTTCAATTGTCCGGCTTCAAAGATCGATGCGGCTGTTGAAATCACGCCCGGGTTTTCCTCTCCGACGATCAGCCCATTGCAGGACGATTCCTGGCTCTCCGTGAAGGTGCTGGTGGAGAAGATCCGGACCCAGAGCGTGATCGATTCGCTTCAGGAAATCGGTTGCGTCGCCATCCTCGAGAGCGAGTTGCGACACGCACGCCTCTAGCGGGCGGCTCGAGTCGAGCCCTGCTCATCAAAACCCCCCCGCGCCTTCCCAGCGGCGCGTCTCGACACCTGGGCTTCCCACGAGAGTCTTGGGTCAGGCTCCTAGGTGAAATGAGGAGATCACACTCCTGATATTGCCCCGAACAGTCATTCTTCATCATGGATTCTGATCGATGCGGGACTCTCCGGACTGAGCGCCTTCGGCATTTGTCGCCAATTTCGTCGAGACGAAAGAACGCGGCATGTGAGGCTCGCCATCTGGTCTTCGTCTTCCCGCGCGATCGACCGACGGTCGGCCATGGAGGCGGGAGCCGACGACGTTCTCGATCGTTCCAACGGGGTTCTGAATCTCGCTGAGACGGGTTGGAGCCTGCTTGGCCTGTCTGCGGCGTGGCATCCGCCCGAATCCGTCGGTTGGCCGCCTGACGGGCTGAGCACGGTTCGACTCGTTCTAGACGTTTGCCCCGAATCTTGGCTTCAACTGCGCCTCGTCGGTAGAATCGCCATGGGCGACTTCGATCAATTCCCCCCTCGTCGCCGCATGGAGCCTTGTGCATGGCCGACTTTTCACCCTGTATCCGGCATCTGCGGGACATGATCGCGATTCCGTCCGTGAATCCGATGGGTCGCGACGATCTGCCCGTCGAAATCACCGGGGAGCAAGCAATGGCCGAACACGTTGCGCGCGAACTCTCCAAGCTGGGAATGGATTCGGAGCTCGTGGGTCGTGCAGGCCGCACCAGTGTGGTTGCCGAAGCCACCGCGAACGCCGATGCGGAGACGCTGCTCGTAGCGAGTCATCTCGACACCGTGCCCGTCGACGGGATGGTGATCGATCCCTTCGATCCCGTGATCGAAGCGGATCATCTACTCGGTCGCGGATCGTGCGATACGAAAGCCGGGATGGCGGCGCTGCTCGAAGCCCTCGAGCGCGTGCTTGAGCGCGGGCGCCTGAAGCGAAACGTGATCGTCGTCGGAGAGGCAGACGAGGAACTCGGCAGCATCGGAGTCGCCGACGTGCTGGCGCATCTCGGATCCCGTCGGCCCGACTGGGTGTTGGCGACCGAGCCGACAGAACTTCGCCTGATCAATGCGCACAAGGGTGTCATTCATGCACGCGTGTGCGCGCGTGGACGTGCCTGCCATAGCTCCGATCCGACGGCGGGCCGAAATGCAATCGTCTTGCTTGCTCGGGCCATTCTGGCGATCGAGGACAGCGCAAAGATCTTCCTCGAAAAGCCGCATCCCGAACTCGGCCCCGCGACTCTGTCGATCGGAATCGTGCAGGGCGGGCAGGCGCCTAATATCGTGCCCGACGAAGCACAGATCTGGGTCGATCGTCGAACCTTGCCCGGCGAGAGTCCGGAAGCAGTGCGAGCCGAGATCGAGGAGAGTCTCGAAAGGGCCGGGGTCGAAGCAGACGTCCGCGTCGAGTCCTGCACGGAAGAAAAACCGCCGCTCGAGACACCGGCGGACTCGGTTGCCACGCGAGCGACTGCCGGGGCGCTCGAGTCGGTTGGCTTGTCGCCCAAATGTGACCATGTGGCCTTCGGAACCGATGCGGGCGTGTTTGCGAGGGCTGGGATTCCCGGTGTCGTATTGGGACCGGGATCGATCGACGTCGCCCATACCTCTCGCGAATTCGTTCCGATCAGCGAAGTCGAGATCATGGTTCGGATCTTCGAACGTCTCCTCGAAGGGGAGACCCCCTTCGACCCGTCGCGGCCATCGTAGGCAGTTTCGACCCGAAACGATGAGTTCGACGCAGCGGGGACCCTGCCGCGGTCTTGCCGGCCCCAAATGCTTCGGGAGAGCTTGTCTTCGCTTGTGGACCGCCTCTCAAGCGCGTCGTGAGGCGGTCCGATGTAGAGAGGAGAGTTCGGGCCTTCGCCCTAAGGGAATTCCATGATGTCCACGCGCAGCTGGCTTCTTCTTCCCCTCCTACTGGTCGCACTCCTGGCGCAGGGATGCGCCAGCGGGCCACCTCCGACGCCGACGGAACTTGGTGAGGCGGCGCTCGTTGAGGGTGATTGGCGGTCCGCGAAGACGCATTTCGCGGAGGCGCTCCGAACGGACGCACGCTTCGGCCGCGCATGGCTCGGGCAAGCGCGAGCGCAGCTCATGGCCCGGGATCCGGAAGGCGCCCTTCGGAGCTTGACCAGCCTGTCGAAGGTGGATCGCGAGCTATTCAGAGGGCAAGCGCGAGACGTCTACGCGGGTTCTCTCGAGGGCGCGACGCGAGGTCGCCTCGACCAGAAGAAGACCGAGTCCGCGCTGGTCGCGGCTCGTGCGCTTTCGAAGCTCGATCCAGATCGTCGAGGCCTGCCTTCTCTGTTGGGCCGCGCGTTGTTAGGCGAAGCGGCGCGCTGGAAATGGCTCGGCAGGAGCGATGCGGCGCTCGTTCTCTATCGCGAGGCCTGCGTGGTCGTTCCCGGCAAGCTGGACGCGTGGGTCGGTGTCGCCGAGATTCTTCTTGAGAATGGAAAGGGGAAGGAAGCCGTGCGTTTGCTCGCTTCTGCTCGCAAGCGACATCCGACGGCCAGATCGATTCGTTCCCTGACGATCCAGGCACTGAGCCTTCGTTAGTCGCTAGCGGACCCGGTCGCCTTTAGTGAAGGGTCACGCGTACGGGAATCCAGCGATTGACGATCGGCTCGATGAGCCCTTGACGCTTCCAATGCGACAGAGTCGTGTCGAGCAGGGTGAGCAGCTTCTGATCTTTCTGCCGTACTGCCCAGGCGAGATGTTCTTCCGTCAGCGGACGGTAGAGCCCTTGTAGGTCATTTGATCTCGGATCCCCGGCCAGTTTCCAGATGGTCGGGGCATCGTGCACGAAATAGTCGATACGTCCGGCTCGCAGACTCCGGATCCCGGAAGCCACACTGTCAAAGGCGAAACTGGTCGCGCGCACGAGCTTGTTGGCGACGAATTTCTCGCCGGTCGTTCCGCGCTGATAGCCGATTCGTGCACCACTTCGATGAATCGAGCGCTTTCGGCCGAGCCGAACGAGCTCACTCGAACGGATCAAGGCCAGCTGCCCCACTTTCATGTAGGGAATCGTGAAGCGAATTCGTTCTGAGCGTTCGGAGGTAATCGACATTCCGCTCATCACAACGTCGATCTCGCCTCTTTCGAGGGCACCGATGAGCTCGTGAAACTCGAAGCGTTCGAATTCGACGCGGCGTCCCAGCGCGTCGCCGACGAACCGCGCGAGGTCCGCCTCGATGCCCATGATCTTCCCGTCCTGCTCGAAGATGACGGGCGGATAGGTCGGTGAGACCCCGACTCGAAGAGGTGGCCTCATTCCGAGGTCGTATCGCCCTTCGCTTGCGCAGCCCGATCCGAGTAGGACGAGGGCGACGACCACGAACGCGGTCCGAAGGCCCGTCGTCAGGGTCGGAGAAACGGAACGAAGAGGGGAGAGGAGTCTCGAACGACCCGGCCGATGGTTCGGGGGCACCCTGCGGCGGCTCTCTGCTCGGCGGGGTGCACGGCCGTCCACGCTCGTCATCCGATGCCCCCAGTCATCTTCGCAAGCTAGTGCCTTGCAGTTGGATCCGCCAATTTCTACTTTGCGTTGCGATCGCCGCCCGACCCTCTCCGCCTGGGAGTTTGACCGACCATGACCGATTCGAAGCCGAAGACCGTCTTGCGCAGCGACTACCGCGTGCCCGACTACCTGATCGACACCGTCGACCTCTCCTTCGATCTCCGCGAGGAGGGAACGCGCGTGGAATCGCGTCTTGGATTGCGAAGGCGAAGCGATGCCGCGGACGAGCGCGCGCCGCTCGTGCTGGTTGGGGAATCGGTTGCGCTCGAAGAAATCGAGATCGATGGGCGCGCCCTGGCCGAGTCGGAATATCGGATCGAAGGCGAAGAGCTGATCGTCCCATCGCCGCCTAGCCGCTTCGAACTGCGTACGGTGGTGACGATTCACCCGGAAACGAATACCCAGCTTTCGGGCCTCTATAAGAGCAGCGGCAATTTTTGTACGCAGTGCGAGGCGATGGGCTTTCGTCGCATCACGTATTTTCTTGATCGGCCGGATGTGATGGCGCGATATACCGTCGCGATCGAGGCGGACCGAGAAAAGTACCCGGTGCTTCTTTCGAATGGGAATCGGATCGAAGAAGAGGAGCTGGCCGAAGGTCGCCATCGCGTTCGTTGGGAAGATCCCTTTCCGAAGCCGAGTTATCTATTCGCGCTGATCGCTGGAAACCTTCGCTGTCACTCGGGCGAGTTCCAGACGATGTCTGGACGCGTTGTGCGTCTCGAGATCTGGGTGGAGCCGCAGAACGTCGATCAGTGTGAGCACGCGCTCCGATCGCTCGAGCGTGCCATGGCGTGGGATGAGGAATGCTTCGGTCGGGAATACGACCTCGATATCTACATGATCGTGGCCGTTGGCGACTTCAATATGGGTGCCATGGAAAACAAGGGCCTCAACATCTTCAACTCGAAATATGTCCTCGCGCTTCCCGATACCGCAACCGACGACGACTACGAAGGCATCGAGACGGTGATCGCTCACGAGTATTTCCATAACTGGACCGGGAACCGGGTCACTTGTCGTGATTGGTTCCAACTGACCTTGAAAGAGGGCCTGACCGTGTATCGCGATCAGCGGTTCAGCGAAGACATGATCTCTATGCCGGTTTGTCGTATCGCCGGCATCAAGGATCTTCGCTCTCGGCAATTTCCGGAGGACGAAGGGCCGATGGCTCATCCGATTCGGCCGGATTCCTATATTTCGATGGAGAACTTCTATACGGCGACCGTCTATGACAAGGGCGCCGAAGTGATTCGAATGTACGCGACGCTGCTCGGGACAGACGGCTTTCGGAAGGGCCTGGACCTCTATTTCGATCGCCACGACGGGCAGGCGGTCACCTGCGACGATTTTCGTGCATCGATGTCCGACGCAAACGGCCGTGACCTCTCGCAATTCGAACGTTGGTATACGCAGGCCGGAACGCCGCGTCTGCGCGCCGCGGGTGAATACGATGCGGAGCAAAAACGTTATGTCCTGACGCTTTCGCAAGACTACCCCGAAACTGCTTTCGAGATCGTCGGTGCCGCATTGCGACAGCCCCTTCACCTCCCAGTGGCGGTGGGTCTCCTGGGCTCGGATGGTTCGTCGATGTCGCTGCGCTTGGAGGGCGATACGGAGAGCGAACCGGCGGCGACCACGCGCGTCCTGGAGCTTCGCGAGTCTGTCGAGCAATTCGTCTTCGAAGACATCGCAGAGGAACCCGTGCCGTCGATTCTGCGCGGGTTCTCCGCGCCGGTTCGATTCGAGATGGATCGCAGCCGCGAATCGCTCGCGTTCTTGATGGCCCACGACGAAGATCCGGTGAATCGCTGGGATGCCGGCCAACAACTCGCGCTCGAATTGCTCGTTTCTGCCACCCAGCAGATTCAAGCGGGGGAGACGCCGGAACTCGACCCGGGTTATTCCTCGGCCTGGGGCCGGTTGCTCGGCGATGAGAATCTCGACGGGTCCCTTCGCGCGCTGGCTTTGACGCTTCCGGGGGAGCGCGTCGTAGCCCAGGAATTGGACGTGATCGAGCCCGACGCCATCCATGAGGCGTGTGATTTTCTGCGCGTGGCCCTGGCCAGGGCGCATTCGGATCAGCTTTGGTCGACCTATCGACGGTTGGCGCCCAAGGGCCCCTACCGCCACGAACGATCATCGATCGATCGACGACGGCTACGAAACGCCGCGCTCAATTCATTGGCTTCGACCGCGGACGAGGAGGCGATCGAAGCCGCCTGGTCACAATTCCAGGGGGCCGACAACATGACTGACGCTCAGGCCGCTTTCGTGGTCCTGTCGGAGCAGGATCACGCGCGGCGGGAAGAAGTGACGAGCGCTTTCTACGATCGTTGGCACGAGGATCCACTGGTGATCGACAAATGGTTCGCCATTCAAGCCGGCTCCTCGCGCCTCGACACGCTCGAGCGAGTGCGCGAACTCACCCGGCATCCTGATTTCAATCTCGGTAATCCCAACCGGGTTCGTTCGCTGATCGCGGCCTTTTGTGCCGGGAATCAGGTACGATTCCACGCGTCGTCCGGAGAGGGGTACCTCTTTCTGGCAGATCACGTGTTGGCGGTCGACGATTCGAATCCGCAGCTCGCGTCCCGAATGGTCTCGACCTTCAATAGCTGGCGTCGCTACGACATGGAGCGACAGGCCTTGATGCAGACCCAGCTCGAACGGATCGCGTCGAGCGG